>CAYONS010000005.1:0-40959 GCA_964405385.1 uncultured Syntrophothermus sp.
CGCGCCCCGGTGAAAGCGCCTTCTTCGTAACCGAAGAGCTCCGATTCCAGCAGTTGTTCCGGCAGAGCTGCGCAGTTAACCCTCACGAAGGGGTAGTGGGCTCTGGGACTTGCTCGATGGATCGAGTGGGCGAAGAGCTCCTTTCCGGTGCCGCTTTCTCCGGTAATCAGCACGGTAGACCCGGTCTGAGCGACCTGTTCGGCCATAGACTTAAGCCGCAACATCCTGCTGGTTTTGCCTACTATGACATCGAAGCAGTATTTGGGGCTGAAAACGCTTTTAACAGCATCTTTGTAAAAGGCCAGCTCTTCTTCCAGAGCTGCTACCTTCTTGGCTAAAGCTTTGGCATCGCCCAGGTCCAAAAATAGGCTCTTGCCAACAGCTCCGATCAGCTCGCCCTCCTTATTATATATAGGGAATCTGGTTACTATAAGCTCGTGGCCGTTGCAGGGCCAGTAGTCGGCGATGTGAACCTCGCCGGTCTGCAGTATTTTGGGGAGCTGAGAGTTGGGTGTTACTTCCAGGATATACTTGCCGACAACCTCTTCCCGGGGTTTGCCCACAACGTGAAGGTAGGTGTCGTTGGCGACGGTGACATAACCGTTCTTGTCGACGATGACAATACCCATATAGGGATTTTGCACCAGTGCAGCCACGATCTGGACAAAATCCGATGGCCACCCTTGCACGAGCCTCCACCCCTTTCGCCCACCAAGGTGCGCAACATCTTGAATTCCCTCCCTCGCCTCGGTTGCCGTGACTCCCAGTGTTTCTCTCTTTAATCTCTCTATCTTTATTTGTATATCTTTATCTCGGTATCTTGCCAAAAATTTTCTCTGCGGCGCTGCTACCAGAGCCCCAAGAATGCTTCTAACAGGCGTACCGATCAATTAACCTGTTATGAATCATGGTAACATATGGGGTTGCTGATCTACAACTATTGTGAAATTAGTAATTTGCAGACCTATGTTGATCAAAATAAAGCCAGCTAAAGGGAACTGGTACAAGACCTTGACGTTGGGGCTTGTTTTCTGTACAATCTACGTGTAAAGGTAAAGCTTAATTGCGAAATGGGGCGTCGCCAAGCGGTAAGGCACTGGACTCTGACTCCAGCATTCGAGGGTTCGAATCCTTCCGCCCCAGCCATTGGCGATAAGGGTGTGCGTAAACGCACACTTTATTTTATATCTGTTTATACCTGTATTTGAACCTGTCATCACATAAAACGATAAATGCAGGAAGGATTGAGTCTGTCATGTTGACTAGAGAAGAAGTGGAACACGTGGCCATGTTGGCTCGATTGAAATTGACTGAGGAGGAAAAGGGAAGATTTTCCCAACAGTTGACTGCTATTCTGGAATACATGTCGAGGCTCAACGATTTAGATACTCGAGGGATTGAACCTCTTGCCCATGTCCTGCCTGTCAGCAACGTTTTTCGCGACGACGAGGTTAGGCCCGCAGGAGTTTCGCGAGAAGACATACTGTCCGGTGCTCCGCTTCGGGAGAACGGTTGCTTCAGAGTGCCCCGAATAATATGAATTCATCAGAGGAACCTTTCGTGTAAGGACACGGTGAGGAGGAACTAAGGTGGAGCTGTGCGACTTGACCATCCGCGAATTGCAAGACTTGCTTGCTAGAAAAGAGGTCAGAGCCTGTGATATTCTAGAATCTTGCTTGAAGCGGATAGATGAGGTAGAAGAAAAGATCCGGGCGTTCGTAACTCTGACTCCCGATGCAGCCCGCGAGGCAGTTCGCGAGGTTGACGAGAGGCAGGTTTACGGCGGAGTCGCCGGTATTCCCTGCGGGTTGAAGGATAACCTCTGTACCCGGGGAATCAGGACGACCTGCTCTTCGCGGATGCTCGAAAATTTTGTGCCTCCTTATGACGCCACGGTGGTCTCGAGGCTGAGAGAAAAGAACGCCGTTTTTTTAGGAAAACTCAACATGGATGAGTTTGCCATGGGGTCTTCTACTGAGAATTCGGCCTTTTTTTCCACGCGCAATCCATGGGATCCAGAGCGAGTTCCCGGGGGGTCTTCGGGAGGTTCGGCCGCGGCAGTGGCAGCGGGAGAGGTTATATATGCGCTTGGTTCCGATACCGGGGGTTCCATACGACAGCCGGCTGCGTTTTGCGGGGTAGTGGGCATGAAACCTACCTACGGGAGGGTTTCCCGCTACGGCCTTGTGGCGTTTGCCTCTTCATTGGACCAGATAGGGACCCTGACCAAAGATGTGACCGACTGCGCGCTGGTCATGAATGTTATTTCCGGGCACGATGCGCTGGACTCTACGAGTGTCGATGCTCCTGTGCCTGATTACACCGAGTTTCTGGTTCCAGATATAAGAGAGTTCAAGATAGGCTATCCCCGCGAGTACTTCCAAGAGGGGATAGATGAAGGCGTCAAGCAGACCGTTACCCAGGCCATGCTCAAGTTGCAGGAAATGGGAGCAGTGGTGGAGGAAGTGTCTTGCCCTCACACGGAGTACGCTTTGCCTGCGTATTACATATTAGCCCCGGCTGAGGCCAGTTCCAACCTGGCCAGGTTTGACGGAGTCAGGTACGGCTTGAGGGATTTTGACGCCGAAAACGTTATAGAGATGTATGCCAGGTCTAGAGCTTTGGGGTTCGGACCCGAAGTGAAACGGAGGATAATGCTGGGAACCTA
Source organism: uncultured Syntrophothermus sp. (assembly GCA_964405385.1). Classification (GTDB taxonomy): domain Bacteria; phylum Bacillota; class Syntrophomonadia; order Syntrophomonadales; family Syntrophothermaceae; genus Syntrophothermus. Next base: position 2,669 of record CAYONS010000005.1, read on the forward strand.
TGCCCTTTCTTCTGGATACTACGACGCCTATTATCTCAAAGCCCTTAAGGTGCGAAGACTGATAAAAGAAGACTTTGACAATGTCCTTAGCCGGTACGATGTTCTGGTAACCCCGACTTCACCTACCGTCGCTTTCAGGCTCAACGAAAAGGTCGACAACGTGCTCGCCATGTACATGTCGGATATAGCGACTATCCCCGTAAATCTAGCAGGGGTGCCAGCTATTTCTGTGCCGTGCGGATTCGTTGACGGACTGCCGGTCGGGTTGCAAATAATAGGCAGACCATTGGAAGAGGGTACTATTCTGAGAGTAGCCTACGCTTTCGAACAGTATACCGGCCTGAAGTGTCTGAGGCCTCAGCTGGGGGTGAAATAAGTGTCCGGGTTAGGTTACGAAGCGGTAATAGGACTGGAAGTACACGCCGAGCTGAAGACGGATTCAAAGATATTCTGTTCTTGTTCTACCCGTTTCGGCGCGGAGCCGAACACCCAGGTGTGTCCCGTATGTACCGGCATGCCCGGAGTCTTACCGGTTCTCAACCGGAAGGTCGTAGAGTATGCCATAAAAACCGGTTTGGCTTTGAATTGCGAGATCGCGAGCTTTAGCAAGTTTGACCGTAAGAATTATTTTTATCCCGACTTGCCTAAAGCCTACCAGATATCACAGTACGATTTGCCCATATGCCGCAACGGTTATATTGAGATCGAAATTGAGGGAAGGACCAAGAGAATAGGAATCACAAGGGTTCACATGGAGGAAGATGCAGGGAAGCTGCTTCACCAAGGGACCATAACCACTACTCCTTATTCCCTGGTAGACCTAAACCGTTCTGGGGTCCCGCTTCTGGAAATCGTTTCGGAGCCAGACATGAGGAGCCCTCAGGAAGCAAGAATGTATATGGAGAAATTGCGGTCTATTCTTCTTTTTCTCGGGGTGTCGGATTGCCGCATGGAAGAAGGGTCGCTTCGGTGCGATGCCAATGTTTCCGTGCGGCTACGGGGACAGGAGGGCCTGGGAACTAAGACCGAGATAAAGAACCTTAATTCCTTTAAGTCTCTGGAAAGAGCTCTTGAATATGAAATAAACCGGCAGATAGATCTTTTGGAGGACGGGGAGTCTATTGTTCAGGAAACGCGGACGTGGGACGAATCGAGGCAAGTGACGCTTTCTATGCGTTCGAAAGAAGAGGCTCAGGATTACCGCTACTTTCCGGATCCTGACTTGGTCCCTATCGTGATTGACAGGCAATGGGTTGAGGAGATACGTTCGCATTTACCGGAATTGCCCGATGCTGCGAGGCGGAGGCTGGTGACCGAGTACGGCCTTCCCGAATACGATGCCGGTGTGCTCACCATGACCAAGGAAAGCCTCGATTTTTTTGATGAGTGTATGCAGTATTATCACGACCCGAAGGTGGTTTCGAATTGGATAATGGTGGAATTGAGCCGTCATTTGAACCAACACAACCTGGAACTGAGAGAGGCCAAGATTAAACCGGTTCATTTGGCGGAAATGTTGAAGATGATTGATTCAGGCAGAATAAGCGGTAAGATGGCTAAAACCGTGTTCGAAGAGATGTTTTTTACCGGAAAGTCGCCCGAGACCGTGGTGGAAGAAAAAGGAATGGTGCAGATATCCGACGAATCTGCTTTGGAGCCGGTGGTAGCCCGTATCATAGCGGAGAATCCGAGGGTAGTAGAGGATTACCGCAGGGGCAAGGAAAAGGCATTTGCTTTTTTTGTGGGACAAGTAATGAAAGCCACCCGCGGACAGGCCAACCCCAAGATGGTCAACGAAATCCTCAGGAGAATGCTGGGCCAGGAGGGCGGTTCTTGAGGTTGATGTCGAACATCCGTGCGTGCTTTATTGTTGAGTAATACCCGGGAAAGGAGTGAAGTGTTTGACGAAGAGTTCGCTTACCAAAGACTGGTTCTTGGCTGAAGGGGCAAAGATTTACATTGTCGATACAACGCTGCGGGACGGAGAACAGACTGCCGGGGTTGTTTTTGCCAATCAGGAAAAGATCCGTATAGCCAAGTATCTCGATGAGATAGGGGTAGATCAGATCGAGGCCGGTATACCGGTGATGGGAGGGCATGAAAAGGAATGTGTCAAACAGATAGCGGCTTTGGGGTTGAGGGCCAGCATAATGGCCTGGAACCGGGCTGCTATATCGGATTTAAAGCATTCTCTGGATTGTGGCGTGGACGCGGTCGCCATCTCCATTTCCACTTCCGATATTCATATAGAGCATAAACTCAGGACGACGCGGGAAGATGTTTTGCGCAGAATGTCCGACGCGGTATCGTTTGCCAAAGACCACGGGCTGTATGTTTCGGTGAACGCTGAGGATGCCTCGCGTACCGATATGGAGTTTCTTATAGAGTTTGCCCTTACCGCCAAGCACTGCGGAGCCAACAGGCTGCGTTATTGCGACACGGTAGGGATTCTCGATCCTTTGAGCACTTTCCGCAAAATAAAGACCTTGCGGGATGCCATCGACATGGATATCGAAATGCACACCCACAATGATTTTGGGTTGGCAACGGCCAATGCCTTGGCCGGGGTATATGCCGGGGCGAACTACGTAGGGGTTACGGTTAACGGTCTGGGAGAAAGAGCCGGAAATGCTTGTCTTCAGGAAGTGGTCATGGCCTTGAAGTACCTCATGAACGTAGACTTGAACTTCAAGACCGAAAAATTCAGGGAATTGGCCCTGTATGTAGCGCAGGCAGCGGGAAGGAAACTGCCGCCCAGTAAACCCATCGTAGGATCCAACATATTTGCTCACGAATCGGGGATTCACGGCGACGGCGTACTCAAAAACCCCCTTACTTACGAGGTGTTCAGACCGGAAGAAGTCGGGCTCGAAAGGCAGATAGTCATAGGAAAGCATTCAGGCACAGCGGCTCTCAGGGCCAAATTCAGAGAGTACGGCATTGAGTTGTCCGAAGAGGAGGCTGAAGGCCTGTTGGAAAAGGTAAGAGCGGCTGCTGTTGACTTAAAACGCTCGCTTTTCGACAAAGAGCTGGTGTGTCTCTACGAAGATTACTTGAAAGAAAGAGGGAGGAACGTTGGGTAAGACTATAGCGGAAAAGATACTGTCGGCCAAGAGCGGGCAGGACGCCAGGGCTAACGAAATCGTAGTGGCGGATCTGGACTTTGTCATGGGGCAGGACGGCACTTCGCCCCTGGCTATTCAGGCTTTCGAGGAGATGCAAGGAACAAGGCCGTTTGACCCGGATCGGGTCGCTATGGTTATCGACCACAGTGCTCCCAGCCCTTTGGAAGGGGTTTCGCGTCTTCATGCCAAAATGCGGGAATTCGCACGCAGGCACGGCATCATCCTCTATGATATCGGCGAAGGGGTATGTCACCAACTGCTTCCCGAAAAAGGCCACGTGGTGCCAGGGAGCCTGGTAATAGGTGCGGACTCTCACACCTGCACTTACGGGGCCATAAATGCTTTCGCTACGGGGGTGGGCTCCACGGATCTCGCAGCGGGGATAATTTCCGGCAAATTGTGGTTCAAGGTTCCGGAAACGATAAAATTCGTCGTCAACGGCCGGCTGCCCAAAGGCGTGTACGCCAAAGACCTCATTCTCTACCTAATCGGTGACGTAACTGCGGATGGGGCTACCTACATGGCAGCGGAGTACACGGGGGAAGCGATCGAGGCTTTGTCGGTGGAGGCCCGTTTTACCATCAGCAACATGGCTATAGAAATGGGGGCCAAGGTGGGGTTGATGGAGGCGGACGAGAAGACGGTGGAATGGGTCAAAAGACATACCGACAGGCCTTTCCAACCGGTCAAGGCGGATCCTGACGCCGTATACGCCGAGATAAGAGAGTATGACGTGTCGAGTCTCGAACCCCAGATCGCCAAACCACACACCGTTGACAATGTTGTTCCGGTGAGCGAGGTAGCCGGCACTCCGGTGCAACAGGGAGTCATAGGCACGTGCACCAACGGGAGATTGGAGGATTTGAGGATAGCTGCCGGCATACTGAAAGGCAGGAGGGTGCACCCTGACTTCAGGCTGATTGTAGCCCCTGCCTCCCGGCGGGTGATGCTCGATGCCATACGGGAAGGGGTCTTGCAGACCTTGATCGAAGCCGGGGCTGCAATAGTTACTCCCGGCTGCGGACCCTGTGTCGGTACTCACAATGGTATTCCGTCTGACGGAGAGAACGTTATATCCACTGCCAACCGCAATTTCAAAGGCCGTATGGGCAACAACAGGGCCTTCATATACCTTGGGTCACCGGCAACGGTTGCGGCATCTGCGATTACCGGCACTATTACCGATCCCAGGGAATTCTTGAAATAGGAGGCATGGGGACGTGGAACTGAGAGGCAGGGCACACAAGTTCGGTGACGATGTTAACACCGATTATATAATTTCGGGGCGCTATAAATTCAAAACCCTGGATATGAGCGAACTAGCCAAGCATGTGATGGAAGATTTAGATCCGAATTTTTACGCCAAGATACAAAAAGGCGACATGATCGTGGCGGGAAAGAACTTCGGATGCGGCTCTTCAAGGGAACAGGCTCCGTGGGCCATCATTTATGCGGGGATCAGTGCCGTCTTGGCGAAGTCTTTTGCCCGGATTTTTTACCGCAACTGCATCAACACCGGGTTGCCTCTGATTGAGTGCGACACCGATAGAATAAACGAAGGGGACGAGCTGGAGGTAGACTTGGAAAAAGGCGTGGTACGCAATCTAACCCAAGGCACCGAGATACCTGTGAAACCCATGCCCAAAGTCATGATCAGAATGCTTGCAGACGGCGGGCTGGTGGAGCATTTCAAGAAGTACGGCACATTTAATCTCGATTAAAGGTTGGCCGACTATCAGGCATGAGGGGCTTATAAACGCTTTGCGCCCCAACTGAATGGCCTCGGCACGAGTTTCTCTAGGAAAGGTGGGACAGGTAGGAGATGTCTATGCAGGGTGAGAAAATCAGAATGGTCAACGGTGTTCTTGAGGTACCTGATAATCCTATTATCCCCTTTATTATAGGTGACGGCACCGGGCCGGACATATGGGCAGCAGCATCCCGGGTTCTAGATGCTGCAGTAGAAAAGGCGTACGAGGGGACCAGAAAAATAGTATGGAAAGAGGTTCTCGCCGGAGAAAAGGCTTTTAATCTTACGGGAGAATGGCTTCCTCAGGAGACGATAGACGCTATAAGGGAATATATCGTAGCTATAAAAGGACCACTGACAACTCCGATTGGCGGAGGCATAAGGTCTCTCAACGTGGCCCTGAGGCAAGAACTGGATCTCTACGCCTGCGTAAGGCCGGTTCGATATTTTAAAGGCGTTCCTTCTCCCGTGAAAAGGCCTGAGGACACAGATATGGTGATTTTCAGGGAGAACACGGAGGACATCTATGCCGGTATCGAGTGGCCCAAAGGTTCAGAAGAGGTGAAAAAGGTTATAAGGTTCTTGGAACAGGAAATGGGAGTAAAGAAAATACGTTTTCCTGAAACATCGGCCATTGGGATAAAGCCTATTTCTGAAGAGGGAAGCAAGAGACTGGTGCGGGCAGCGATAAGATACGCGTTGAACGAGGGCCGCAAGAGCGTGACTCTGGTACATAAAGGCAACATAATGAAGTTTACAGAAGGAGCCTTCAGGAATTGGGGATACGAAGTAGCAGAGCAAGAATTCGGTCAGTATGTGTTTACCTGGAATCAATACGATGAGATCAAGGAGCGCGAGGGAGAGAAAGCGGCTAATGAGGCCCAGGCCAGAGCTGAGGCAGAAGGCAAGTTGATAGTGAAGGACGTAATCGCTGATATCTTTTTGCAGCAGATACTCACCCGTCCCCGGGAATTCGATGTCATAGCCACCATGAACCTGAACGGCGACTACATTTCTGATGCTCTGGCTGCCCAGGTCGGAGGGATTGGAATCGCTCCGGGAGCGAACATCAACTACGAGACCGGGCACGCGGTCTTTGAAGCAACGCACGGTACAGCCCCCAAGTATGCCGGGCTGGATAAAGTGAACCCTTCATCGGTTCTGTTATCGGGGGAGATGATGCTGCGGCATCTTGGATGGCATGAAGCTGCAGACTTGATAATTAAGGCAATGGAAAGCACTTTTGCCAGCAAGGTGGTTACCTACGACTTTGCCCGGCTTATGGAAGGAGCTACCGAAGTAAAATGCTCCGAATTTGGAGATGCGCTGATTCGCAATCTTTAGGCAGGAATTTTTGGATAAACTAGATAAATTAAATAAAAATTGGCATATTGATCACACCTGGCTAGGCCAGGGTTTTTTATTTGCTCATAAAACATCGAAAATCACAAAAAATAAGTTTGAATTCAGACTAAAGGAGGCGATGAAATTGCCCAGCGAAATCAGAATGCAAGGTGGAGTCGTTGCCAGCCCGTACCCGGTCAATACCGGAGAAAACCTGAGAATAATCTATAACGGGCTACTGGCTCAAAGCGGAGCGGATAGGGTCTTCTTGCACATGGGTTACGGTCCGTCTACCCACTGGTCCAGCATCCGCGACCAGGAAATGGTGCGGACGGAACACGGGTTTGAAGCTACCTTGAGGGTAGAAAAACCTGACCGTATCAACTTCTGCTTCAAAGACTCTGCCAACAACTGGGATAATAACAACGGCTTGAACTGGAGTGTCTGAAGTTAGAAGGAGGCCATGGCATGGCTAGGGCGGAGATCGAGGGCGGGGTAACGGCTCACCCGGTTCCGATTACTGCCGGTTCTGAGGTCAATATCAAGTATAACGGCCTCTTAGCAACAAGCGGGGCGGATGCCGTTTATCTTCATTACGGATACGGACCGGCCAATAACTGGAACGAAGTCACCGATTTGATGATGCATCGAACGTCGGAGGGTTTTGAGGCCAGTATCAAAGTAAACTCAAGTGACCGGCTGAATTTCTGCTTTAGAGACAGTGCCAATAACTGGGATAACAATTGCGGCAGGAATTGGAGTTATACCATTCATTCCGGCAAGAGGCCGTAAGATTTTGCAACAATTGGTCCCGGGCAAAGCTGCCCGGGACTTTTTTATTTTAGGGAGTCGTATGTTCAAAAGAGAACTAGAACATATTAAAAAAGGCGCTCTTAGAGCAAGAGCGAGTCTGCTGGCTGAAGAAGATAACTAGGAGGGAGTCTTGTTTTGCGGGTGATGATGCTTTCGTGGGAATTTCCGCCAAGAGTAATCGGGGGACTGGCAATGCACGTATACGATCTGTCAACGTCCATGGCTCGACAAGGAGTGGACGTAACAGTAGTGACCTGTGGTGATGCGGCATTGACAGAAAGGGAGAGGGTTGACGGTGTAGATGTACTACGGGTTCGCCCCTACGACTTACCCACAGGCGATATTTTAGGTTGGTCGCTGCAATTAAATGTGGCTATGCTGGAAAGAGCCATAAACTACGTGAACCACGAAGGGCCGGTGGATATAATACATGCTCATGACTGGCTGGTGGCGTACGCTGCAAGGGCCTTGAAACACGGTTACAGGATACCTATGGTGGCAACGGTACACGCTACTGAGTACGGGCGGAACAACGGGCTTCATAACCAGTTGCAGAGGAGCATAGGTGATATCGAGTGGTGGCTGACCTACGAAGCATGGCGAGTTATATGCTGTTCCAGTTATATGGTCGATGAAGTAAGGAGGGTTTTCAGCCTGCCTTCCGATAAGATTCGCCTGATACCGAATGGAGTCTATCCGGAAAAACTGCGGCAAAAAGAGGTACCGCCCGGGTTTAAAGACAGGTGGGCACTCCCCTATGAAAGAATAGTGTTCTTTGTAGGCAGGTTGGTGCCGGAAAAAGGGGTACAGGTGCTCCTGGAGGCAGTCCCCAAGATTCTTACCTATTGTCCTGAGGCCAAGTTTGTGATCGCGGGAACCGGTCCATTTCAAGATTTCCTGCGGCAGAAAGCAAACGATTTGGCTTTAGGGGACAAGGTCTTGTTTGCTGGCTACGTCAGCGAGGAAGACCGGGATTGTTTGTACCAGGTGGCTGACGTTGCCGTTTTTCCCAGTCTGTATGAGCCTTTTGGTATAGTTGCCCTAGAAGCCATGGCCGCCGGGACCCCGGTTGTGGTTTCTGACAGCGGGGGGCTGGCGGAAATAGTAAGCAACAACGAAGACGGGTTGTGGGCTATAACCGGCTCTGCCAATTCGCTTGCTGACAGGGTTATAGAAATACTGAGTAACCCCAACCTGGCTCAAAGGCTGGCGCAAAATGCCATGAACAAAGTATATGCACAGTATGATTGGAAGATAATTTCCGCCAATACCATAGCTGTGTACGAGGAGGTTTTGAAAGAGAGCAAAACCTGCGGCTTTTTGAGTGGTAGCGGCTACAGGTGGCTTTTTCCTACCCCAAGTATAGTTGCCAAGCCGGCCAACAACAGGACACACAGGTGGAGCCGAATCTTCAATAACGGATAGGGAGACCTGAAGCGATAGCGCCACAATTTTCAGGCTTTAGAGGGTATGATGATGTAGCCAGGTATCTCGACGTCGTAACGCAGCATGAGATGGAATAGCCGTTCTGCTGAAACGGGAAGCTGTACTACCACATGGCGTGCCGCGCCTACCCTATCATTGAGGTTTCTTATAAAGCGGATCAAGCTGCTGTCCGACGCGAAGGTCGCTTCGCGAGCATCTACTACCACCCGGCAACAGGCTTGGTGCAGGGCTGCGGTGAAAGATTTTACGGCTTTGCTAGCCGCCGTTTCGTTAACTTTTCCCGTCATCCTAGCCAGAGCTTGGACCCCGTCCATGAACAACTCTATATTCATCAGACGGTGTTTTATGACTTTAAAGACCGGTTGAGAGGTCGAGGCTTGAGCCGGTTGACCGAGGTCCGGGTAACGCAGTAGGTTTGCAGCATAATACCTGTTCTCCCTGAGCCATTTTCTGACCAACCAGTAACCGACGGCCCGAAAAGCTACGGAACGCCACCCCGATACGGGGAGGTTGGTGAAAAGGTGGTTAAGGGAGTAGAAACGCATAAAAGCCTCTTCGGTTTTGACCTGGAGCGAACGGGCCGACATGCCCCCAGGGGTAAACACCGTGTGATGGGCGTCGTACAGGCTCCAGTCGTGACTAAAAATGCGCCCGGCGGACTCTAGTTCGGCAAAGGTCCGCGTTCCGGGAAGAGGGGTCAGTATCATGAACTGAACCGTGTCTATACGGTTTCTAAGGGCGAAGGCAACAGTTTCTTCAATGGTTTCGACCGTGTCATCATCACTGCCAAATACGAACATACCGTGAACCATTATGCCGTATTCGTGAAAACGCTTGATGCAATATTCGATGTCGGACACTTCCTGGCGTTTGTTATAACTTGTCAACGTTTTCGGATTGATGGATTCCATGCCCACGTAGACATACCCGCATCCGCTTTTCCTCATCAAATCCAGAAGTTCGTCATCTCGTGCGCTTTCAGCACGTACCTGGGCAAACCAGCGACGCGGCCTGGCGTCATTCTGGATCATCGCTCGCATTAACGCTTTGGCGCGGTTGGGACGTGCCGTGAAATTATCGTCGACGAAGAAGATTTGTTTGCCCTTGTATTGTTTGAGTTCTTCGATGATGGATTCTATACAGCGGCACCGTACTTTGTGCCCAAACATAGGGGTCACGCTGCAAAAAGTGCAATCATAGGGGCATCCGCGTGACGTCAAAACGGGGTAAGTGGAAAGTCTATTTTGTCCGAAAATAGATATAGGAGGGAAAGGCAGAGACGCTATATCAACTGGATCCGGATTGGGATTGTGTACGATATCGCCGTTGTGAATAAAACTTATGCCCGGAATATCGAAAGGGACCCTCCCTTGCTCCAAGCATCGTACTAATGCGGGAAAGGTATAATCGCCTTCTTTTCTGACCACGTAGTCGCAGTGGCTCAGGGCTTCTTCCGGCATGAAGCTGACGTGGGGGCCACCCATAACTACGGTAATGCCTTGAGTACGGGCGAAATCTGCTAACCGGTAAGCAAAGGGGGCGGTGGAGGTGGTGGCGGAAATCCCTACCATCTGGGCACCGGCCAAATCAGAAACCTTGATTTTGCGGTAAGTGCCGTAGACCAACTTTACATCATGTCCCTGTTGACGAAGAATGGTTCCCAGAACAGGGAGTCCCAAACGGGGCATCTTGACCGTGCTGAACACGTGCTTGCCCGGCGGGCTGGGTTCGATTAAGGTAATATTCAATGCAATAACCTCCTCTTGAAGTAGACGGGAAAGCCAAAGGGTTGATTACAGCCGGGATTGCGCAAAAAGCAGGTACTAGCCGGAGTTGCAAAAATCAAATAGATTGGCTGTAACTCTTGGGATCAGCAAGTGCAATGGAGGAATTTATGAATTGCTTGCTGTCTTTAACCTCTTGCTTTTCTATAATAGTATCATGACAGGGATTGCTTTACAAATTTCCTGAATTGTTTTCCTAAAATCGGTTACACAGTCTTGTGCGAGGAGCTGACGTGTCTTATGGGACAAATGGAAATTCTAACGCGAGTATACGGGCTGGCGTTGATATGTTTGTCTCTGCTCATAGGGAGTCACGCCATCTTTGTCACGCCTGAAAATTCGCGATGGAAGAAGGTGGGAACAGGGTTCGTCGTCCCTTTTGTGATAGCCTTGTGGGTTGTGGTTACCGGTAAGGAGGCGAGCACTGCCTGGGGGTGTATGTTCGCAGAGGCTTCCGGAATCGTCGCTGTTACAGTATTGGGCTTAATGGGCAGTAAGTTGAGGTACTCCTTCGCATTAATAGCAGGGGTTTTAGGGGTTTCGGGCTTATTGAGCTGGGCCTGGTCTGCGGTTTTTTCGCAAAAAATATTTTGGACAGCTAAAAACGATCTTATTCTGTGGGGGCCCTGCATGTTTCTAGCACTCTTGGTTGCCATTCAGTTGGCGCGAACCAGGAAATGGCCTGACTGGGGATATCCGACGGTTCTTTTTGCGGCCAGCTATCCGAGCTGGCTTTTTTTGTCGGGGAATAGGCTATTTCTACCAATTGTGCTGAAAACTCTGGCCTTTATATGGGTTCTTTTCCTGATACACCGGGAAGCTCGTAAAATAATGCTGGCTGAGGTCGAAAGGGCGAGCGCCATATTAGAGGACTTTGAAAGGGCAGTGGGGAGAGAGGTGAAACTAAGGATGCTGGATGTGGAGAGGGCCAGGAAGAAGCTCGCTGATAGAGCTTCGACCGATGCTTTAACCGGGGCTCTGAACAAAAGGGCCTTGTTGCAGGAGATAGATTCGCTGTTGGTAGCCAGAGATAAGGATGTATTTTGCCTGCTCATGTTCGACATCGATAATTTCAAACAACTGAACGACGAACTCGGCCACGTAGCGGGAGATATGGCTTTAAAGAGGCTGGCCCGGATAGTCAAATCTTCTATCCGGGAGGGCGATATCTTCGGACGTTACGGAGGAGATGAGTTCGTAGTGGTTTTTCCGCGAACACCGCTCAGTGATGCCCGGTTAGTAGCTGAACGTATAAGGAGGCGAGTTGAAAGCGACCGGACCGGACCTCCTATCACCCTTTCCATGGGACTGGCTGCATACCCGCTGGACGGCGAAAACGCCACTTCTCTGATTAAGGCTGCCGACGAGGGGCTTTATCTCTCGAAAAGGAAAGGGCGTAATTGTGTTTCCCATGTGAAGACCGAAGACCGTTATGAAACGTGATTGGTGCGACACGGTATTGGGGTACTGTTTCCTGCCAGCATTCTGTATTATTTCCCCGGCCGGCGAGCATATTACTGGGTAAGGATAACTGGTGCCAACCGACTTGTCCTGTAGCGATTACCCTTGATCAGATGATGAGGAGGCATGAGGGATGAAGGCGGTGGTCATGGCCGGGGGAGAAGGCACCCGCTTGCGCCCCTTAACCTGTAACCTGCCTAAACCGATGGTTCCGGTGATGGACAAACCGGTTATGGAATACACGCTGCGGCTCCTGGCCGGCATGGGTATTACTGAAATCGCGGTTACGCTCCAATATTTGCCCGAACACATCAAGAGATACTTTGGCGAAGGAAAGGAATGGGGAGTCAATCTCCATTACTATGAAGAAGAAACCCCGCTCGGCACAGCCGGCAGCGTCAAGAACGCCCAGAACTTTTTGGATGAGACCTTCATAGTGGTTAGCGGCGATGCATTAACCGATTTTGCCCTTCAAAATGCTGTGGAATTTCACCGGCAAAAAGAAGCGTTGGCTACCCTGGTTTTGACCCGCGTTGAGTCCCCGTTGGAGTATGGACTGGTTCTGCTTGAGCGTTCGGGGGCGGTGGTACGGTTTCTAGAAAAACCCTCCTGGGGCGAGGTATTTAGTGACACAGTCAACACGGGGATCTACATTCTGGAGCCAGAGATCCTCGATCTTATCCCAGAGAACGAAGTTTTCGATTTTTCCCGTGATCTTTTTCCCAAATTGCTTGAAGGAAAGGGTAGGGTATTCGGATGCGTGCTTGACGGTTATTGGTGCGACATCGGCAGCTGTGAGATGTATTATCAGGTGCACCTCGACATCCTCGACGGAAAAGTCAAGATGGATATCGACGGCCGACGTGAGGGGGACTTGTGGGTAGGGAGAGGGGCTTTCGTATCTCCAGAAGCAGTAATTCAGGGACCGGCCTACATAGGCCCGGGGTCAGAGATAAGACCGGGCGCTTTTTTGGGACCTTATGCTGTCTTAGGCGAAGGATGTCTGGTAGATAAGGGAGCCTCTGTGAAGCGAGCGGTAATCGGTAAGGCGTGTTATTTGGAGCCGCGAACCGAGGTAAGAGGCGCAGTTCTGGGACGGGGAGTAACCGTGCAGACCAAGGCGCAGATATTTGAAGGAGCAGTCATTGGGGATCACTCGAGGATTGGGGCCCAGGCTACGGTTAAACCAGGAGTGAAAGTCTGGCCTTACAAGCGTATTGAAGAAGGGCGGAGCGTTCTGGAAAGCGTGGTATGGGGAGAGCGGCTTTCGCGCAACCTTTTCGGGATAGGGGGCATCAAAGGCCAGATAAACCACGAACTGACTCCGGAAAACACAGCTCGCATTGGCAGGGCTTTAGGTACCTATTTCACGGCTGGTGCCAGGGTAGTAGTGGGAAGCGATTCATTCCCTGCGAGCCGGATACTGAAAGATGCCGTGACCAGCGGTCTTTTGGCTACGGGAATTGAGGTTATGGATTGCGGTACCTGTGTCGTTCCGGCTTTCAGATACGCAGTTCGTAGCTCTCAGGCGGCCGGAGGGGTGTTCTGCAGGGGCTTCATATCCGACGGCAAGAGAGCTAATCTCCTGGTAGTGAATGGGGACGGCGCTGACCTGCCGAAACGGGAAGAGCGCAAGGTCGAAAACATCTGGAACCGTGAGGAGTTTAGACAGGTTCTGCCCGACAAAATCAAAGAAAAGACCATCCTTCCCTCTGTTCCCTCTGATTACGTCCGTGCTCTTGCGGCAAGGATCGACGCAAGTCGCATAGGAAAACGGCGGTTCTTTATTACTCTTGCGGCCGAGGACGCTTTTTTGTCTGACACCATGGCCGGACTTCTTGACCGCGCAGGTTGTTATGTGGAGCGAATTGATGGGAGAAGCGGAAAAATGAACAGAGCTGCAGGTGGGCTTGAGATGACGGCCGCTTTGGACGAATTAAGCCGGAGGTTGAGGGAAAGGGGATTTGGAATAGGCTTATACCTTTACGATGGAGGACAGAAGCTGGCTATAGTGGATTCAAGGGGACGAGTTGTCAAGGACGAGGAATATGTTGCTTTTTTGGCCAGCGTTTTCAACTCGCGTTTCCAAATCATTTACATTCCCCTTCACCTGCCGCGGACCGTGGAGATTTCTCTGACCGCTCTGGGACGTAAGGTGATACGGACCAAATCCAGTCCCGGCAGCCTCATGGAAGCCATGGTGACCGGAGGAGAGGTTGAACAGTTCTTTCTATACTCTGACGGTCTTTATGCTGCTTTGAAGATACTGGAATACCTGGCGGAGCAAGATCGAGAATTAGAAGAAGCAATAGAGGAACTGCCACCTGCCAACTATCATAAACGGGAGACCAAGGTGGCTTGGGAACATAAGGGGCGCGTAATCAGGAAGTTGGCTGAAGAACACGGACTAGGGTCAAGCCTCGACAATCTGGAGGGGGTACGCTTTGAAAATCCCGAAGGATGGATACTAGTGCTTCCAGATGAGGAGAGGCCAGTATGCCGTATTTACTCTGAAGCATTCTCTTACGAAATGGCCCAGGCCTTGACCGATTTTTGTGAACAGAGGATAAGGGAGATCTGTTCTGAGGATGTAGCAAAAGATGCACGCAGACAGTCATGACCGTAGAAAGGCAGGGCCGCATCCGCCTATGAATTTGATGCCGTAAAACGTCGGTGCATGATAACGGGGCTTGGGTTACCGGGAGAAACTGCGGGGCCCTGGGTTTTTCCGAAAGGATACCTCGTGGCCCGAGAAAGAAGGCGAGTAGATGAGGATACTGATGGTTGCTGCTGAGATGGCCCCATTTGCGAAAACGGGAGGACTGGGCGATGTTATTGCATCCTTGCCCAAAGCTTTGCGCCGTAAAGGACACGACGTGAGGGTAGTAATTCCCGGTTACAAGCAAGTTTCCGAGGGACTATATGTTACGGATCTGCCCGTCGCCATGGACGGACACCTGGAAACGGCTGTTATCAGGCAGACCACGCTGCTTTCCGGGGACGCTGAGGTGCCGGTGTATCTTGTAGTAAACTACCGCTATTTTTATCGGGAACACATTTACGGCTACCCGGATGAAGGCGAGAGATTCAACTTCTTTTGCAGGAGCGTTCTTGCCATGCTTCCCTACCTAGACTTCCATCCTCAAGTGATTCACTGTAATGACTGGCACACCGCTTTGCTTCCCCTGCTTTTAAAGACGCGGTTTTCCGGCGAGCCTTTTTTCGACAACATCGCTACAGTTTATACGGTTCACAATCTCCAGTACCAGGGGAGATTCCCCCGGGGAATACTGAAAACTTTAGGATTAGGGGATGAGTTTTTTACCCCAGATGAACTGGAATTTTACGGAGAAGTCAACTTCATGAAAGCCGGTCTCTTGTATGCTGACGTCTTAAGTACGGTGAGCCCGACCTACGCTGTGGAAATACAGACTCCGGAACGAGGCGAAGGGCTGGATGGCCTCCTGCGTAAGAGGGCTTTAGACCTCCATGGAATTATTAACGGGATAGATTACGAGGAGTTTAACCCGGCCACCGACAAAAGGATCTATGAAAACTACGACCATAACTCGCTGGAAAAGAAAAAGCTCAACAAGGCAGGGCTGCAAAAAGAATTGGGTTTGGAGGTCTCTGATCAACCGCTTTTGGGGATGGTAAGCAGGTTGGCCGGTCAAAAGGGGTTAGACCTGGTAGCCCAAGCGGTAGAACCGATAATGGCAGAGGGACTTCAATTCGTCCTGCTCGGGACAGGTGAGGACCACTTGGAAAAAACATTCGCCGACCTTCAGCTGCGTCATACCGGCCGGATGTCGGTCAATCTCGGCTTTGACCCGGTTCTGGCCCAGAAGATATACGCAGGCGCCGATATGTTCCTGATGCCTTCTCGGTTTGAACCATGCGGTCTGGGCCAACTGATAAGCTTGGCATACGGCACTATTCCCATCGTAAGGGCCACCGGAGGATTGAGCGATACCATCCGGGACTACGACCCCACAAGCGGTGAAGGCAACGGGTTTACGTTTACTGCCTATTCTGCGGAAGCTCTGCTTGGGGCTGTTAACAGAGCAGTTGCTCTCTACCGCAATCATCAAACGGCATGGATGAACCTGGTGCGGCGGGTCATGAAAATGGACTTTTCCTGGACTGGGTCGGCATCAAAATACATCCAGCTCTACGAAAAAGCGGTAAACCGCCGCCGTCAGCAAGCTTCGAGGGCAGTGTAAAAAGAGCAACCCGGAGGGTCTTTGCAGAAATTGACAATAATACAAGAAGGGAAAGAGGAACAGGCGAATGTTTGTTCTTTTTTCTTTTGCCAGGGCAACAGCACTGTCGTAAAATAAATGTGAGTGTACAAGGTTTTTCTGTGCCAACCGCAAATAGGGAGAGGAACGTCAGCATGGGTCTTCGCTTTATTCTGGGCCGGGCAGGAGCGGGGAAAACGGCCTATTGCTTACAAGAAGTGAGAAACGAACTGAGAGAGCGCCCGTTAGGGCCCGGTATCATCCTTTTGGTTCCCGAGCAAAGCACCTTCCAGATGGAGCAGAGGCTGACGGGAACGGGCGGGATCGAAGGTTCATTCCGGGCTCAGGTTTACAGTTTCCGGAGGTTGGCCTGGCGGGTTTTTCAGGAAACGGGAGGCGCACGGCTACCGTTTCTCGGGGATAACGGGAAGAGGATGCTGGTGTGCCGCCTTCTCGAGGAGAACCGTCACCAACTGAAGGCTTTTGCCAGGGTAGCGAGACAGCCGGGGTTTTATGACCGTTTGCTGCAGGCCATAAGCGAGCTCAAGAATTACCGGGTTGGGCCCGAGGTTTTGGAAGAGGCGTTGGCCTTGTGGCAAGAAGAGTCGGCGGCGAGGGACAAGTTAGAGGACATTGTTCTGATATACCGGGGGTTTGAGGAAGCGATTAAGGGAAAGTTCCTCGATCCTGATGATTACCTCAGGCTGTGTGCTGAACGCCTTGGGGAATCACCGACATGCGTTGAGAGCGAAGTATGGGTAGACGGATTCAAAGGGTTTACTCCGCAGGAATACGGGGTCTTGGAATCGTTGTTAAGAGCCGCAGAGCGGGTAAATGTCTTACTGTGTCTGGACCCGGAAGTCTTGGGAAGAAACCTGGGACCGGAAGAGGTGTTTTTCTGCACCTACGATACATACAACCGGCTTCTTGAGACGTCGCGAAGGGCGGGAGTCGATGTTGAGCCTCCTGTGATCTTGGGGGGGAAGGGTATTCCGAGATTTGGAAGAAACCGAGATTTGTCCCATCTGGAGCGCGAGTGGCCGAATTGGCCGGGAGCTGTTTATTCTGAAGAGGCCAACAGTATAAAACTGGTAGCTGCACAGGATCGACGGGCGGAAGTTGAAGCTGTTGCGCGGGAGATACTGAGGTTGTGCCGGGACGAGGGGTATCGTTTCCGGGAAATTGCGGTGTTAGTTCGGGACTTGTCTTTGTACCGAGATGCTATATCCCGAGTTTTTCGGGTTTATCGCATCCCGTGTTTTATAGATGCGCGAAGACCGGTTACGGGACACCCCCTGACCGAGCTGGTTCGTTCGGCCCTGGATGTGATTCTGTCCGGGTGGGGATATGAGTCCGTTTTTCGCTTCTTAAAAACAGACCTTTCACCGGTGAGCCGGGAAGAGGTTGATGAGCTGGAAAACTATGTATTGGCCCATGGAATACAGGGCGATCGCTGGGCCGACCCGCAGCCTTGGAGCTTCAGACGGCGCTATTTGATGAAAGAAGACGAAGGAGAGGAGAAGACCGATTTTGACAGGATAAATCGCGTTCGAAAGAGAGCTGTAGCAGAGCTGATCCGCTTCGAAGAGCAGGTGAAACACAGGTCCACTGTGGGTAAGGTGACCAGGGCCTTGTATGGTCTTTTGGAGGAGCTGGGGGTTAAAGAACGATTGGAAAACTGGAGCAAGGCGGCCCAAGCTGAGGGCAACTTGGAGGAAGCGGCAGAGCATGCAGAAGTGTACAATCAGTTCCTGGCTCTTTTAGACGAGATGGTACAAGCTCTTGAAGACCATCCTCTGTCTTTAGAGGAGTACCTTAGAATTTTGGAGGCGGGGCTTGAAGGACTGACTCTGGGGCTCATACCCCCGGGGCTGGACCAGGTATTCGTGGGGTCCCTAGAGCGTTCACGTCCGCCGGAGGTCAGGGCCGTTTTTCTTATGGGTGCCAATGATGGAATCCTGCCCCAGATTCCCCCCCGGGACGGCATCTTGGGTGATGAGGAACGTTCTCGGTTGCAGTTGCTCGGTGTGGAGCTTGCTCCGGGAAGAGACGGCCGGCTGTTGGAGGAACAGTTTCTCATATATACCGGTTTGACGCGGGCGAGTGAAGGCCTGTGGGTGAGTTTTTCCCGGGCAGATGAACAAGGCCGGGCTCTAGCACCGAGTCCGGTCGTGGAAAGGATCAAGGCGTTGTTCCCGGGTCTCAAGACCGAAGACGTTTTTGTGGAACCAGTCTGGGGGAGCAGGGATATCGAATACGTGACGGTTCCCGCTAAAACCCTTTCTTTGCTGGCGTCAAGGCTGCGAAAGGAGACGGAAAGCGGAGAATTAGACCCGGTTTGGTCCGCCGTTTTCCAGTGGTTTGAAAAAAATGGTCCGCAGAACTTATCCTGGATACTGGAGGGGCTTTCTTACCGAAATGTGGAGGACCCGCTTCCTGGCGAGATTGCCGAAAAACTCTACGGCTGTCCTCTGTACCTCAGCGTGAGCCAGTTGGAACAATTTATTTCTTGTCCTTTTGCCTATTTTATACGGTACGGACTACGAGCCAGGGAAAGGGAAACGGCCAAGATCAGACCTGCTGATATGGGAACTTTTTTCCACGAGGCCCTGAAGAGGTTTGTTGAGAGGGTCGGCAGCGAAGGGATCGACTGGGATGCGCTCGGGAGGGAGGAGTGCCAGGAAATAGCGGAGGAGATAGTCGCCGAAATTCTGGCGGCAATGGAATCGGAAATGCAGCCCCTGAGCGAGCGGCGACGGTACCTCGCGGGCAAATTACAGGAAATCGTTGCCATGTCGGCCTGGGCTGTGGCCAGACACATAGCCGGCGGCGAATTCAGACCGGTTGCTGTGGAATTGGCTTCAGGATCTCTGGGGATTCCTCCCCTTTTGCTAGATGACGGGGAGATCAAGCTGAAATTGGTAGGCAAGATCGACCGGATAGATTGCGCGCCGGGGCAGGATGTTGTTTACCTGCGGGTAATAGACTACAAATCGGGGACCGCAGAACTCAGGCTGGACGAGCTTTATTACGGGCTTAGCTTACAGCTCATCGCGTACCTGGATATCGTGCTTGAGAACGGGCGTGCTCTGTGGGGCAAAGACCCGGTACCCGCAGGGGTGTTTTATTTTGAGATTAAGAATCCCTTGATCAAAGGGGATAGAGACAGTGCAGAGGAAGCGGAACAAGGACTGTTAAGTCTTTTTCGTATGAAAGGCTTGGTATTGGGTGAAAAGCCTGTAATATCTCTCATGCATCGAGACCTCAACGGTCATTCCTATATCGTACCGGTCGGGATTAAGAAGGACGGGAGCCTTGGCGCTCGTTCGAAAACGGCGTCGAGGGAACAATTCTATTTGCTCACTGAGCATTTCCGGAGGCTGGCCCGAGAAGGGGGCAAGAGGATACTTAGCGGGGAAGTATCTATAAGCCCGTTTGCCAAGGGTAAACGTACGGCATGTGATTACTGCGGATTCAGAGCCGTTTGCAGGTTCGACCCTGTTTGCGGGGACTGGTACAGGGTCTGGAGTGACCTGAGTGATGCTGCCGTGTGGGCAAACCTGATGAAGAAACACGGGGGTGAAAGCGGTGGCGACTCCCTGGTCGGATGAGCAGCTCGATGCCATCAATTGGCGGGAGGGGAACCTATTGGTATCTGCCGCTGCCGGAACCGGTAAGACAGCGGTACTCGTCGGACGCATCATGAGCCTGCTTAAGGACAACGAGAACCCGGCTGCCATCAACCGGCTGCTGGTAGTGACCTATACCAACGCGGCTGCCGCGGAATTGAAAGAAAGAATCAGGGCGGAGCTTGTAAGCGAGATCACCCGTAACCCGCACTCGGTACATCTTCGGCGGCAGCTGGCCCTCTTAAACGATGCCTATATTGGCACTATACATTCCTTTTGTCTGGATGTTGTTCGGGAATATTTCTATATCGTTGGATTGGATCCGGGATTCCGCCTGGCCGATGAAGCGGAAGCCCAGATGATACAGGCGGAAGTGCTGGATGCCCTCATAGAGGAAAAGTACAAAGGGACGGATCAGGGGTTTTTCGATCTGGTAGACATCTACGGAGGAGAAAGAGACGACGAAGATTTGAAAGGGCTGATACTAAAACTGTTCCGTTTTTCCCGCAGTATGCCCCAGCCGGAACGCTGGCTCAACGAGGTCGTCAGTATGTGGAGTAGCCAGGTCCAATCAGTTGACGACCTCAAATGGTGCGACGAACTAAAATTGAACATCAGCCTCGAACTAAAGGGCTGCATCCGGGAAATAGAAAGGGCTCTGGATCTGTGTCATAGGCCGGGAGGGCCCGATGATTACGCTTTTACCCTGGAACAGGACAGGACCGCTTTGCAACATTTGTTGGCAGAATGCCAAAAGACGTGGGACGAGCTGGGAAGGGCTTTTGCCCAGATATCTCTGGGGAGACTAAGGGCGATACGCAGTAAAGACGGGGTCGATTCCGGATTGCAAGAACGGGTAAGAAAGATTCGGGATCGGGTAAAAGAACGGCTGAATTCTATAAAAAAGGAGATGTTTAACAACAATTCTCAACAGAGAACAGAGGAAATACGCCGCATGGCACCGGTAGTCGAATCGCTCGTCGGGCTGGTGAACCAGTTCGCGGAAATGTACCGTTCAGTCAAGGAGCGCCGGTCGATACTGGATTTCAGCGATCTCGAGCACTATTGTCTCAAGATTCTATCAAAAAAGGAAGAAGAATACGGTGTGCTGGTGCCGTCGGTGGTGGCTTTGGAATTGAGAGACAGATTCACTGAGATACTGGTGGACGAGTATCAAGACGTAAACGAGGTTCAGGAGGCCATAATCAACCTGATATCGAGACAGGAAGCGGCGAAATCCAATGTCTTTATGGTCGGGGACGTTAAGCAGAGCATTTATCGTTTCCGTTTGGCAGAACCCGGTCTTTTCTTAGAAAAATATTACCGCTATCCTAAGGAAGCCGCTGCCGGAGAGCGCAGAGTGGATCTGAGGCATAACTACCGGAGCCGGGACGGGATAATCGGAGCTGTAAACTACCTTTTCCGCCAGATCATGACTTCAGAGATAGCAGAAATGAATTATGATGACGAGTCTCGTCTTGTCACCGGAGCAGTATTCCCGGAATCCGAAGACGGTAAAGATCTTGGCAGCCATTCTGTAAAGCTGGTAATCATTGATTCATCGCGAGAAGGGGTGAACTCGCAAAGCGTTGAGGAGGAGCCGCCCGGGGGCAGTGAAGACGGGCTTTCATTGGAGGAGGAACCGAAAGAAACCCTCCTTCTTAAGGAGGCTCAACTTGAGGCCAGGATGGTGGCAGCAGAAATACTCGATATGCGTGCAAACGGTGTGAAGGTCTGGGACCGGACAGGGGATTACCGTCCTCTTGCCTTTCAAGACATAGCGGTGCTGCTCCGAACGACGAAAGGGGTGGCTCAAGTTTTTGCTGATGAACTGCAAAGAGCCGGTGTCCCGGCTTATGTTCAGGCGGATACCGGATATTTCGAGGCGGTTGAAGTGAGGACTATCCTGTCATTGCTGAGCATCATCGATAATCCTTGTCAGGATATTCCTTTGTTAGCCGTTCTGCGTTCGCCTGTAGGAAAGTTTACGGCGGCGGAATTGGCCCGGATCCGGGTAGAATCCCCTGGGGGAAGTTTTTACGAAGCGGCTCAGAGCTCGGCCCGCAACCGTGGTTGCCCGGTGGGGGCGAAGCTCCGGGAGTTTTTTGAGAAACTCGAGGACTGGCGCACTCTTGCCAGAAGAAAAGGGGTAAGAGAGCTGCTTTGGAAACTGTATGATGAAACGGGCTACTATGATTATGTCGGGGCCATGCCAGGGGGGGCACAGAGACAGGCGAACCTGCGGCTTTTGGAAACGTGGGCCGGAAGGTATGAAAGCACCGTTTTCCGGGGACTGTTTAACTTTTTGCGATTTGTGGAAAGAATGCAGGAGAATGGGGGGGAGATGGGAGCGGCTCCCGTCAATTCGGAGAAAGATGATGCAGTGCGGGTGATGAGCATCCACCGGAGCAAGGGATTGGAGTTTCCCGTGGTTTTTGTAGCTGGCCTGGGACGGATGTTCAATTTCTCCGATCTCAATGGGAAGGTGTTGGCTCACAGAAGATTAGGGGTCGGGCTGGAGTTCGTGGACCGGGAACGTTCTTTGACTTATCCCACTCTGGCCAAGTTAGCCGTGAGAAGCAGGATACGTCGAGAAACGCTGGCCGAGGAAATACGGCTCTTATATGTAGCCTTAACCAGGTCCAGAGAGAAATTGGTGCTTGTGGGAACGCAAAAAGGGCTCGAACAGAGAATCCAGGAGTGGTGTCATATCGCCGGTACCGGTGGCGACGTTTTGCCCGAGGCGGCCTTGATGCGAGCCAGGTGCTACCTCGATTGGGTGGCTCCGGCAGCAGCCAGGCAGCGGGGAGGACGTGTGTTGTGGCAGAAGGCGGGGAACGACGAACAACGGATCGCCAGTGATGACGAAGAAACTTACTTTGAAGTTGAGATAGTGCAGGCGGAAAAACTGGCGGATTTGCCTTTTGTTAGCGGGGAAACGAGTGCGAAACCGCCGTACCCGTTTATGGGGTTAAAAGACCGGGGAGAAGAAAGCGACCCTATCAGGGAAGAGGTTGAGCGCAGGCTGTCATGGGAATATCCTTGGGGAAAAGTGCTGGGAAAGAGGGCGAAGTTTTCGGTTACCGAGGCCCGGGATGTTCTCTTCCCGTTCTCGGATGGGCAAGAAGGAGAGCAGTTGGGACGCGAGATAACCTTCTCTTCTCATCCGAGGTTCTTCGAGAGAACCGAGGGATTTACTGCTGCTGAAGTGGGCAGCGTAGTACACTTAGTGCTGAGCCGGATTGACTTGGCCAAGGCTGTGGATGCACAAGGGGTAAGGCAGGAATTACAGGATTTGGTCGCAAAAGAGGTCATCAGCCAGGAGGAGGCGGCGATGGTCGATATCGAGGCGGTGACGCGTTTTTGTACGGGAGAGCTGGGGGAGCGCCTAAGACGTGCGGGACAATCAGTTCTGCGGGAGATACCATTCAGCCTGTCACTGCCTGTCGAGGAGCTTTACCCCGGAGAGCTCGAGGGGTACGAGGAAAGGGTGTTGATTCAAGGGGTTATCGACTGTCTCGTAGATGAAGAGGACGGCTACCTTATCATCGATTATAAGACAGACCGGCTTAAAGAAAGACCTATTGAAGAACTCGTAGCCAAGTATCGGCTTCAATTGGATCTCTATGCCAAAGCGGTTACCAAAATATTAAATAAGCCGGTCAAAGAGAAATATCTGTACTTCTTGTCACATGATTTGGCTGTAAGACTGTAAAGATTGCCTCCGGGATCTTGCCGTGAAAGGTATAGGGGGATGGGCTGGATGAGGATATTGCACACGGCTGACTGGCATCTGGGGAGAATTTTTCATGGGGTGCACTTGACCGAGGATCAGGCTTATATTTTGGACGAACTGGTAAGGATAACGAAAGACGCGGAGCCAGATGTGGTTATAATTGCCGGTGATGTTTACGATCGGGCGGTGCCGCCTGTAGAAGCTGTCAAACTCCTGGATGATACTCTGACCCGATTAGTTGCAAACGGTAAGGCCAAGGTGATATTGGTTGCGGGCAACCACGACAGCCCGGAAAGGCTGGGGTTTGCCGGACGTTTATTGGTGAGCAAGGGATTACATATAGTGGGCGAGCCGAGGCCTGATACAGAGCCCATAGTGATTCATGATAACTGGGGACCTGTCTATTTTTGTCCGATCCCGTATTGCGAGCCGCAACTTGTAAGAGAACAGTTTAACAGCCCAGAGGTGGGCACTCACGAGCAGGCGATGGATCTGTTGGTTTCTCACACTATACGCCGTCTTCCCCGAGGAGCAAGATCAGTGGCTGTAGCTCACGCTTTTGTAGCCGGATCCGAAACCAGCGAATCGGAGCGACCACTGGCAGTGGGGGCGGCGGGAACCGTGAGCCGGGAATGTTTCTTGCCTTTTAATTACACGGCGCTAGGGCACCTACACCGGCCCCAGGAGGCAGGAGGGAACCGGATCCGCTATTCGGGTTCTATATTGAAGTACTCTTTTGCCGAAACATCACAGCGCAAGTCGGTCAGTTTGGTGGAGCTGGACGGAGATGGAAACGTGGCCTTGGAAGAGATTCCTCTCGTGCCCCGCCGCGACGTAAGGTGTATTGAGGGTTACATGGCCGAATTGCTCGAAGGGCCTCCTGACGGGGGTTCCCCCTATGACTACCTTATGATCACCTTACTCGACGAGGGGGTTATATTGGATGCCATGGGGAGACTACGTGAAAGGTATCCCAACCTGCTGCACATCGCCCGTCCCCAGTTGGTGTCTCGTCCTGAAAATATCCGGCCTTCAGCAGATCATCGCAGACTAACCGTATTGGATCTCTTTTCTTCATTTTTTCAACAGGTTACCTCCAAGCCTTTGGGCGAAAAAGAAACAGCGTCTTTTGTCCGGGTTATCGAAGAGCTGAGGATGAAGGAGCGGAAAACCGAATGAGACCGAGAAGAATTACCATGAGCGCCTTTGGGCCGTACGCCGGAACTCAGGTAGTCGACTTTGCCCATCTCGGGGACCACGGTTTATTTCTCATTCACGGACCGACCGGAGCGGGAAAAACCACGGTTCTCGACGCTATGTGCTTTGCCCTTTACGGCGAGGCTGCGACCAGTGGGCGTAACGGCAGGAACATGAGAAGCCATCACTGTTCCCCGTTTGAAGAAACCAGAGTGGTTTTCGAGTTTAGCCTGGGGGATGCGGTATACCGTGTCGAACGGCGGCCGGAGCAGGAAAGGCCTAAACAGCGGGGAACAGGAACCAGGATCCTGCCTGCGGGCGCGGTTATGATGCGAAAGACAATTCCTCCCACGGATCAGGAATGGACGGTTCTGGCCTC
This sequence comes from uncultured Syntrophothermus sp., assembly GCA_964405385.1. Lineage (GTDB taxonomy): Bacteria > Bacillota > Syntrophomonadia > Syntrophomonadales > Syntrophothermaceae > Syntrophothermus. Next base: position 27,574 of record CAYONS010000005.1, read on the forward strand.
TGGGGTGAATGCGGTAAACGAAAAAGTACAAGAACTCTTGGGGTTTACCGCTGCCGAGTTCCGGCAAGTAGTGGTGTTGCCCCAGGGTGAATTCCGCAAGCTCTTGACTGCTACGTCTCGGGAACGTCAGGAAATCTTGGAGAATCTGTTTCAAGTGGATGAATACGGCAGAATAGAAGAAGCCCTGCGAGAGTCGGCAACCCGGGCAAGGAACCAGGTGGAGACGCTGCTCCGACAGCGCGATTTCCTGCTCGAGACTGCTATGGTGGGGAGCCGCCAAGAGCTGGAAGCAAGATGTGAGGTTAGTGAGGGGCAACTCAAAGAGGTTGCCAGGAGTCTAAAGGAGATATCAGAAGAGGTAAGACGAAAGCAACTTCTGGTTGACGAGGCCAGACGGATTGAGGAAAAGTTTCGGGAAAGGGATGCGGCCGAAGATGCCTTAAGAGGGCTGGAAGCACGCCGCAGGGAAATGGACGAGCTCAAGGCCCGGTTGGAGCGAGCCCAAAGGGCGGCGGCCCTCGTTGACCTGGCGGAATCACTGGGCTCCCGCAGGGATGAGGTTAACAGGCTTGAGCAGGAATTGGAGAACAGCCAGCGGGAACTGAAAGCAGCTCGAGACAACAAAGCGGCAGCGGACAGGCTGCTGGTTGAATGTTCGAAAACAGAACCGGAGATCAAGAACCTCCAGCAGAGGCTAGCTTACCTCAAGGATTTAGAGGAAAAGACAAAGCTCCTGAAAGAGGCGGTACGCGAAGAAAACCAGGCCTTGAAAGTCTTGAAAGAAGCCCAGGATCACTGGGATAGCCTTCAACAACGGATGGCAAAGATAGAAAAAAGGACAGAGGAGGTATTAAGGGCACGGCTTCAGGCATTGGAAGAAGCAGCAAAAGTCGGCCGCCGGGAAAAAGAGTATTTGGAATTAGAGGAAAATTACCGCCGTCGTCTGCGTTTAGATGAACAGAGAAAGAAATTGGCTCATATTCAAAGAAGCTTCTATCAAGCAGAGCGGGCCTTAAGACAGGCTCGTGATAAAAGGGACAAGGCGTGGGAAGAGTATAGAACGGTTCAGGACAAGTGGATACAGGACCAGGCGGCTGTACTTGCTTCCCGATTGACGCCCGGCGAGCCCTGTCCGGTATGCGGGTCGGTGGAACATCCGTCTCCGGCTGTTTTGAAGTCCGGATCAGGGGTGGAAAAAGAAGAGTTGACTTTGGCCGAAAAGAAATGGCAGGAGGCGGAGGCTCTTTTGAGCAGATGTATCGAAGAGTTTAACGCGGCTAAGGCCGAGAAAAAAGCGGGAGAAAGCAGAGTTTATGATCTGGAGGCAGATCTGAGAGAACTAGCTTCTGTGGATATAAAAACGCTTCTAACAAGTGTCCGTCAAGCTAAGCAGGCCTGGGAAACGGCGAATCAGGCAGCGCGCAATGCCGTCGCTTTCAGCAATGAACTCGACGAATTGGAAGCACAGAAAAAGCAGTTGAAACAAAACGCGACTTTAGCCGAGGGATCCGTCAAAAAAGCACAGGCTAGATGGGAAGCTGCTCGGGCTGTAAGGGAAGAAAGGCAAGCGGGTATTCCTCCGGAATTGAGGGAGACGGCATCTATCGGACAAGAGATGTCAGCAGTACAAAAGCGGCTCAGCTCTTTGACTGACGCTTGGGAGAAAGCGCGAAAAAATGTCCAGGAAGCGGGAGAAGCCCTGGCTCGGGCTGAGACGGTATTTGAAAAAACGGCTCAGGACTACGAGAGGACTCGGAAAAGCTTGGAAGAAGAAGAGAAGCGTTTTGGGCTGCGGTTGCAGGAGAATGGATTTTGCGACATACAAGCATACCGTGAGGCCCAAAGGACTTCGGAGGAAATACGGGTAATGGAACTGGAAGTGAAGCAGTTCGAACAGGACCTGCACGTAGCTAGGGACAGATACGAGCGGGCAAAAGAGGAGGTTTCCGGGTTGACTCTGCCGGATATAGAGGCGCTGATAACTGATATGGAAACTGCCAAGGGCGAAAGGGACAAGTTGGAAGCAACGAGGATTGAGCTGGAACAGGCCATAAAAAATGACAAGAAATGGCTTGAAAGCTTGCGAAAGCTCGAAGATGAGCTGGGTGAGAGTGAGGCACAATACGCGATACTGGGGCGTTTGGCCGATGTGGCCGGGGGGAAAAACGACCTAGGTTTGAGTTTTCGCAGGTTTGTGCTGGGGGCGCTCCTGGACGATGTAGCTTTGGCTGCCAGTGAACGGCTACGAGTTATGAGCCGGGGCCGTTACCAGCTGAGGCGTACCTTGGAACGGGCCAGCGCCAGGGGAGCAGCCGGGTTGGACTTGGTTATCTTCGACGGCTACACGGGTCTGGAGAGGCCGGTTGCCACTCTGTCTGGAGGCGAGAGTTTCCTGGCGGCATTGTCTCTGGCTCTTGGGTTAGCGGATGTGGTAGAAGGCTATGCAGGCGGCGTAAGGCTTGCTACCATCTTTGTGGATGAGGGCTTCGGAAGCCTCGATTCTGAAACCTTAGATCTGGCTATAAACGCCTTGATCGATTTGCAAAAATCAGGCAGGCTGGTAGGAATAATCTCCCATGTACCCGAACTCAAAGAAAGGATTCCCGCGCGGCTGGAGGTTTATCCTACAGAAAAAGGAAGCAGTATCCGGTTCATGGTGTGTTAAGAAACATAAAGGTCCGCAAGTCTTCCGGATATACCGTGAGTTACAGGATATCTAGGGATAGCCTATAACCCAACTTGCGGACCAACTTGAGCTGAAGGGATAACAGATACCCGGGATTTACTCTGTTATACAGGAAAAGGATTTATCCTTTAACAGGGACCTTTTCCTGTGAGGCTGTGCCTGCTTGATCCCTTCAGCTACCCTTAATATACCCCGTATCCGTGGAATAATTCATGTTTTTGCCCAAAAAGTTTTAGGGAAAATGTGTAAAAAATAAACAGACCCGCAAGCCATCTATATCAAACCGGGTATAACCGGATTTTAAGGTTTTTCCGATAAGAAAAGGCGGCTTGCGAGTCCGGAAAAACCCGATTCCCGTGGCTTAGCCGGAATGGTCCCGCGAACCAGCGGTTGCACCAAACCTTAACTCAAGGGTTATCCCTACCGCGGAATCGGGTCCTAATTTTATTATGTGTTCGCATAAACGTTTTATACGCTTTGACTGTGACAGTGCACGGGATTGCCCCCTGGTCGTCCTGGGTCAGTTTGCGAATAATAGCGGTTGTCGAGAAATAGATTTTCAGTAAAGGCTACTAGGGGGGATGGACCGTGGAAGCAGGAAAGCGGCTATTGAGGTTGATCGTTTGGATATTATTGTTTTTGCTGACATGGCCGGCAACTGCTGGGGCGGAGGCGGTCGACGTTAAAGCCGACTCGTATGTGCTGATGGACGCGGATTCGGGGAAGGTGCTCTTGGCGCGCAATGAGCATAAACGGCTTCCACCTGCCAGTATGACCAAGCTGATGACCCTTATTCTGGCCATAGAAGATCTGGAAAAGGGAAAGGTGAGCTTAAAAGACAAGGTTGTAGCCAGCGAAAATGCATGGAGACTCGGAGGATCGCAGATTTATCTAGAACCGGGAGAAGAGATGACTTTCGAGGACATGGTTATCGCCATAGCAGTGGGTTCGGCCAATGATGCCTGTGTAGCCGTGGCCGAACACTTGGACGGAAGTCACGAAGAGTTCGTAAAGAGGATGAACGCCAAGGCTCAAGAATTAAAACTGAAGAATACTCATTTTGTCAACGCCTACGGCCTGCCGGATCCAGAGCATTACTCCAGCGCCTACGACTTGGCGGTTATGGCCAGGTATGCCTTGCGCTATCCGAAGATCCTCGAGTTTACGTCTATCAAAGAGTACAATCTGCGACAGGGTGAATTCAAACTCTATAATACCAACAAACTCTTGTGGCATTATCCCGGTACCGATGGTTTTAAGACGGGATGGACCAATGAGGCCAAGTTTTGCTTAGTGGCAACGGCCAAGCGAAACGGGCTGCGCCTGATTTCCGTAGTGATGGCTTCTCCCGAAAAAGGGGGCAACTTCCGGGATGCTATGAATCTGTTTAACTACGGGTTTGCTAAATATGCTTATCGGAGCTTTTTTGCTGCTCGGAGCCAGTGTGGACTGGTTGACGTCGGCAAAGGGGTTGACGGTCGGGTAGAAGTTATCTGCACTCAGGAGGTAGGTGCCAGCTGTCTGAAGGGCGAGGAGAAAGACATAACTTATAAGAGGGAACTCGTAAAGTACATCGATGCTCCGGTAAAGAAGGGTCAAAAACTGGGAGAAATAAAAGTATATAATGCAGGGCGTTTGGTAAAAACCGTCGAACTGGTTGCCTACCGGGATATCGAACGGTGCAGTCTTTGGCAGGAAATAGCAAGAACCATGAGTAAAATATTTTGCTTGTGATGCCATTTAATGGAAGGATTTATAGCCCTGCTTGACGAAAAGACCAGGTATAACCTGGACCTAGGTGCGGCAGCTGGGTCTGTCGCCCTTTGGCGTTAGAACCGGGAGGGACAAGCAGTGCGGCTGGATACAAAAGTGATTAAGGATACTCTTTTAGTTCAGATGGGAGGTGAACTCGACATACTCGGTGCAGACCGGGTTAGACAGGAAATAGACGCAATCCTGCAAAGCAGGAAAATTCAAAAACTGATACTGGATTTAGGAGAAGTTTCATTTATGGACAGTACAGGCTTAGGAGTGATACTCGGCAGGTACAAGAAGATCTCCGCTGTAGGCGGAAGAATGTACATAGTGAGGGCGAATCCGGCGGTGAGAAAGGTGCTTGAACTGGCGGGGGTACATAAACTCGTGACTCTTTGTCAAGACGTAAGAGAAATCATCAGCCTGTAGACAGAAGGGGAGGTGTTCCGGCTTACGGCCGGGTAAAATGAGGCTCAGAAACTGTGTCCGATTAGAATTCTGGAGTCTGCCTGAGAACGTGGCGTGGTCCCGCACTTGCGCTGCCGCTTTAGCGGCTCAGTTGGATTGCACTTTAGAGGAACTTGAAGAAGTAAAGCTGGTCGTCTCAGAAGCGGTGACCAATTGTATCATTCACGGTTATGAAAACCAAAGAGACGGAAAGATAGTCTTAGAACTCTCCTTGTATGAGGAACGAGTGTTGGAAATGGTAATAACCGACTACGGTCGGGGCATAGAAGACCTGGACAGGGCGATGCAGGCTGGTTACTCATCGGACCCCGAACGGACCGGTATGGGATTTGTTTTTATGCGCTCGTTCACCGACCATCTGGAAGTCGACTCTGTTCCCGGCAAAGGGACCACGGTAAGAATGGTGAGAGACTTCGGACGGCAGGATGGACAGATACTGGTCTAAGGGGAAGAGATATGAGGAACCGCAGCCAGATGAGTTGCGAAGAAACCGAAAGACTTATCAAAGCGGCCCAAGCGGGTGACCGAGAGGCGGAGGAAGCCGTATTTAAAGGCAACCTGGGCTTGGTGTATATGGCTTTGGAAAGATTTCGAAATTCTCCTTACGAATTCGAGGATCTTTTTCAGATTGGTGCCATCGGTCTTTTGAAAGCTATTGCCAAGTTCGATTTCGGCTATGGAGTGAAGTTTTCTACCTATGCTGTACCGATGATCATCGGTGAATTGAAGCGGTATTTGAGAGATGACGGAATACTAAAAGTACAGCGGAGCACCAAGGAAACTTATTACCACATCAAGTCGGCAGAGGACCAGTTGCGAAGAGAGTTAGCAAGGGAGCCGACTGTTGGAGAAATAGCCCAAAGGCTGGGATTAGAGATAAATGAGGTGGTAATGGCTTTAGAAGCCTGCCAACCACCGGCTTACATACATAGCTTGCTGCCGGGTAATGAAAAAGACCAATCTGTTTCCCTCATGAGCAGGGTCGCTGATCGAGAGGGAGCAGAAGATTACTTGGAAAAAATGGCTTTAAAAGAGGCCGTTATGCGATTGGATCCCCGGGAAAAGGAAGTCATTATCCGTCGGTTTTTCCGCGATGAAACCCAAGCAGCCATAGCCGAGGACTTAGGTATATCCCAGGTCCAGGTATCACGGATCGAGAAAAGAGCCTTAAAAAGACTGAGAGATTTGCTGAGTGCCGGTTAATGTCTCGCCCTAGCCTGGCTAACACTCCTGCCGCGATATATTTCCATCACATTTGCGTTAAGCTGTTTTCGTCCGCCTGCTCCGTTTTAGCTTTCCTGCTCAGGCTTTTGAAGACATAGTCAGCGTTTCGGCATTGAACGATTTGTATAAATAACTGCCCTTGTTCGCATAATACCCATGTGAAGGTGGGTGAATCATGGCGGACCGAAGCGAGCAGTCCAGGCTGCATAAGGCAGAAGTAAGGGAATACCAGGAGATGGTGGCGAGGGTAAAGCCGAAACCTCCGGTGTTAAGAAACAGCCTGTGGGCCTTCTTTATCGGAGGGTTAATTTGCACGGTGGGGCAAGGGATCCTCGAGTTGTTTAAAGCCACGGGCCTGAATGCCGAGGAAGCTCAAGCGGCAACCTCTATCGTGCTCATCGGGGTAGGGGCTGTTTTGACCGGTCTCGGTGTATACGACGAACTAGGCAAGGTGGCAGGGGCGGGCTCTATAGTGCCGATTACCGGATTTGCAAACAGCATCGTGGCAGCCGCCATGGAATTCAAACGAGAAGGCTACGTATTTGGGGTAGGGGCAAGAATGTTTCAAGTCGCGGGACCGGTGCTTGTCTACGGAATTACTACAGGCGTCTTAATAGGGTTAGCAGCTTACTTGTTCAAGTAGAGGTGGGATTAATGCCACGATCTGCCAAGAGAGCGGGTCAACAGAGTATCTATTTTGAAAACCCGCCGGTCATTACCAACTGGGCTAACATCGTAGGGCCAATGGAGGGGCAAGGCCCTTACGGAAAGGAGTTCGACTGGGTTTTAGAGGACTATTTATTCGGTGAACAGTCTTGGGAAAAAGCTGAAGCCAAGATGTTGCGGGAGACCGTGAAACTGGTGGCAGGCAAGGCCAAGCTATCCCTGGATCAGATCGAGGTGTTTTTAGCCGGGGACCTGCTTAATCAGATCATATCTGCCAACTTTGCCGCCAGAGAGCTTAAGATTCCTTTTTTGGGCCTGTACGGTGCCTGCTCGACCATGGCCGAAGGAATTGCCCTGGGAGCAATGCTTATTGACGGAGGGTTTTACGACGTCTTAGCTGTTGGAGTGACAAGCCACCACCACACGGCAGAGCGGCAGTTTCGCTATCCTACTGAACAAGGGGCTCAGCGGCTTCCTTCTTCACAGTGGACAGTAACTGGCTGCGGCTGTCTTATAATGCAGCGAGACGGAGTGGGGCCTAGGGTGACTGCGGCTACGGTAGGCAAGGTGGTTGACCTGGGCCAGAGAGATGTCAACGATATGGGAGCAGCCATGGCCCCGGCTGCGGCCGATACGGTAATTGCCCACATTAAAGACACCGGGCGTGGTCCTGATTATTACGATCTCATTGTTACCGGCGATCTGGGCAAGTACGGACTGGCTCTCATGGAATCCCTTTGTCAAAAAATGGGCTTGTCTCTGGGGCAACATGTAAGCGACTGCGGGATACTGATCTACGACCCTAACCAAGACGTTCATGCCGGGGGCAGCGGTTGCGGGTGTTCAGCGGTTATGCTGTGCGGTCCGCTTCTTAACCGGATGTTTGCCAGGGAGTTTAACAGGATACTCTTGGTAGGAACCGGGGCCTTAATGAGTACTACCAGCTCGCTGCAAGGCGAGACCATACCCTGCATCGCTCACGCGGTGGCTATCGAAAACTAAACTGGTGAAGCGGGCAAAAAGCAAAATGGCAGTCAGTTCAGCCAAGGGGGTAGTCTGGCTTGTCTTATTTCATGGCTTTCGTGGTAGGAGGCACCTTGTGCCTGATAGCCCAACTGGTGATGGACCTTACAAAACCCGAGATTATGCCAGGCCATATCCTGGTGGGATACGTTACAGTGGGAGCCATTTTGAGCGCCGTGGGGCTGTATGAGCCCCTGGTGAACCTGGGCGGGGCAGGGGCTACAGTCCCGCTTTCGGGGTTCGGACACCTGCTGGCTCAGGGGGCCCTAGAAGGGATAAAGGAAGCTGGGATTTTAGGGGCTTTCCGTGGGGGGGTTGAGGCAGCTGCTGCCGGAATCGCAGCCGCGGTGGTGTTCGGTTACGTAACCGCGGTCTTGTTTAATCCTAAAGGTTAAACTGGGCAAGGAAGGGGATTGCTGTGAAAACCATAGGCATACCTCGTGGCCTATTTTATTATTACTACTATCCTCTGTGGAAGACGTTTTTTTCCTTTCTTGGGTTTTCCGTTGTAACTTCGTCCGCCACCAACCGGCGTATCATGGATGCGGGGATACTGACAGCTGTTGATGAAGCGTGCTTGCCGGTAAAGGTGTACTTCGGTCATGTGAGGGAACTCTGCCGAGATGGTGTTGACTATTTGTTTGTACCGCGTTTGGTGAGTATTGAACCGCGCAGCTATATTTGTCCGAAACTGATGGGGGTCCCTGACATGTTAAAGGCCCAGGTTCCTGACTTGCGCCTTTTGCTCGAGCCTAAGATCGATATGTCGAAACGGGAACGAGATATTGTAACCGCTATCCGTGAGATGGAAAAGGTCTTGGGCTGCAAGCCGGGACAGGCAGAAGCCGCATATCATGCGGGGCAAAAAGAGCAGAGAAGGTTCAATGATTTGACCAGGCGCGGGTACTTATTCGAAGAAGCGCTAAAGATATGGGAGACTGGTTCCCTACCGCTCGAGAATGAAACTACTGACAGCGAGCAAGAAGGCGTAAAGCTCAGGATCGGAGTATTGGGGCACGGCTACTCCTTGTACGACAAAGTAATCAGCTTAGATATTTTAGGCCGGCTGAGAAAAATAGGGGTCGAGATCGTCACATTGGAGATGTTGGCAAGGCAGGAAGTAGAAGCCTGTGCGGCAACCCTCCCAAAGCGGATGTTTTGGACCTTGGGGCGGAAGCTGATCGGGGCAGCCCTAAAAATGGAAAACGATGAAACTATAGACGGAATAGTCTATCTGGCTTGTTTTGGATGCGGACCGGATTCTCTTGTGGGACAGATAATTGAACGAAGGGTGAAAAAGACCCCGTTTATGCTTCTGACCGTGGACGAGCACACGGGCCAGGCCGGTATGATAACCCGGTTGGAGGCTTTTTGCGACATGTTACAGAGGAGGAAAAAGAGGCGTGAAGGTTACCTTCCCCCACATGGGCAATCTTTGGGTATCGGTCAAATCTCTCTTTGAGGAGTTGAATCTTGAAGTAGTAGTGCCTCCTTTCTGTTCGGCCAGGACGATTGAGTTGGGAATTAGATATTCGCCGGAATTCGCCTGCTTCCCGTTAAAAATAAACATGGGGAATTTCATTGAGGCTTTGGAAAACGGGGCTGATACCATAGTCATGGCTGGCGGCTGGGGCCCTTGTCGTTTTGGGTACTACGCTCAGGTAGAACGGGACATCCTCGAGGATCTGGGTTTTGAATTCCGTCTTATCGTCCTCGAGGCTCCTGATTCGAGAATCCAGGATCTGCTAAAACAGTTGAAACTATTGGGGCAAAATGTTTCTTTTTTCAAAGTGATTCAGGCCATTCGTTTCGCCTGGGAAAAGCTTAAAGCGGTCGAGGCCTTAGAATCGGGGCTGCGTTACTATTTGCCGAGAGTATTGGATCCCGACCAGGCTGAAAGACTGTTTGACGAGGGGTTGAAGAAGGTGGACAGGGCCGGCGCTTTTTCCGACATCAAACGTGCAGTATCTGAGGTAATGGGCGCGTTGGCGGAGTTGCCGCAAAGCGGGTGTCCCCCTCTTAAAATTGGCCTCGTAGGGGAGATATATACTCTCATGGAACCAGCCAGCAATCTGCAAGTGGAGAAACGACTGGGACGCCTGGGGGTGGAAGTAAGAAAATCGGTCTCGCTGCCTCAGTGGGTGAACGACCATCTGTTGGGCGGGGTGCTTAAGGTCGGAAGCTGCAGGGAAGCTATTCAATGCTCTAGTCCCTATCTTAATGACTGGGTAGGTGGCCATGGGAGAGAAACCGTAGGGTATACCGTTCTCTTGGCCAGGCAAGGATTTGACGGGGCCATACAGGTAGGGCCGTTAACCTGTATGCCGGAGATAGTAGCCCAATCGGTTCTAGGAAAAGTGAGCCAGGTAGAGGGAATGCCGGTAATGACTATGTACTTCGACGAGCAATCGGCTGAAGCGGGGGTCCAGACCCGATTGGAGGCGTTTGTGGATATGGTTCGGCGGAGAAAAGAGATCAGCCTTCCGGGATTAGTTACAGGCCTGGATTATCGGAGTAAATCCGCTGGCGCCGGTTTCAAGGGACAATTATCCGGTCGGTTAAGCTGATTGGGGGTATGCGTGAGAGGGGAGGGGGAAATGCAAGAGGTGAGTTGATTGGAAGTTTACCTGGGAGTAGATATCGGCTCGGTAAGCAGCAATTTTGTGTTATCGGACGGACAAGGGGGCATATTGGCCTCAGTTTATCTCCGCACCATGGGAAACCCGATAAAGGCGATTCGGAGCGGGTTAGAAACGTTAGCCCGGGAGTTTTCTGGTGTAACCGTGTGCGGGGTTGGAACTACGGGAAGCGGAAGGCAGCTCGCGGCAACGATTTTGGGCGCTGATTTGGTAAAGAATGAGATCACTTGTCATGCGGTAGCCGCCTGCCAGTATAATCCTGAGGTTCGCACTGTAATAGAGATAGGGGGTCAGGATTCGAAGATAATCATAATCCGCGACGGGATAGTGGTTGATTTCGCTATGAACACAGTATGTGCTGCGGGTACCGGCTCTTTTTTAGATCAACAGGCAGCGAGGCTAAACATACCTATAGAGGAATTCGGTAAAAAAGCTCTGGCTTCCCGCCAAGCCGCGAGAATCGCCGGGCGCTGCGGAGTTTTTGCCGAGTCCGACATGATACACAAACAACAAATGGGCTATCCCGTAGAAGATATTATTGCCGGTTTGTGTGAAGCTTTAGCCCGGAATTTCTTGAACAATGTAGGCAAGGGCAAAGATATCAGAGAACCTGTCATGTTTCAGGGTGGAGTTGCAGCCAACGTAGGGCTTAAGCGGGCGTTTGAAAAGCTCTTAGGTAAGCCAGTCCTTGTTCCCGAGTACCATAGCGTCATGGGAGCAATCGGCGCTGCGATACTGGCCCGGGAGAAAGTAGCCGGAACAGGAGGATATACCAGTTTTAAAGGGATGGATTACGTCTTAGAGGGCGAGTTTTCGACTCGGAGCTTCGAATGCCAGGGATGCCCTAATATATGCGAGGTAGTAACCATCATGCGGGGAGGAGAAGTGTTGGCATACTGGGGAGATCGATGCCGCAGGTGGGAAGCATCACTGGCTCCCCGAAAGAAGGCATTGGCTTAAATGTGCCGAAAGCTTCTCGTGGCTAGATTCAGGCGCCACTTGCCAAACAGGCTTTTTGCCGGGAATCTTTTTGTTGTCCATAGAACTTTTCTTTGGTACAATAGCGATGTAATTTCGACAGCGACAGCTGAGGAGAGGAGAGATTAACGAGATGAGTGGAGGAGATCTCACCAAAATTATCCTTCCCGAGGACAAGATCCCTAAGTACTGGTACAACGTGCAGGCTGATCTTCCTGTTCCCTTGGATCCGCCGTTGAATTCGCGCACGAAACAGCCGGCAACGCCGGAGGACCTGTTGCCGATTTTCCCTATGGGACTCATCGAGCAGGAGGTTTCTCAAGAACGGTATATCGAGATACCTAAAGAGGTCAGGGAGATTTACCGTCTATGGAGGCCCAGCCCTCTGTACCGGGCACGCAGGTTGGAACAAGCCTTGGATACCCCCTGTCGTATTTACTACAAGTACGAAGGGGTCAGTCCTGTCGGCAGCCATAAGCTGAACAGCGCGGTTCCCCAAGCGTTTTTCAACAAGATCGCGGGCATCAAACGCCTTACTACAGAGACGGGAGCCGGGCAGTGGGGTACGGCTCTGGCTTTGGCCTGCCGTTTGTTTGGCCTTGAATGTACGGTCTACATGGTGAAAGTGAGCTACCAGCAGAAGCCCTACCGTCGGTCTATAATGGAAACCTACGGGGCTACTTGTCTTGCCAGCCCGACGGATCGAACCTCCTCCGGCAGGGCCGTGCTGGAGAAGGATCCTGACACACCGGGTACTCTGGCCATAGCCATAAGCGAGGCGGTAGAAGATGCTGCCGGGCGCGACGATACTAATTACTCCTTGGGCAGCGTTTTGAATCACGTTTGCCTGCACCAGACGGTCATCGGGCAAGAGGTCAAGCTTCAACTGGAAATGGTAGACGATTATCCCGACGTGGTGATAGGGTGCTGCGGAGGGGGAAGTAATTTTGCTGGTATTGCCCTGCCTTTTATCCCGGACAAGTTAGCCGGCCGTAAAGTTCGTCTGATGGCCGTAGAACCCGCAGCGTGTCCCACCTTAACCAAGGGGGTTTTCGCCTATGACTACGGTGACCAGGCCGGGTTCACCCCCCTGTTGAAAATGTACACCTTGGGTCATGATTTTACGCCTCCGGGCATTCACGCCGGAGGGCTGCGTTACCACGGCGATTCTCCGCTGATAAGCCGCCTGTATCACGACGGGCTATTGGAGGCAAAGGCGGTTTTCCAAAAGGCAACCTTCGAGGCAGCCGTATTATTCGCGCAGACCGAAGGGATTCTACCTGCGCCTGAATCGGCCCATGCCATCCGGGCGGCTGTAGATGAGGCTCTGTTGGGCAAAGAAGAAGGGGTCAGCCGCTGCATCGTCTTCAATTTGAGCGGGCACGGTCACCTGGATATATCGGCGTATGAAAGCTACCTTGCGGGAAGGATCGAGGATGTAGAGTTCTCAGATGAGGCTTTAGCCGAAAGCCTGAAAACTCTTCCCCAAGTATAGTTGCTGTGTATCATGTATTATGTTTTGACATGATTTTTGCGGCGATGTTACAATGCTTGTGATGTTAGTTGTATAGGTATTTAGGCGTTATGGCAGGCTTTTTCATGACGATAGCCTGCCTTATTTTATAAGAACCTTTCTTGTGATGACGACAAAAGGCCGCGGCGAGGGCCTGTGTCAATCTATGCCTCGAAACCGCCACAGATGCACACAGATGGATAATGATGAACACAGATATTATTCTTAGACGCTGATTAACGCAGATTTGATATAGAATTAAGGCCTTTGGATTGTAGCACCATGAACAAGTATAATGACAATAAATAATAGCGTCTATTGGTAACTAGCGGTTTTCGTTCTCTAGTTGTAATACCGTTAGGTATCATGACGGTCTGTGTTAATCAGTGATAATCAGTGTTAATCTGTGGCGCAATCTGTGGGGCAATCTGTGG
>CAYONS010000005.1:41059-48901 GCA_964405385.1 uncultured Syntrophothermus sp.
GCAATCTGTGGGGCAATCTGTGGCCACTTTTCGGGAGAAAGGGTGACAAAGTTTGAGACTGACGGGAACTATGCGCATCAACGCCCGAGGACACCTCGAAGTAGGAGGAATCGATGTTGTCGACCTGGTACGGGAATTCGGCACCCCTTTGTACGTACTAGATGAAGAAGGGTTCCGCCGTAATTGCCGGGCTTTTAGAGATGCTTTTGCTCGCTACGGAAACTCTTTGGTCATATATGCCAGCAAGACCCTGTCTTGTCTTGCGGTTTGTATGATGGTGGAGGAGGAAGGATTGGGGCTGGATGTCGTATCCGGGGGAGAACTGTACACGGCCCTCAGGGCGAGTTTCCCGCCGGAAAAAATATTTTTCCACGGTAACAACAAGAGTATGAATGAACTGGCAATGGCGGTGGAATCCCGGGTAGGAAGGATCGTCGTGGACAATTTTTATGAGATAGAGCTTTTGGAGAACGTGTGCGAAAGGTTAGGACGGGTTCAGAATGTTCTGCTGCGGATAACTCCAGGAGTCGAGGCTCATACTCACGACTACATTAAAACCGGGCAGATCGATTCAAAGTTCGGCTTTACTCTGACCAATGGCGATGCGATGAGAGCGGTAGAGCGCGTGTTTGAAACTAATAATTTGCGTTTAACAGGATTACACTGTCACATCGGGTCTCAGATATTCGAAATGGGAGCTTATGCCCACGCTACGGAAGTGATGGCGGATCTCTTGGCTGAGATAAAAGACTGCTTTGATGCAGAGCTGGAGGAACTGAATATGGGTGGGGGGTTCGGCATTTACTATTACAGCGGGGACGAGCCCCGGGAGCCCGAGGAGTGGGCAGAGGCGGTTATGCTGACCTTGCAGAGCAAGACAGAAGCAAGGGGACTGAAAATGCCCAAAGTTATAGTAGAACCGGGGAGGGCTATAGCCGGACCTGCGGGCATCACTCTGTATACTTTGGGCAGTTACAAGGATATACCTGGAGTCCGCAAGTATGTGGCGGTTGACGGAGGTATGACAGACAATCCTCGACCCGCTTTGTATGGGTCCAAGTATGAGGCGGTTATCGCCAACCGAGCTGACCAGGAGCCAGACGAATTGGTTTCGGTCGCCGGACGTTGCTGTGAATCTGGGGACATGCTGATATGGGATGTCATGCTGTCTAGCCCCAGGCCCGGGGATATCTTGGCCGTTTTTGCCACCGGGGCATACAATTACTCTATGTCCAGCAACTACAACCGGGTAGGACGGCCGGCAATGGTTTTGGTGAAAGACGGTAAGGCAGATCTGATAGTCAAGAGGGAGAGTTACGAGGATATTATCAGAAACGACGTCATTCCCGAACGTTTAGCCCGGGGAGATGTGGTAAAGATTGCAGCCGGCAAGAAGTCCTGATAGGGGAATGCGCGATTCCTGGAATTACAGGTAACCGGGTGCCCAAGGCCCCGGTTATCGCATTGATTGAGGCTATTTCCCGGGCTGTGGTATAATGCGATTGGGCATGAAATCGCGGGAGAAACGATATGGACATCATTACATCTCATAATGCTTTGGATTTTGATGGTCTAGCAGCTATGGTCGCTGCCGGGAAATTATACCCCTGGGCAGTCAAAGTTTTTTCTGGAACCTTATCCAAGAATGTCAAGAGATTTATGGGGCTATACAAGGACCACGTGTTTATCAGGTACCCGCGGGAGATCGACTTGGGCCGCGTTTCGCGGGTTATTCTCGTCGATACGCGAAACCCTAAACGATTGGGCCATCTGCAGAGTTTGTGCCAACGTTCCGGGGTAGAATTTTACGTTTACGACCATCATCCGGCTTCGCCCGAAGACCTCAGTGGTGTTGTAGAAGATGTTCACGAAGTAGGCGCTACCACCACTATTCTAGTGGAGAAAATCATAGAGGAAAAAATTGCTCTGACCCCTTTTGAAGCTACTATTTTAGCTCTGGGTATTTATGAGGACACGGGCAGTCTTTTGTTCCCGTCTACCACCTGGCGAGATGCGGCCGCGGTATCTTTTTTGCTGAGATGCGGCGCCAATCTCTCAGTTGTGTCGGCTTTTGTGGAAGAACCTTTTTCCAGCGATCAACGTTATCTATTGTCCAGACTCATGGAAACGTCCTGCCACTACAATATCAAGGGCACGGACGTGATGGTGGCAACCTTAGAGACAGACCGTTTTGTTCCCGGCCTCGACTTGGTTACCCATCGCCTGGCAGAAATGGAACCGGCGGACGCTATTTTTGTCATCGCTGCGATGGGAGGAAAGACGAACATCGTCGCTAGGAGCCGCTCTAGCAACATCAAGGTTAACGAGATACTTGGGTTTTTAGGGGGGCGGGGGCACGAGAAGGCAGCCAGTGCTATGGTTAAGGGCATGACACTGAAATCGCTTACCCAAGAGGTGATAAAAAGGGTGGAAGAAACTGCCCGTCCAGGTCTCACGGCACGTGACATCATGTCGACTCCGGTAAAAACGGTTTCGGCTCACCTGACCATGGAGGAGGCGGGCCGGATAATGCTCAGGTACGGGCACACCGGGATGCCGGTGGTTGACGGGCAGGAGTTAGTAGGGATCATATCCCGGCGAGACGTAGATAAAGCTCGAATGCACGATCTGGGGCACGCCCCGGTGAAGGGGTTTATGTCACGCGCGGTCATATCCGTCTCACCGGATACGCCGGTAAGGGAATTGCAAAGGCTCATGGTGGAACATGAGGTGGGCAGGTTGCCTGTGATCGAAGACGGCCGTTTAGTAGGAATCGTGTCGCGCACCGACATCCTGCGAACCTTACACGGTGATGATGAAGAAATCGAGGATCACGAGCTGTTGTATGTAAGCGATGACACAGGGACAAGCGATAACTGCCGGGAGTTACTTGCTCGAAGGCTGCCTTCGCGAATCCTGTCATGCCTAGAAGTGGCGGGAGCCGTGGCCGAGGAGCTGGATATGACCGTTTATATGGTGGGAGGCATAGTTAGGGATATTCTCTTGGGGGTTCCTAATTACGACATCGATCTCGTAGTGGAAGGAGAAGGGCTGGCTTTTGCCAGGGCTCTGGCCCACAGGCTCGGAGGAAGGGCCCGTGTACACGAGCGTTTTCAAACGGCGGTAGTGGTGCTGCCTGACGGCTTTAAGATCGACATAGCTACGGCCCGCACCGAGTATTACGAGTTCCCGGCTGCTTTACCGGTGGTCCACAGGTCTTCCATAAGAGAAGATTTATACCGGAGGGACTTTACTATCAACACTATGGCGATATGTCTCAACCCTGGAAGGTTCGGGGAATTGATAGATTACTTCGGGGGTCGTAAAGACCTGAAGGAATGTCTTATAAGGATACTTTACAATCTCAGCTTTGTAGAAGATCCTACGAGGATCCTACGTGCCATACGTTTTGAGCAGCGTTACAAATTCCAGATCGAACCGGAGACCTTGCGCATGGCTCGGGATGCTATTGACCGCAGGTTATTGGGGAAACTCTCATACAAACGTATATTGCACGAGTTGGTGCTTATTTTAGAAGAAAAAGACCCCTTGCCGGCCTTAAGAAGGATGGAGGAAATCGGGGTGTGGGAGTACGTCATGCCCGAAGTTCGCTTTGACCCTGAGACTTGGATCATGCTGCGCCGCATACCTCGAGTATTAGGCTGGCTGGCGGAAAAGTGGCTTAACCTAAACATTCGTTCCTGGGTCCTTTATCTTGTGGTTATTCTGAGGAATTCGCCTGAAAGCGTAACAGAAGAAATAATCCAGCGTTTCCGGTTTGACCGGGATGTAACCGAGGTAGTGTTGATGGCAAGAAATGTTCCCAGGCTGGCCCAAGAGATCGAGGATAACCAGGATTTGACTATGAGTGCCCTTCATCGGAAATTGCGAAAATTAAGCGGAGAAAACGTGGCCTACTTGCTTTTATGTTTGAACAAACCTGAATCATGGGAAAAAGTAGCCCGTTATCTGGAACTCAAACAGGATGTGCGGGTCAAGGTAAACGGCTACGATTTAAAGGCCTTGGGTTTGAAGGAGGGCCCCGTGTATCAAAGGATCCTCTCCGACCTGTACGATGCCAACTTGGACGGCCTGGTGAAAACGCATGAGGAGGAGCTGGAGCTGGTGAAGAAGTGGATAGCCGATGGGAGAATAACGTGCGATGGACAGAATAGCTGATTTTTTCGTCTGGCTGCCGGCGATTCTAGTGGGTATTACTTTCCATGAGTACGCCCATGCCAGGGTCGCCGACGCTCTGGGCGACGATACCCCTTTTTACCAGGGGCGGCTGACTCTGAACCCTTTAGCTCACATCGATTGGCTCGGCTTCCTTTTGCTGGCTCTCGTGCACTTCGGGTGGGCTAAGCCCGTGCAGGTCAACCCGCGTAACTTTAAAGGAGTTACCATGAAAACGGGAATGATGCTGGTGTCCCTGGCCGGTCCGTTGGCCAATATCCTGGTGGCGATTACGGGGCTTCTGGTCATGAAGTACTTGCCGCTTTTTGCCAGTGGGTCCACACTGTATATAGCTGGGCAGCTACTGGAACCCCTGGTTTGGATAAATATCATACTTGCCAGTTTCAACCTTATTCCCATACCGCCCCTAGATGGATACAAGATACTCATAGGCATGATTCCCGGCAGGCAGGCCGGGTTTCTGTACAGTCTTGAACCTTACGGGACCCTGATACTGATGTTGTTGATAGTTACCGGGGTAATAGGGACTGTGCTCCATCCTTTCATCAGGCTGATTATGGGAATACTGGAGCTGGTCATATGAAACCAGCGTAAATCTGAGCGAAAAAGACTTATGAAAATAATAGCCATGTGCTCATGTTTTGGTATTATCACCAGAAGGTGGCGTGAGGTTTGTGGCTGTCACGGGCAATTCGGGAAGAAAAGGAGTGGATGTCGTGCAAGGAACAGTTATGAGCGGGATGCGTCCCACAGGAAAACTCCACATAGGACACTTGAGCGTGCTGCAGAACTGGGTGAGGCTACAGGAGGATTACCGTTGCTTTTTTTCCATTGTCGACTGGCACGCGTTGACTACCTCCTTCGATGAAACGGAAATCATTCGCGAGAACATAGAAGACATGTTTTTGGATTGGCTGAGCGTCGGTTTGGATCCAAAAAAAAGCGCGATCTTCGTGCAGAGCCATGTAAAGGAGCACGCTGAACTGCATTTACTTTTATCCATGGTAACACCTGTATCATGGTTAGAGCGTTGTCCTACCTATAAGGAGCAGATACAGGAACTGGGGAAGGAGGGCAAGGATATATCCACCTACGGCTTTTTGGGTTATCCGCTTTTAATGGCAGCCGATATACTGGTTTACAAAGCCGACACTGTACCGGTGGGCAAGGACCAGCTGCCACACTTGGAATTGTGCCGGGAAATTGCGCGGAGATTCAACTACCTGTTCAATGTAAGCCTGTTCCCTGAACCGCAGGCGCTGCTTTCCAGGGTACCGGTAATTCCTGGAATTGACGGGAGAAAGATGAGCAAGAGCTATAATAACTATATATCCCTCGCCGATTCGCCTGATGACATTCGGGATAAGACCAGGATGATGATAACCGACCCGGCGCGTATTCGAAAGACAGATCCCGGCCACCCCGAGGTGTGCACGGTATTCATCTATCACGGGCTGTTTAACGCCGAAGAAACAGAAGAAATTGAAATCAAATGCCGCAGAGGAGAGATTGGTTGTGTGGCGTGCAAGGCGAGGTTAGCCCAGTGTCTGGACAAGGTGTTACAGCCGATTCGAGAAAAGAGACAGGAACTCTTGAACAGTCCTCGGCAGATCAAGGATTTGCTGGAAGAGGGTGCGGTAAAAGCGAGGGAGACGGCGAGCCGCACCATGGAGGAAGTGCGCGAGGCCATGCGCATATGACGGATTATGGAATATCGAGTTCAGCTTGAAGCTTTTGAAGGACCGCTGGATTTGCTGCTGCACCTCATCGAAAAGAACAAAATCAACATCTACGATATTCCGGTGTCGACCATAACCGAGCAGTACCTCGATTATCTCGATCACTGCCAGGAAATCGACCTAGATAGTTTGGCCGATTTCGTGGTGATGGCTTGTACTTTGTTGAGTATTAAATCGTGTATGCTCTTTGCCCCTGTCGATGAAAAGGAGGAATGCGGCGAGGTAGAGGATCCCCGCCGAGAACTGGTGAACAAGCTCCTAGAATACCGGAGCTACAAGGAATTGGCCGGTATTTTGGATTCCCGTTACCAGGGCGAAACACCCCGTGTATACTACCGCCTGCCTGGGGATCAGGAGTTATCTTCCTCGGACAGAGAAGTATCTGCTTCATTGTCTCAATTACTACGGGCCTTTCGGACGGTTTGGAAACAGAAAGAGGAATCCAAGCTGCGGCTAACCGTACTGGCTAACAGCGAAATAAAGGTCGACGTCAAGATGGAGGAACTTATGAATCTTTTGAGTGACAAACCCCAAGGGATAGTTTTTCAAGAGATCTTTGCGGGGGCAAAGACCAGGCGGGAGGCTTTGGCTTTTTTTCTGGCTCTTCTGGAGTTGATCAGGCAAGGTAGAATCAGAGCCGCACAGGAGGGGAGTTTTGGCATCATCTATATCAGACGGGCGGACCTCGGTATTAGGGGTGAGACGGTTGTCGGGTGATATCAAGCTAGGTATGGGGGGATGGCGGGTTGTTGGCCAGGGCGGCCTTAAGGGCGATGGTTGAAGCTTTGCTGTTTGCCAGCACTCGTCCTCTTTCTGTTAGCGACTTGGCCAAAGTGACCGGCCTGTCGCCCGGCGAGATAGAGATTATACTGCAGGAGCTGGTTTTCGAGTATAATAAAGAAGAACATGGGATACAGATCGTTGAATCGGGGCCAGGGTACGCGATGTGTACGAAGCCGGCGTACTTCGAATATATCAAACGTTTATCAGGGAGTACAGCAAAGAGGCTTTCTCAGGCGGCTCTGGAAACCCTGGCGATTATAGCTTACCGGCAGCCGGTGACTAGGGCGGAAATCGAGGCGATTCGCGGAGTCAAATCAGAGAAGGTTATTTCTTCTTTGCTGGAACAAGGGCTGATAGCCGAAGCCGGGAGAAAAGATGCGCCTGGCCGTCCGGTGGTTTACGTTACTACCCATGAATTCATGAGGTTATTCGGGCTGACTAGTCTCGAAGAGTTGCCGGATAAGGACAAGGGGGCTTAATGATGGGAGAAGAAAGATCTCTCGAAGAACAGATAATGATAAAAGCGCAGCAGGTCAGAGGCACGGCCAGGTACATGGCTAGTTTTGAAGACCTGATTGAGGAAAGGATTCGTAAGGCCCGAGAAAAAGGAGCTTTTGATAACCTAGAAGGTTTTGGCAAACCCCTGAATCTGTATGAGAATCCTTTTGAACCGCCGGAAATGCGGTTGGTGTTTAAGATATTGAAGGATGCCGGGTATGCTCCTTATTGGGTGGAGCTGGGAAAAGATATTGACGGCCTGTTCGAAAAATGCAGGGAAGAAGTGGAGAGGTTCAAGCGCTATGTCGAGATAGTTTTAGACGGAAAGGTAAGCGCAAGAAAGCGGCAGCAGTTCGAGAAGAAGAAAGCCCAGTTTTACCAGGACATGAAGGAACGGCTGGAAAGGATCAACAAGCAGATCGATAACTACAACCTCCATAACCCCATGTTCTGGCTGGGACGACAGAACATCAATGTTAAGGAAGAGTATGCCAAAGTAGTCGAAGAAGTGGAGGCAGTGGTTCAAAGGAAGATCGGGAGTTAGGGGCTCGTTACAGACTACGGGCTACATGGTGGATAAGCTATTAAGGATAAAGAGCGGATATGCCCCGCTCTTTTTTTGTAT
>CAYONS010000006.1:0-47225 GCA_964405385.1 uncultured Syntrophothermus sp.
GATGGTTAATAGTTCCATGATTTTATTATATGCTTTTTGTTATCTTTTGTTAATATGTATTAATCAGTTTTTAGCTGCTTCATACCTCCTTCAAACCCGATCCCATCCTCTTTTATTCATTATAATACGAAAACACCTCTCTTGGGTACAGTCATATCACCATATCTGCTAGGTCGCGGGCACTGACCTGTTCCCCGTTTTTAAATACCCGCATGTTGTCGCCCGAAATATCGTCTATGACAGCAATTTCACCGTCTATCTTCCCAAATTCAAACTTAATGTCAACCAGATCTAGCCCCCGAGAAGCCAGGTCATCCCTTACCACACTGGCCACTTTGCGTGCAAGTTCCTTCACCTTAACCAGTTCCTCTTCGGTTAGGAGCCCCAGTCTGACGAGAGCCTCGTCATTGATTAAAGGATCCCCCCGCTGGTCATCTTTGAGCGTTATTTCTATCAATCCGTCCAGCGGCTGAAACTCCCGAACGTAATCCCCGTAACGCTTGACAAAACTCCCATAAGCCTTGAACCGGCATATGACCTCCAAACCGCGACCGAAAGTCTCAGCCTTTCTTACCGCCATGGTGTTTTTTTCAACGTCCGCTTCAATATAGTGGGTCGGTATGCCCTCCTTTTTCAACAGGTCAAAAAAATGACGGGACAGCTTCAGTGAAGCCTGTCCTTTCCCCTGGACAGCCCCCAAAACAAAATTCGATCCCGGGTCAATTCTTCCGTCCTCTCCCGTCACATCATCCTTAAAATACAGCAAATAACGTCCGTCCTCCAGCTCGTAAACCCGCTTCGTCTTGCCTTCATACACCAACCTCATCATTTAACCCCCTCATATCTGATGCCAAAAGTGCCAAGCACTGTACAGGAAATACATCGCCATTCCGCATAAGAAAAATCCGAAAACCAATAGCAACCGTCGATACCATTCCCCGCTCAACCATCGCCGGCCTTGCACCATCATTACAGAAACGGTTCCCATAGTCATCACATCGGCGAGATAGTGTCCGCCGAAAAAAAGGGCAAGCCCTATGGAACCAAACCTGTTAGCCCAAAGTACATAACTCAAACCAACCGTGGCCCACCACATAACCCAATAAGGGTTACCGACTGTAGCCAGTACTCCTGCTGCCACTGGACCCATATCGCCCCGTTCTTCACCTGTCGGTATTACCTGTTGATCAAACTCACCTAACCTCGCATCCCTGATTAAGAAAAACCCCATTATGCCCAACACCAACGATCCGACAGCCGCAATGACGCCCGCCAGCCTCGGTTGAGCAAATACAGCTCCGGCTCCCATCCCCAAGACAAGTACCAACAACACTTCTACCAGTCCGTGCCCCAAACAGACCTTCATGCCTGCTCTGACCCCGTCGCGAGCCGCTCGAACCATGGTCACCAAGGTCAGGGGTCCCGGACTCATAGCCCCGGATAACCCGACCACAAAGGCAGTTGTGGGTATAGTTATTAAATCGATTCCATCCATTCCCTGTCCCATCGCTTTCAGCGGCACTTTGGATTCAGCCAACTCGACCCTTCAGACACTTGATGGCCTGTTCCAAGCCGCTAAGGGTCAACTCATACATGGGGAAAACTTCTCTTATCATGTTTATAGTGTAAGCGCCTTCCGTCCACCGCCAGTAAGCAGCGGGTATCGGGTTCAGCCAGACGCTGTATTCAAACCTATCCTTAACCCTCTTGAGCCAGGTGATCCCCGGCTCTTCATTATGAAGGTCCCAGTCTATTATACCCCCTGGCATGGTCAGTTCGCTGGGAGCCATGCTCGCATCACCTACTAAGATAACCCGGTAATCTCCGTCGAGGTTGCGTAGCACATCATTGGTGTTGATGCTGTCTCGCCGCAAACAACTAGGATGAGGATAAAGCCAGTCGTAAATACAGTTGTGAAAGTAATAAACCTGAAAGTCCTTGAAGTGAGAAGAACGGTGCATGGCTGTAAACAACTGGTTACAGAGTCGACTGTAGGCCAGCATAGAACCTCCGGAATCCATGAGCAGCAAGACCTTTATGGCGTTGCGCCGGGGACGATTCCACACCAGCTTAAGGCGACCTGCGTTCTTGCCTGTCGCCTCAATGGTGGCATCTATATCCAGCTCAGTTCTCGGTCCCTCGAAGCGAGTAGTAAAATGACGCAGTTTGCGAAGAGCTATCTGAAATTGACGGGTGTCCAAAGTTTCATCATCGGTAAAATCGGCCCAGCGTCTTTCTGCTGCCACCTTTACTGCCGAACGGTTGCGCGATTCTCCGCCCAACCTTATGCCTCCGGGGTGGTACCCAGAATGGCCAAAAGGAGACGTACCTCCGGTTCCTATCCACCTGTTCCCTCCATGGTGTTCCTCATTCTGTTGCGCCAGGCGTTCCGCGAGCATCCTTTTTAACTCTTCAATGTCATACTGGCGAAAGACTCCGTCAAACTTCGGACGGTAGTTCTCCGGCAGTTCTTTATCCAGCCATTTCCATATCTTATCAGGTAACGATTCCGGGGTTTCTATCCCTTCGAAATAACTGGCGAAAGCCCGGTCAAATTTATCATAATGAGTTTCGGATTTGACCAGCACAGCACGGCAGAGGTGGTAAAACCCGGTAAGACTGGAACCGGCCAACCCCTTTTCCAAGGCCTCAAGCAAAGTGTACCATTCGTTGACCGACACCGGAACCCCGTGTCTTCTCAATTCATAAAAAAAGTCAGTGAACACGATCCTCACCCAATCCCAAACCGCAGTTCCTTGGTAATTCAGCGCGTGTAAAAGGAGGGCTTACGTCCGCCCCTTGGGTTACGCAGATTCCAGAGCAGGGTCTCTACATCCTGATTCTTCTTCAGCAGTACGCCCAAGAACGGGATATCCTCCCCGATCCTGCGGGGATTGATGCCTCCGATGACCAGAGCCTGCAGCCAATCTAAAAGTTCGCTCGTACTGGGCTTTTTCTGTAAATTCGGCAAGCTCCTTATCCAGTAGAAGGCTTCCAGACATTGCTCCAAAAGCTTCCGGTCGAGATCCGGAAAATGTACAGCCACGATCTCTTTCATACGTTCAGGGCTGGGGAATTCAATGTAATGGAATATACAGCGGCGTAGAAAAGCGTCGGGAAGCTCCTTTTCCGCATTACTGGTAATGACTACAATAGGCCGGTGCTTGGCAACAATGGTCTCCCTAGTCTCGGGGATGTAAAAGCTCATCTGGTCCAGTTCCCACAAGAGATCGTTGGGAAATTCTAAATCCGCCTTATCGATCTCGTCGATCAGGAGGACCACCTGTTCGTCGCTTACAAAGGCCTCTCCCAACTTACCCAGCTTGATATACTGCCTGATGTCGCTGACATCCCGATCCCCGAACTGGCTGTCATACAGACGTTGGACGGTATCGTAGACATATAGCCCTTCTTGAGCCTTGGTAGTAGACTTTATGTTCCATATTATGAGCGGCTTACCTAATGCTTCGGCGATACTCTTGGCCAGCATGGTTTTGCCGGTACCAGGCTCTCCCTTGATCAGCAGAGGCTTGCCTAATGCGATGGCAACGTTCACACTGTTTTGCAGTTCTTCGCTGGCAATATATGAACTGGATCCGCTGAAACGGTGAAAATGGTTCTTCATTTTAGCCCTTACCTCTTCTCCCTTAAGATTCCTCTCACTAGGCCATGGTAACAAAAACCTCTTTGCCAGTCAATCAATCGACTGTTTCTATATCTCCAAGAGGTATAGAACGAAACGTACCACTTTTTTGACCCTGGGACAGTGCCGTTTCTCAAACGCCTCGCACATGTGATTAGGTTTGACCCCCACGGACTCGTCACAGTTGCTCAATTCCCACTTAACGTGTAGAATGAGACTCATAACTGTCGTCACAGTCTGTTTGGCGGGCGGCGGGCCGCTTTTGCAACCGCGGCATCCGTCAGCTCGAATTCGAAGGAGGCAGGTTATCTTGTTCGGAATCCCGAAGTGGAACATCATTCTGGTCGTAGCCCTCTTGGCAGGTATGTTTAGTTACGCCGCATATTTCGACATTTCGACGCCGGAAAAAACGGTGGAAAGGTTTTATCAACTACTTGACTCGGGTAGATACGACCAAGCTGCCGAGTATCTGAGCGTGAACTGGGCTTATTCTATCTTGTTCCCCAAGTACAACAATACCGCCCCTGGCGATCTCTTGAAACGCGAATTGTCTGTTCGAAAAGAGTTAGGGCAAGCCCTGGCCCAAAACTTGCCTGAAGCCGGCACAAGTGAACTCAGAGTTAAAGCAAGACCGTCTCTAACCCGGAGCGGAAGTAAAGTTGCACTGGTAGTATGCGACTACTGGACACCCGATAATAAGGCACATGGGCAGCAGTTGGCCCTGCTGGTCAAAGAATCCGGCCGGTGGCGGCTGTTTGACCTTTCGGATGTTACCGGCTATGATCTCGGTTTCCTCAAAGACGTGGACATAAAAGATCTGGACAACAGGGTGAATAGTTTTTTCCAGGACAAAGGATAAATCAATCAAGGCATTATCTCTAGTTTTAAGAGTTTTGTGAACCGGTGTATGCCTCCATTATTTACCTGGAGGTTTCTGGCGGCGGTTGTCGAAAAAGTTACTACAGTGCAAAGGTAAGCCCAGAATTGGAGGTAGGCACGTGAAAAAGCGTTCACGAAAAAGAGCGCACTCGTCTCTGAGTTCGGCTAAGGCTGCTCCGTCCCGCCAGACGAAGTCAGTGCCGGTCAAAGCCGCAGGCGGAAGGCGCTTACGTTTTTATTCGTATGTGTTTCTTGCTGTGGTCTTGACTCTTGGTCTGGCCATCGGGGGTTATGCCTGTTGGTATCCAGGCCGTCATGTTCCGTCTGAGATGGGCGAATCCCCTTCCGGCGTCCCTCAAAATCACGAGAATAGCGCTCCTGGTTCTCCATCAAACGGTCTGGCCCACGAACCTGCGTCACAACCGCCTTCACCCTCAGACCTGCCCCCTGCGAACCCGGACGCATCGTTAACGCCTAACGGTGACTCTGGTTCAGGTCTCGACCAGCCCACGCCGGCCAGTACACGCTTAGTCTGGTATTACGTCCCTGGTAAGAATCACCAGCAGCCGTTTATTCCTCAAAAAGCACGGGAGTTAATGGCCAGGTATCACGGGATCTACATGGGGAATCCAAATGAGAAACGAATCTATCTAACATTCGATGCCGGCTACGAAATGGGCTACACGGCTTCCATCCTGGATACCCTTGCTCAACACCAGATAAAAGCGGCGTTCTTCGTCACCAAACCTTTTATAACATCTCACCCTGAATTAGTGAAACGAATGTTGGCTGACGGCCACATAGTGGGCAGTCACACGGCAACCCACCCGGATCTAACCACGCTATCTGAAGAAAAAATAAAGAATGAACTGGAAACGACCGGAGCCGCCTTCTTAGCTGCAACCGGACAGCCCTTAGCCCGGCTGATAAGACCGCCCAACGGCGCCTACAGTGAAAAAGTATTGGCCACGGTCTATTCCCTTGATTACCGTCCGGTTTTTTGGAGCATGGCCTTTCGGGATTGGGATGTTAATAATCAGCCCGCACCCGATGAGGTAGTTCAAAATGTGCTGACCAACGCTCATCCCGGGGCGGTGATACTACTGCACAATGTTTCCTCAGCCAACGCCCAGGCCCTGCCCAATATAATAGCCGAGCTCAAAAAGCAGGGATATGTATTTGCGCCTTTATCCGAAATCCGGTAATAACGCAGAT
The DNA here is from genome assembly GCA_964405385.1 of uncultured Syntrophothermus sp. Lineage (GTDB taxonomy): Bacteria > Bacillota > Syntrophomonadia > Syntrophomonadales > Syntrophothermaceae > Syntrophothermus. The sequence continues at coordinate 5,738 of CAYONS010000006.1, forward strand.
GTCTGAAAAACAGAACAGTATTTATTTCAGCATATCCAGAAACTCGTTTTCGTCCAGTATGGTCACTCCCAGAGCCACTGCTTTATCGTATTTCGACCCTGGATCCCTGCCCACTACAACATAATCAGTTTTTCCGCTAACGCTGCTGGTCACCTTGCCTCCCCTCTCTTCGATGGCTTTTGCGGCTTCGCTCCTGGTCATAGAGTCTAAAGCCCCGGTTAACACGAAGGTTTTGCCCGCAAACCGCTCGTCTTTTCCTTTGGAACTTTCCCCTTCCACAGTGTTGACCCCTGCGTCCTTTAGTTTCCTAATCGTTTCCCAATTCCTGGGTTCCGCGAAAAACGCGATGACGCTTTCCGCTATCTTTTCTCCCACTTCCGGGACGGACATCAGTTCCTCGGGGCTGATGTCGGCAAACTGCTCTATGTCGCGGAAACGTTCTGCCAACAAGCGAGCAGTCTTTGATCCAACGTAGCGGATTCCCAGAGCGTTGAGCAGGCGGTGTAGAGGTCGTTTCTTGCTCTCTTCTAAAGCCTTTATCAGGTTTCTCGCGGACTTGGGCCCCATCCTCTCCAGCCCCGCCAGCTGTTCTTCAGTAAGATAATAAAGATCGGCCACGTTGCGAACCATCCCTCTGTCCACCAGTTGTTCGACCAATGCCGGTCCCAGCCCCTCTATGTCCATCGCCTCGCGCGAAGCAAAGAATACCAGGCTTTCCTTCAAACGGGCCGGGCAGTTGATGTTATCGCAGCGGTAAGCAACTTCCCCCGAAAACCTCACCACCTTAGATCCACAGGCGGGACAGGTTTCCGGCATTTTGAATTCGATCTCCTCCCCTGTTCTTCTCTCCGGAAGGGATCTCAAGACTTCCGGGATAATATCCCCGGCCTTATGTACTATTACCCGGTCCCCTATACGTATGTCTTTCTCACGGATGTAGTCGTAATTGTGAAGGCTGGCCCGGCTTACTGTAGTGCCGGCAAGGCTAACTGGCTCCATGACGGCGGTGGGAGTTATCACTCCGGTTCGCCCCACGTTGAGCTCGATGCTGATGATTCTCGTTTCTTTTTCTTCGGCGGGGAACTTATAGGCGATGGCCCAGCGCGGGCTCTTGGCAGTTGTTCCTAAGAATCCTCTTGCCGGAATAGAATTGAGTTTGACTACGACCCCGTCTATCTCATAAGGCAGGTCGTGCCTCTTTTCCTGCCACTCCTCACAAAAACTTATAACCTCATTGATAGAGGAGCACCAGCGGTAATTCTTGTCCACCGGTAACCCTATCTCCGCCAAAAACTCCAGAGTTTGCAGCTGACTGGGCACCTCCTCGCCCTCGATATACAGGATATCGTAGACGAAAATACTCAGAGTGCGTCCTGCCGTAACCTTCGGATCCAGCTGGCGGAGTGATCCCGCGGCTGCGTTCCGAGGGTTGGCGAAGTTCTTCTCCCCGCGTTCCTCTCGCTCACGGTTCAAACGGGCAAAAGCCTCTTTGGGCATGTACACTTCGCCCCGTACCTCCAGCCGGCGAATCTGACGGTTCAACCGTAACGGCAACGACCTTATGGTCCGGACATTCTGGGTGACATCCTCACCCACCATCCCGTCTCCCCGGGTAGCGCCACTCACCAGCACCCCGTCTTGATACACCAAAGCCACAGATACCCCGTCGATTTTCAGCTCGCAAACGTAATCAACCGCTTCTTTGCCCAGCTTTTCCTTTATCCGCCGGTCGAAAGCCTCGAGCTCCCCTTGGCTGAAAGCATTGTCGAGACTGAGAAGAGGAACCCTATGGCGAACCACAGCAAACCCCTTGAGGACCTGGCCCCCCACACGCTGGGTAGGGGAGTCAGGGGTAACCAGTTCCGGGTAGGACCTCTCGATTTCTTCCAGTTCTCGCACCAGACGGTCGTACTCGGCATCACTAATGAGGGGTTGGTCTAGCACGTAGTAGTGGTAGTCGTGCTTCCTTATCTCGTCCCTCAGCTTCTCCGCTCTTTTCCTTAATTCCTCAATATCTACTCTTCCCCGCCCGGAATCCATGGCTCACCTCACCACCCGTCGCTTGTTTCCAGCTTCACCATAGGAGCAATGTCGGTTCTCAACATCTTGGTGCCTGCTGTAAAGAAATCCACTACGGCAATCTCCCCATCCTCCAAGACATCTATTACCACTCCCTGCCCGAACTTTCGGTGCTGCACAACATCCCCCGGCATCAAATCCAGCCCTGTCTCATTGTCCCATCCAGTTTCCACCTGCGTAGAAGCCGTGCCGGGCTGTGAACTGAAAAGCTCCATAGGTATTTCTCCCAAGAAACGGGAAGGCAGGTTTCTCATCTCGTAACCCCACAACACTCTGCTGGCTGCGCTACTCAAGAAGAGCCGCTCCCTAGCCCTGGTTATGCCGACATAGCATAACCTGCGTTCTTCCTCGATTTCGCGATGGGTTTCAGCTTTAACTGAAGGAAATATCCCTTCCTCCATGCCGGTCATGAAAACCACTGGAAACTCCAGTCCTTTAGCGCTATGAAACGTCATTAAAGCTACGGCGTCGGAGACATCTTCTGTATCGGTATCCTGCACCAGGGACACCTCAGCCAAGAATTCACGCAGGTCACCACCTCTGGTCCGGTCAAACTCCAAAGCCACCGACTTCAATTCTTTTAGATTCTCGATCCTTTCCTCGGCTCCCAGAGGGTCTCTGCGGTAGATCTCCTCTACATAGCCCGAGGCTTCAAGCAATTGCTCGACTACATCCAGAATCGGACCGTTTTCTCCCAAGGCCTGCACGAATTTTATAAGACCGTAAAAGTTCTCAAGGGCAGTGGCCATTCTTCGGGAAACTCCCGGGATGTGCGACGGATCGGCGAGCGTTTCCAGAACCGGAATGCCTGACGATATTGCAAATTCCTCTATCTTTTTCAGCGTCGCCTCTCCTATGCCGCGTCGCGGAAAGTTTATAACCCGTCTGAAACTCACGCCATCATGCGGGTTACAAGCCAGCTTCAGGTAAGCCAGTACATCCTTGATCTCTTTTCTTTGGTAAAAGCTGCGGGCTCCCACAATGTAGTACGGTATCAGCCGTTTCCTCAACACGTCCTCCAAATATCTGGACTGGGCGTGGGTGCGGTAAAAAATAGCCATATCCCGGTATCTGTATCCCTGCCCTACCAATTCTATGATGGTATTCGCCACAAACTCGGCTTCTGCGTGACCGTCCAGGGCTTGAAAATAGCTTATCTTTTCCCCAACCGCGTTGTCTGTCTTGAGAACCTTTTCATCGCGCTCACGGTTGTGTCTTATCACCGCGTTGGCTGCATCCAATATTACTTTAGTGGAGCGATAATTCGTTTCCAGTTTTACTATCTTGGCTTCCGGATAATCCCTTAAAAACCGTTTGATGTTTTCGGGTTCGGCCCCTCTCCAACTGTAGATAGACTGGTCAGGATCCCCCACTATGAATAAATTCCGGTGTTCTCGAGCCAAGGTATGACTCAACACATACTGGGCGTAGTTCGTGTCTTGATACTCGTCGATCATCACGTATTTGAACTTTTCCCGGTATTTCGCAAGCACGTCTTCGTTTTCTCTGAACAGTCTAATAGTGAGCAGTATTAAATCATCGAAATCCAGGCAATTCATGGTCTTGAGCCGGGCCTGGTAGAGACGAAAAGCTTTTTGGTAGAGCTCTCGCAACTTCTCGGGAACGATATGACTGCCCAGGTCTTCCCTTTCCGAAGCCAGGCTGTTCTTGGCCTGACCGATGAAATAAGCAATTATTTCGGGCTTTACCCGGTATTCGTTGAGATCCTGCAAAGATTCCTTCACCAGAGTCTTCTGTTCTCCCTCGTCGATGATGCTGAAATCCCTGCCGTAACCCAACCGGTCTATTTCCTGGCGGAGAATACGGTAACACGCGGCATGAAAAGTCTGTATCCACTGACCAGAAAAACCGGGCAGCAGACGTGCCACTCTTTCCTTCATTTCACGCGCGGCTTTATTGGTAAACGTTATGGCCAGAATGTTTCCAGGCCTTACCCCGGTATGGCACAGGTATGCCAGGCGGGTGGTCAATACCCGGGTCTTGCCACTTCCCGCTCCCGCCAAGACCAGACACGGGCCATCTACGTGAAGGACGGCTTCTTTTTGTTCCTGGTTCAACCCTTCTATCAGCTTCATCTGCCTCATCCCCTCAATCAAAAAACCGGTTCTGTCCGCCAGACCTACTGCGAAGGGGGTCCCGCCCTCAACCAACTGCGGGCCTGAGTCGCTTCCAATCTGGAGCCCAACCGGTTAAACGTTCCTTAACGGCGAGAACGCAGCTCGGCAAAAACATCTTTAAGCTCAATTCCGTGGTACACCATTAACACCAAAACATGATACAAGAGGTCCGCCAGTTCGTATACCAGCTGTTCCTCTGAATCGTTCTTGGAAGCAATAACTACCTCGGTACTCTCTTCTCCTACTTTTTTCAATATCTTGTCCAACCCTTCGTTGAACAAATACGAAGTATAAGAGCCTTCAGGCCTCAACTCCTTTCGGGCTCGTATTACATCGTACAATTCAAACAAGATCGCCCGGGTTCCGGGACGCCGCGGGTATAACTCCTCGGGATCGAACAGTTGAGGAGAAACAACCGTTCCACTCCAATCCCGGTAAAAACAGGAGTAGTGTCCGGTGTGACAAGCGGCTCCCTCCTGTTCGACTGTTATCAAAAGCGCGTCTGCATCGCAGTCATACGCTATATTCTTCACCCTTTGAACATTACCCGAAGTTTCTCCCTTCATCCACAGACACTGCCTGCTGCGCGAATAAAACCAGGTATATCCCGTCTCTACTGTCTTCTCTAGAGATTCCCGGTTCATATAGGCCAACATCAATACCTGCTCAGTTCTCGCATCCTGAATTACAGCGGGAATTAGACCCCTGTCGTCGAATTTCAGCTGCTCTATAAAATCCCCAGTCATCTCCGGACCACCACTCCCTCAGCCTCTAAATACTCCTTAGCCTGTTTCACGGTGTACTCGCGGTAATGGAAGATGGAAGCGCACAGAACGGCATCAGCCTTACCCTTGATAATGGCGTCTGCCAGGTGCTTGAGATTCCCCGCACCACCCGAAGCTATGACCGGAATCTTCACCGATTCGCTGACCGCCCGGGTTAACTCTATATCATACCCATCTCGGGTACCGTCTTTATCCATACTCGTCAGCAGTATCTCTCCTGCTCCCAGAGCTTCTACCCTCTGGGCCCACCAGACCGCGTCAATCCCTGTGGGGGTTCGCCCCCCGTTTACGTATACTTCCCACTGGTCAGGTCCGACTTGGCGGGCATCTATCGCCACTACAATGCACTGGCTCCCGTATTTCCTGGCACTCTCCATTACCAACCCCGGCGACTTTACGGCGGCCGTATTAATTGAAACCTTATCTGCACCTGCGTTAAGCATGATGCGAATGTCTTCAGGGGTGCGTATACCGCCTCCCACAGTAAAAGGTATAAATACGTTCTCTGCAGTTCTTCTTACCACTTCCACCATGGTATTGCGTCCTTCGTATGAGGCACTGATATCCAGGAATACCAACTCATCGGCCCCTTCCTGATCATAGAAAGCAGCCAACTCAACCGGATCCCCGGCATCCCTTAAATTAAGAAAATTCACGCCTTTTACTACCCGTCCCTCATGGACGTCCAAACATGGAATTATCCTCTTGGCCAGCACCTTACCCCACTCCTTAAACTCCTCGCCCAGAGCCCTCTACGTGTCCATCCCCCGGACTCGCGAGTTCTCTAACCTCACCAGGCTTAATGCCTCCCTTAAATCAATAGTGCCATCGTAGATGGCTTTGCCGATAATAACCCCTTCTACTCCCACCTCTTGAAGCGCAATAAGCCTCTTGATATCTTGGAGACTGGAAACCCCACCCGACGCAATTATGCGCAAGCCGGAACTCCGTGCGACCTGTTCTATGGCTTCAAAATTTGGTCCTTGCAGCAACCCGTCTTTGGTCACGTCCGTGTACACCGCCCGCGTAATCCCCAATTCTCTCATAGACCGAGCTAGGTCTACTGCCCTCACCTCGGCCAATTCTACCCAACCCTTTACTGCTACCACTCCATCACGGGCATCAAGTCCTAATACTATCCTTTCCGATCCGAAGCGGCGCAAAAGCTCCTCGATAAATGCCGGGCTCTCGGCTGCTTTAGTCCCGATCACAACCCGGGCAGCCCCTGCTTCTATAACCCGTTTTACATCTTCAATGCGCCGCAAACCGCCGCCCACCTGCAAGGGTATCCGAACTCTCTGCGCTATTTCGCGCACAATCGAGAGGTTACGCGGCACTCCTTCAAAAGCCCCATCGAGATCCACAACATGTAGCCAAGAAGCCCCTATCGCTTCAAAAGACCTGGCCACCTCTGCCGGATCGTGCGAATAGACCACCTCGTTCTCTTTCTTGCCTTGGATCAAGCGCACACAGCGGCCTTGCTTGATGTCTATAGCGGGGAAAATGATCACGGCTTCCACTCTCCAAAGTTCCTCAGCAGCTTAAGCCCCAAGGCGCTTGATTTCTCCGGGTGAAACTGGGTGGCAAAAATAGTGCCGCTTTTTATCGCACAGGTAAAGGTGATGCCGTGCTGGGTGGTTGCCGCTGCAACTCCAGGATCATCGGGATCGACGTAGTACGAGTGAACAAAATAAAAATACGAATTATTAGGAATACCGTCGAACAACGCAGTTTCTTGGGAATATGATACCTGATTCCATCCCATATGTGGGACCTTTTCTATAGGCGGCAATCGTCTAACCCTCCCGGGTATAATATCCAATCCCCGGTGAATTCCGTCCTCTTCACTCTCTGAAAAGAGTAGCTGCAAACCGAGACATATTCCCAAAAAAGGTTTTCCCAACCTGATAACCTCGAGAATAGCGTCGCTCATACCCGTATTCCTTAGGTTCCTTATGGCGTCCGCAAAAGCGCCCACCCCGGGCAGCACTACCTTCTGGGCCCGAACCACTTTCTCCGGGTCAGATGTGGTTTCGACTTCAAAACCCACTTTCTCCAAGGCTTTGTGGACGCTGCGCAAATTGCCCATGCCGTAGTCTACGACCGCTATCAACTTCCTTCCCCTTTCTTCCAGATAGACCCCTGACACCTAACGGTGCCACGGGAGTCTGTCTCCACCTGTGGCTATCTGTGTCAATCTGCCCCGAAAATAGCCACAGATGTACACAGATTGGCACTGATTGACACAGATATTATTTTTTGACGCTGATTAACGCAGATTTGATCTAAAATTACGGCCTTTGGATTGTAGCACCATGAAACAAGTATAATGACAGTAATACCGCCTATTGGTAGCTATCGGTTTTCATTCTCTAATGGTGACACCGCAAGGTGTCGTGGGGGTCTGTGTCCGTCTGTATCCATCTGTGATTATCTGTGATTATCTGTGTTCATCTGTGTTCATCTGTGGCTATCTGTGGCTCGTTTTCCGGATAGATTCCTCAGAGCTTACCCTTGGTAGACCAAACCCCTTCTACCCGAGGCTCGTATTCAATAGCCTCTTTCAGAGCTCGGGCAAACGCCTTGAAAACGGCCTCCAAGATATGATGGGAATTGCTCCCCCTTATAAGATCAATGTGCAGGGTTATTCCGGCGCTGTTCACCACCGCCCGGAAAAACTCCTCCACCAGTTCAGTGGCAAAACTCCCTACCCGTTCTCCCGGCACCGGCACATTGTAAGACAAGTAGGGCCGGCCTGACAAATCGATCACCACCCGGGCCAGGGCTTCGTCCATGGGGATGGTAGCCGAGCCATAACGGCAAAGACCTTTTTTCTCTCCGATTGCCTGTTTCAGTGCCAGTCCGAAGCACAGCCCGATATCTTCCACCGTGTGGTGGTCGTCTACTTCGGTGTCGCCGCGAGCCCATACCTTAAGATTACACAGGCTGTGCATGGAAAACAGGGCCAACATGTGTCCTAAAAAGGGCATTTCCGTGTCTATCTGGTAGCTGCCGGTGCCATCCAGTTCCAGTTGCAAAAGAATCTCGGTCTCCGTAGTCTTGCGGTGTATCTCGGCCTTCCTTATCTCATCGTTCACTCGACGGCCTCCTCCTTTCGCACTCTTACCGAGTTAGCATGAGCTGTCAGTCCCTCGACCTCGGCTAAGATTAGGATATCCTGCCGCGCCCTGGCCAAGCCAGCCCGAGAATAAAAAAGCACGCTCGTTTTCTTGAGAAATGTATCGACCGTTACCGGTGAATAAAAGCGGGCAGTTCCGCCGGTAGGCAGAATGTGATTAGGTCCGGCATAGTAGTCGCCTACCGGTTCTGGGGTATACCTCCCTAAGAACACAGCTCCTGCATTCTTGATGAACCCCAACCATTCAAAGGGGTGTTCGACCATTAGCTCCAGGTGTTCCGGCGCCACCAAATTAGCGATTTCACACGCCTCTTTTATATCCCTGCAGATTATAACCGCTCCCTGCTCTTTTAAAGACCTTTCTATTATGGCACTGCGGGTTAGATAAGATAGCTGCTTTTGCATCTCGACTTCAACCTTTTCTGCCAGCTCTTGGCAGTTAGTCACCAGTATTGACCGGGCGAGAACATCGTGCTCGGCCTGGGACATGAGATCAGCAGCCACGTACGCCGGCTCTGCCTTCTCGTCGGCAATTATCAATATCTCACTGGGACCGGCGAGCATATCTATATCAACGTCTCCGTATACCATTTTCTTGGCCAAAGTAACGTATATGTTGCCGGGACCGGTAATCTTGTCCACCTTCGGCACGGTCTGAGTTCCCCAAGCCAGAGCAAACACGGCCTGGGCTCCCCCCATCTTGTATATCTCTTCGAGCCCCAGTTCCGCTGCCGCCACCAGTGTATACGGGTTTACCCGCCCGTTTGCATCCGGCGGCGTAACCATGACCACTCTTTTGACCCCTGCTACCTGGGCTGGTATGGCATTCATAAGAACTGAAGAAGGATAAGCGGCTGTACCCCCGGGAACGTATATACCCACTTTTTCCAACGGGCGGTACATGATTCCCAGAATATTTCCTGCATCGTCAGTTTCCATCCACGAATTAGGGAGCTGTTTTGCGTGGAAGGTCCTTATATTAGTGATAGCCGCCCGCACGGCTGAGATAAACTCTTTTCCTACAGCCTGGTAGGCTTCGTTGACCTCTTCTTCTGCTACTCTGAAATTGTGGGGGCCGATATCAGCACCGTCAAACCTTCTCGTGAACTCGAATACTGCGTTGTCTCCTTTTTCCCGTATCTGTTTACCAATGCTTGCGACCGTTTCCTCCAGCTCCCCTAACCCCTGGTAGGGCGTCCTGAGGAATTCCTCTAATTCTTTGCTACCTGCCTGAATTCTTTTCATAATCATCTCGGCATCACCCCTTTAACGTTTACCAGATGCCTCATTTTGTCGATAAGCGGTTGCAGTTTGTGGTACTTGACCCTGTAGCTTATCCGGTTTACGATTAAGCGAGCTGTAGACTCCATTATCTGGACTAACTCCACCAGGTTGTTCTCCGCCAACGTCCTGCCGGTTGACACGATGTCTACTATCATATCTGAAATCCCCATAAGAGGAGCCAGCTCGATGTTCCCGTGCAGCTTAACTATGTCAACTTGAAGCCCCTGTTTGCGGAAAAAATCGGCCGCCACGTTGGGAAATTTTGTGGCAACCCGGCGATAGCTCAAATCTTCAAGTCTCACGTCTTTCATCTCAGCCGGGACCGCCACCACGAACCGGCAGTAGCCGAACCCCAGGTCCACCATCTCGAAGACATCTTTCCCCTGTTCCACAATTATGTCTTTTCCGACAATGCCTAAATCCGAAGCCCCATGTTCTACGTAAGCGGGGACATCTGTCGGCCGGCAGATTATATAGCGCAGACCCTGGTCGGCAAAATCAAACACCAAGCTGCGCGAATCCTCACCGATGTCTAAAGCGGGCAGCCCCAAGTCAGCAAGGAGTTTCAGGCTCGGTTCGAGCAGCCTCCCTTTGGGTAAGGCAAAAGTCACGGTATCATTCTGCATCATTTCGTTCTCCTCTTCATCGTGAGTCCTCGTCATCTACCCACACCAATTCCCATCCGTCATGCAGGCCCAGGGTTTCCATTTCCTCTCGCGAGCGGCTGCCGACGTCAAAACAGACAACACGCCCCTCTTCCCTCAGCCGGGCAGCAACCTCGGCTACTCGCGCAAGATTATTTCCTCCCACCACAACGCGGTCTTCTTTCGGCAGGTCAATTTCGCCCAGAGCCAGCAACACCCGTTCCACTCCCACAGCAAAACCGGTCGCCGGGTTGGGCCAGCCGTAACGCTCCATCACCTTATCGTAGCGTCCTCCCCCTAGCAAGGGATATCCTAGTTTGGACGAATAGCCCTCAAAAACGATTCCCGTGTAATAATCCAGTCCCCTCAGCACCCCAAGATCTATAACCACCCGGTCTCCTACACCAAAAGCCTGCAAGGCCTCAAATAACAGCCCCAGTTCCTCGATCCCGGCCATGACCTCGGGCCACTCTGAAAAATCAGGCAACTGTTTGAAAACATCCAAAGTGCCATTAAGGACCGGCAGCCTCAAGAAAGCCTCGGTAACCTTTCCGTCTAACTCAAGATCCGACAATTTTCTCTCCAGCCCCACCAAATCCTTGTTCATTACCAACTTTTTGATCTCATTCTCGTCTTCCTGGGGAAGGCGGCTTTCTTTGAGGAGCCGATTGAAAATCTTGACGTTGTTCACGCTTAACTGAAAATCATTGATACCCAAACGGGTCATCAATTCAACGGCCAAAGCGATCACTTCTGCGTCTGCTCTTGTTCCTTGGGCCCCCAGCATTTCTACCCCAACCTGCCAGAACTCATTATACTTCCCGTGCTGAGAAAGACTGTAACGAAAGACATTGGCGCGGTAGAACAAGCGCAAGGGCATAGGGTGATTGCTGAGCTTAGTGGAAGCCAGTCGAGCTATAGGTATAGTCATGTCGGGACGTAAGGCCAGGAGTCTTCCGTCGCGATTTTGAAACAAAAAAAGCTCCTGTTCCGCAACATTCATTCCGGCGCCTTGTATGACTTCCAGGTATTCGACCGCAGGTGTAATTACCTCTTGGTAGCCCCAAGAAAGAAAAAGTTCCGCTGCCTTCTCCTCTATCATCCTTTTCAGTTTGGCCTCTCGGGGAAGATAGTCCTTAAAACCCGGAGGTATTTCTCTTGCCTTCATCTAATCCTTCTGCTCCTTCAATCTTTCTAGTATAATCTGGTATCCGTTTGCTCCGTAGTACAAGTACCTTTTGACTCGACTGATGGTAGCGGTAGACGCCCCGGTCTTTTCGGCTATTCCATTATAAGTAAAGTTCTCTTTAAGCATTCTGGCCACCTGCAGCCTTTGGGCCATGGCCTTTATCTCGGAAACGGTGCACAGGTCGTCCAACAGACGGTAGCCTTCATCTTCATTCTTTACGGCTACCAAAGCCTTCACCAACTGGTCGGTCTGTTCGTCCCTCCAACTCGGTTGATACATACATACTCCCCCTTAAAAACATTAATAAAGCAAAACATAAAGACCTGGGCCTCACTACAGAAGCTTAATGCCATTTATGACAAGTTCAAACTGGCAACCCAAGAACTCGGCCGCCCGTTTGCACATCAACATCTTGGTCAAGAATATCTCGAAATACTCCATAACTGAACAGGTTGCTGTATCGATTCTGAGACTTAGGGTAATGGTCTTTTTCTCATCATCAACCAAAAGGGTAGACTCCTTGGTGGCGAAATTCACCCGGTCCCGGGCGGTAAAACAAGAAGCCTCGCGTTTGCGCACCCGAGCCTGATGGACGTCGGATTTGTCGGCCAGTATTACTGCGGCTGCCACCGGGTTAACCGACTGCCCATCGGCATGCTCTTCGTGGTTGCCTATGGCTCCCAAGATCACGGCTATCTCTTCCGGGTCCATCCCCATCTCCATCAGCACTTCCAGGACCATGATGGCCCCGGACAAGCCGTGGGAATACCTGTTCACCAGATTACCGATATCATGAAGATAGCCGGCAATTGCTGCTAACTCTGCTTCCCTGTGGGAATATCCCAAAGAATTCAGTATATCGTAACTCAAAAACGAAACCAGTTCCGCGTGTTTCTGGCTGTGCTCTATAGCCCCGATGTTGCCGATAAATTCGTTGCCTCTGGTCATATATTCATTGATAACCGCATTGTTCTTGACAGCTTCCAGAGTTACCAAGCCGTTCTTTTGCAACTAGCGATCCCCCTCCAACCGCCTCAAAATATCCCGAGCCTCCGGATACACTCGGGCTGTAGCAGGAATGGATTTTAAAATCCGTTGGGCCTCTTTGTCTTTTCCCTCTTTCGCCAACTTCTCAGCCCTCAGGTAGTCCTCGTGATATCGTTTCTGTTGTTGGACCGCCTCGATTTTTTCGTCAGCTTTTTCGGGATCAATGTTTTTCATTTCCCCGTACTTGGCAATCGCCTCGTCGTATTTGCCCTGAGCCAAGAGGACATCCCCTTGCATGGTTATTTCCTTCACCCGCAGCTTCTGGGGAAACTCAGCCATCTGAAGGCCGTACACCGTCAGCAGAGCAATCATTCCCACACTCGCTAAAATCCAGGGCAGACTGAATCTCTTCAACCTCCGCCACCAGGCCAGAAGCAAAAGGAAGGGAAGACCGAACAAAACCGTAAATTTTATGAAAAAACGAGTAGGAGTATAAAGGAATAAACCGACTGCCATGCCTAGCAAACATAACACTAAAACAGGCGACGGCCTTTTTTCCACTTCTTTCACTTCTTCACCTCAACGTTTCAGTGCTCTGTGCCCTATGTCCCGCCGGTAGTGAACACCTTCAAAGTGCACCTTGGGAATCTCTTTGTACACCGTTTCTATGGCGGTTCTAATATCAGGCCCTTTGGCTACTATGTTCAAAACCCGTCCGCCGTCGGTGACGAGCCGCCCGTCCGCTGTTCTCGCTGTACCCGCATGAAACACCAGAATCCCCGGCGACAGTGCATCAAGACCGGTTATCTCGTATCCCCGAACATAGCTGCCCGGATACCCTGCTGAGGCCAGAACCACGCACACGCACGCCTCATCGGAGAACGCCACATCGACCTCCCGGAGTCTTCCCACAGATACCGCTTCCAGTGCCGGAAGAATGTCTGTATTCATAAGAGGCACGACTACCTGGGTTTCAGGATCGCCGAATCGAGCGTTGAATTCCAACACCATAGGCCCCTCTTTGGTCACCATAAGACCAGCATACAACACGCCCCGGTAAGGGACGCCCTCCGCCGCCATAGCTCTCGCCGTAGGGACCAGAATATCTCGCATCACAACCCTGTGCAGTTCCGGCGTGTAAACGGGAGCCGGAGAATAAGCGCCCATCCCGCCGGTATTAGGTCCCTGATCGTTGTCAAATACCCGCTTGTGGTCCTGAGCCGCAGCCAGGAAAACCACTTCTTCGCCGTCGACCAGAGCAAAAACACTCACTTCTTCGCCGTATAAACACTCTTCTACCACAACCCGGTCTCCGGCTGAGCCGAATACTTTGTGAACCATGGTTTGCTCGAGAGCTTCCAAGGCTTCCGACTCGTTTTCCGCCACGACTACCCCTTTGCCTGCCGCCAAGCCGTCAGCTTTGACCACTATCCTCTGTCCCGGCTCTTTCATCCGCGTCCGGGTGTAAGCTATAGCCTCTTCCACCCTATCGAACACCCGGTACTCCGCAGTAGGGATCCCGTGTTTCTTCATGAGGTTCTTAGCAAAGACTTTGCTCCCCTCAATCCTGGCCGCCTGGGCCGAAGGCCCGAACACTTTCAAGCCTGATGCCCGAAAATCGTCCGCCAATCCAGCCATAAGGGGGGCCTCGGGACCAACCACCGTAAGGTCGATCTCTTTTTCCAGGGCGAACCGCCTCAGCCCTTCGATATCCGTGGCACCTATGGCTACACATTCTGCCAGTTCGGCCATTCCGGCATTACCCGGTGCTGCATATATCTTTTCTACTTCCGGGCTCAGCGAAAGTTTCCATACTAAGGTATGTTCTCTGCCCCCGGATCCCACTACTAAAACCTTTTTCCCCATGCCGCTCCCTCTTTCCCCTTTGCTCAGAACGTCTCAATCAGTGCTTGAAATGGCGTACACCTGTAAAGACCATGGCTATGCCATGACGGTTGCATTCATCTATGCTCTCCTGGTCGCGCACGGATCCCCCCGGTTGAATGATGGCGGTGATGCCGAATTGTGCCGCCAGTTCAACCGTGTCCTTGAAAGGGAAAAATGCGTCGGACGCCATGACCGCTCCTTTCGCTTTTTCCCCTGCCTGTTCCAGAGCCAAACGAGCAGCGCCAACCCGGTTCATTTGGCCGGCTCCAACTCCTAAGGTTACCCCGTCCTTGGCCACCACTATGGCGTTCGATTTAACGTGCTTCACAACCTTCCATGCGAACAATAGATCTTCCATCTCTTTCGCGGTGGGGGCCCGGTTCGTTACTACAGTCACATCATCAGGCAAAAGTTCATGTCTGTCGGTCTCTTGAACCACGAACCCCCCTTCTACTGACTTGATTTCCAGAGACGTGGAAAAATCCAAGGGAATAGCCAAAACCCTTAAGTTTTTCTTAGTCTTCAATATCTCCAAAGCTTCTTCCTCATAACCGGGGGCGGCAACGACCTCCATAAAAGGTTCGGCAACTTTCTTGGCAGTTTCGACATCGACAACCCGGTTAAAAGCAATGATACCGCCAAAAGCGGAAAGAGGATCGGCGGCAAAAGCTCTTTCATACGCGGAAACCAGATCTTCAGCCACTGCTGTTCCACACGGGTTGGTGTGTTTGATAATAACGCACGCCGGCCTGTCGAACTCCCTAACCAATGCCACGGCTGCTTGGGTATCGATGATGTTGTTGTAGGAAAGCTCCTTGCCGTTCAACTGCTCTGCGTTGGGCAAGCCTTTGCCTTCGAGATAGTATCTGTAGAAAGCCGCTTTCTGGTGAGGATTCTCCCCGTAGCGCAACTCGTAAACCTTTTCCCCGGCAAACGCTACCTCCCGGGGAAACTCGACACCGACAAGCTTCGCCAAGTACGAGGATATCATGGAATCATAGGCAGCGGTATGGCTGAAAGCTTCATAGGCCAGTCTCAGCCGGTGCCCTTCATCCAAATCGCCCTTATCCTTGAGAACAGACAGAACTTCCTCATAATCTTGGGGCCTGACCACTACGATCACGTAACGGTAGTTCTTAGCAGCTGCCCGTATCATGGCAGGCCCGCCGATGTCTATATTCTCAATGGCTTCCTCCAGACTTACCCCAGGGCGAGAAACGGTTTCCCGGAACGGATAGAGATTCACGGTTACTATGTCTATGGTTTCAATCCCCTGCTCCTGCAACTGTTCAAGATGATCCGGGATTCTTTTCGCTAAGATACCCCCGTGCACCGCAGGATGCAGAGTCTTGACCCTGCCCTCAAGAATTTCGGGGAAACCGGTTATCTCTGATACCTTGGTAACCCTGATACCCGCCTGCACCAAGGTATCATAAGTGCCCCCCGTGGAAATGATTTCGTATCCTAGCCCTTCCAGCCCGCGGGCAAATTCAACTACCCCCTCTTTGTTAGACACGCTTATCAATGCCCTTTTTGCCAATGCCTCCACCCCCTTGTGCTCAACACTTTAAGATTCCGGATGCCCGCCTTCGTCTTCTTCTCCGATGATGCGAACCCGCCTGCCTTCAACAACCACTCTTCCTTCCGCTATCAACTGCAAAGCTTTGGGGTAAATTCGGTGTTCTTCCTTCAGTATCCGGGCCTCCAAGGTTTCCACCGTGTCATTAAAGTACACGGGAACAACCGCCTGCAAAATAATAGGCCCGGTATCTACTCCCTCATCCACGAAATGAACTGTACACCCGCTGAAGCGAACCCCGTATTCCAGGGCCTGTTTCTGAGCGTGAAGGCCGGGAAAAGCCGGCAACAGGGCAGGGTGAATATTCACCGTCCTGAGATGGTATGCACTCAAAAAAGTTTTGCCCAAAAGCCGCATGTATCCGGCAAGCACCACTATATCCGTCCCGGCCTCCTGGCAGGTTCTGACAAGAGCTTTTTCGTATTCATCTCGCGAAACGAAGGCCCGAGGATTTATGTAAACATCCTTAATGCCCCGTTTACGAGCCCGTTCCAACGCTGGGGCGTTGGGATTATCGCTTATCAGCACCACCACTTGGGCATCAAGCCTGCCCTCGTCGATGGCCTGGCATATGGCTTCAAAATTGCTCCCGCGCCCTGAAGCCAAAACGGCCAAGCGCAGTTTGGACCCGTGTCGGGTGCGGGACGGCGCAGGGAAAGACGATTCTGTCATTTAATTACTACCCCTTCGACCCCGGAAATAACTTCACCTATTACTATAGGTTTTTCTCCTTCCAACTGCAACAAGCTAACGACTTGATCTATCTCAGCTTCATCCACAACCAGGACAAAACCTATCCCCATATTGAACGTGCGGTACATTTCCTCGTCCTCGATCTTCCCGGTTTCTTGGATCAAACGGAAAACCGGCGACACCGGCAGGGCTTTCTTGTCGATAATTACTCCGCATCCCTCGGGCAAAACACGCTTCAGGTTTCCGGGGATCCCGCCTCCGGTGATGTGGGCCATCCCCTTTACATTGACCTCGGACAAAAGTTTTAGCACACTGCGTACGTAGATCCTGGTAGGTATTAACATCTCTTCTCCCAAAGTCCTGCCCAAATCTCCGATTTCCTGCTCCAAATTGTAACCGGCTTTATCCAGCAGAACTTTCCTCGCCAAAGAGTAACCGTTGGAATGCAATCCAGAAGAAGGCAGCCCTATAACAACCTGCGAGCCTCCCACACCACTGCCGTCTATTAAGCGGGACCGGTTGACAGCTCCCACCGCAAAACCAGCCAGGTCATACTCGTCTTCCTCATACATCCCTGGCATCTCGGCGGTTTCCCCTCCGATGAGAGCACATCCCGCCTCTACGCACCCCCGAGCAATCCCGCTGACCAAGGCCTCGACCGTCTCTGGGACTAATTTCCCTATCGCTATATAATCCAGAAAAAAGAGCGGCTCCGCCCCATGGACCAAAATATCGTTGACACACATGGCTACCAAATCTATACCGACCGTATCGTGAACCCCTAACTTTTGGGCAATCTTGAGCTTAGTCCCTACACCGTCGGTCCCCGAAACTAACACCGGCTCCGGAAATCGAGCGAGATCCAAAGCGAAAAACCCGGCAAAAGCCCCGATATCGGCCAGAACTTCTGGCCTTTTGGTCATTTGTACCCAAGACTTTATCAGCTCCACCGACCTGTCGGCCGCCTCCAAGTCCACTCCTGCTTTCTTATAGGTATACCCGCCTGGCATCAAATCCCCCCTTCCGTCACTCCTCCACAGGTATAGGGTACTCTCCGTTGAAACAGGCTGCACACATCGAATCCTTGCTGCCCTCTATGGCCTCGAACATGCCTTCAACGCTGATATAATGGAGACTGTCGGCACCTATGAACTCTCGAATTGCTTCTACATCCATCGTTGCCGCTATCAGCTCTTCTCGGCGCGAGGTGTCGATGCCGTAATAACAGGGACAAATAGTCGGCGGGGAAGCCACGGCCACGTGTACTTCCTTGGCTCCGGCCCCTTTCAAAAGACCGACGATCTGCTTGGAAGTAGTACCCCGGACGATGGAATCGTCGACCAGAATAACCCGCTTGTCTTTTACCGTCTCCACCACCGGGTTAAGCTTTAGCCTGACTCCGGTGTCCCGCATTTTTTGTGTCGGTTGGATGAAGGTCCGCCCGATGTACCGGTTCTTCATCAGCCCCTCTTCGAAGGGGATGCCGGATTCTTTGGCATACCCCAGAGCCGCAGATGTGCCGGAATCAGGAACTGAGATCACGATGTCTGCTTCTATCCGGTTTTCGCGTGCCAGCTGGCGTCCCATGGCCCTCCGGGCCCGGTTTACATTGATGCCGTCGATGGTGCTGTCAGGTCGGGCGAAGTAGATGTACTCGAAAATACAGTGCGCCTTTTTCGGCGAATACAGAGCCCTATGAGATGATAACCCGTTGCTGTCGATGATTATTATCTCACCCGGATCCACGTCACGGAGGAACTTGGCCCCAACCGTATCGAGGGCGCACGATTCGGATGCGAGAATGTAGTTGCCCTCCAGTTCGCCCAGACAAAGGGGCCTAATCCCCATGGGGTCCCGGAACCCGACCAGCCGGTCCTCGGTGGCCAGTACCACAGAATAAGCCCCTTTTATATCTATCATTGCCTTGATCAAGGCGTCTTTGAGCGGGTCCTGGGAATATCTGGCTATAAGGTTGGCTATGACTTCGGTATCTGTTGTGGTCTGAAATACCGACCCCAGAGCGGCTAATCTCGTCCGTAATTCGGCGGTATTTACCAGGTTGCCGTTGTGTCCCAAAGCAACCATGCCTTTCAGATACCGAAAAACCAGGGGTTGTGCGTTTGATAAGTGACTGGCCCCGGTGGTAGAATACCGCACGTGACCGATAGCTATGTGCCCGGACAGTTTTGATATAACTTCTGGAGAAAAAACCTCTGAAACCAGTCCCATCCCTTTGTGTACCGATATCTCCTGCCCGTCGGAAACCGCGATACCGGCGCTCTCCTGCCCGCGGTGCTGAAGGGCGTAAAGCCCGTAGAATGTGATGCGGGCTGCTTCAGTAGACGTAGGTTTCGCCTCTTTAAGGTATATTCCAAAAACCCCGCATGCTTCTTTCATACGATCTTCTAACTCATAAAGCACCTTATGCTCCCCTCCCACAGTGCAGCTGCCTCCTGCAGGTCAAGATTTATCAGTTCCTTATTTCCCATCCTATAAACCAGCCTGTCTCCTCCGACTTCGCCAACAGCCCTCGCTTTGACCCCGTGTTGCGAGGCTGCCTCGAGCACGGAGGTGAGCTGCGACCGGTCCACAGAAAGCACAGCCCGTCCTGGAGCCTCGCTGAAAAGCAAGGCATCAGGCCTGCAGTCCTCCTCGAACCGTACAGTGAATCCCCGTCTTCCGCTTACAGCTGCTTCCGCTAAGGCTACCGCCAATCCTCCGTCCGAAACATCGTGGCACGAACCTACCCATCCCTTGTTTATAACATCCACCAAGAAGCGGATCAGACGCTTCTCCGCCTCAAGCACGACCTCCGGCACCTCTCCGGCGACCACGCCGTGCACCACCTTCAGGTACTCGCTGCCCCCAAGTTCGGTCCTGACATCGCCAACGAGGATAATGATGTCTCCGTCTTTCTTGAAGGCCATGTCAGCCCGCTTTTCCACGTTCTCCAGGAGCCCTACCATCCCCACCACCGGAGTGGGGTAGACGGCCTCCCCGCTGGTCTCGTTATAGAAACTCACATTGCCGCTGACGACGGGGATCTCTAATTCACGAGCTGCCTCCGCCATGCCCTTGACGGCTTGCTCGAACTGCCAGAAAATCTGAGGCTTTTCCGGATTCCCAAAGTTGAGGCAGTTGGTTAAAGCCAAGGGCCTGGCTCCGGTAGCAGCCAGGTTACGGGCGGCTTCACACACCACCAACATCCCGCCGCGAAACGGATCCAAGAAAACAAAGCGCCCGTTCCCGTCGGTCGTGAGGGCAATGCCCTTCTTATGCCCCTTGATCCTCAACACGGCAGCATCTGCCTTTCCCGGTACGACCACGGTGTTTATCATAACCTGGTAATCATATTGAGTGAACACCCATTCTTTACTGGCAATGTTGGGGGAACTCAGTATTCGCTTAAGCACCGCATTATAATCTTCCGGTTCAGGGAGCACCATCGGATCGAAAGACTTCTTTTCCCGGTAATAATCCGGCTCTTGCCCCTGGCGGTAATAGACGGGGCACATTTCTGTTAGCCCGGGCACCGGCACTTCTGCCACTATCTTGTCCCCTTCTTTCACCCTGAATATCCCGTCTCCTGTCACCCTTCCGATGACCGCTGCGTCCAGCTCCCACTTGTCGAAAATCTCGCGAATACGCCCTTCTTTCCCAGGTTTCGGACAGATGAGCATCCGCTCCTGAGACTCTGAAAGCATTACCTCGTAAGGAGTCATCCCTTGTTCACGACGGGGAACCAGCAAGACGTCGATTTCCGCGCCCCGTCCTCCTCTGCTGGCCATCTCGGCAATCGCACTCGTCAGCCCGGCAGCCCCGAGGTCCTGCATCCCGAAAACCAGGTCTTCGCGGATGATCTCCAGGCAGGCTTCAATCAGGAGCTTCTCCATAAACGGGTCCCCTACTTGAACCGAGGGCCTCTTTTCTGCCGACTCCTCGGAGAGTTCTTCTGATGCGAAGGTAGCACCGTGAATTCCGTCCCTTCCCGTCTTGGCTCCTACAACCATCAAGGGGCTACCTACCTCTCCTGCCACTGCCAAAGCTATATCATCGATATCAGCCAGACCCACGCACATGGCGTTAACCAGGGGATTGAACTGGTAGCATTCCTCGAAGTAGACCTCCCCTGCCACAGTGGGTATACCTAAACAGTTTCCATATCCTCCGATACCAGAGACCACCCCGGAAAAAAGGTACCTCACCCTCTCGTCTTCAATCGGGCCGAAGCGCAGGGAATCAAGCAGAGCGATGGGACGGGCTCCCATAGTAAATATGTCCCGCACAATGCCGCCCACCCCAGTAGCTGCTCCCTGATACGGCTCCACTGCCGACGGATGGTTGTGGCTCTCGATCTTGAAAACCAGAGCCTGGTTGTCGCCAATATCTACAACGCCCGCGTTCTCTCCAGGCCCCTGGATGACCTGAGGACCTGAAGTGGGGAAAAGCTTCAAAACAGGCCGTGAGTTCTTGTACCCGCAGTGTTCGGACCACATAACTGCGAACATACCCAGTTCCAAATAATTGGGCTCCCGCCCTAATATATCTTGAATCCTTGCGTATTCCTCATCGGTCAATCCCATTTCTCTCCACGCCGGCTTGTCTTTCATTACCTGCCAGCCTCCTTGAACCAATTTACCATAGAAGCGAGAATATAATATCCGTCGGTTCCGCCCAGAATAGCTTCTGCACACCTTTCCGGATGAGGCATCATCCCCAACACATTGCGCTCCCGGTTTACGATCCCGGCAATGTTGGCCCGCGAGCCGTTGGGATTGGCTTTTTTCGTTTCATTACCTTCAGGATCGCAGTAGGTAAACACTATCTGGCGATTCTCCTCGAGTTCCTGAAGAGTTTGGTCATCGCAAAAGTAGTTGCCCTCCCCGTGGGCAATCGGTACGGTAAGAACCTGGCCTTCATGCAAAAGGCAGGTGAAAGGAGTGTCGATGGTCTTTACTTTCAGGTTAACCGGCAGGCAACGGAACTGGAGGCTGTCGTTTCTCAACATCGCTCCCGGCAGCAGTCCGGCTTCCAAGAGTATCTGGAATCCGTTGCAGATGCCGATTACCAGCCCGCCCTTCTGAGCAAATTCGATAATAGCAGGCATTATCGGCGACATACGGGCAATGGCTCCGGTCCGCAAATAGTCCCCGTAAGAAAAACCCCCGGGAAGAACCAAAGCATCGAAGCCAGCCACGCTGGTCTCCCGATGCCAAATATACTCAGCGTCTTCTCCCAACACTTCTTTGATCACGTGGTAGCAGTCTGCATCGCAATTGGATCCGGGAAAAACGACCACTCCGAACCTCATCTCACTCGACCTCCGCCACTTCCACCCGGTACTCTTCTATTACCGGATTGGCCAACAGCCTGTCACACAGTTCCACCAGAAGTTGGTAAGCCTCATCGCGGCTCCCGGCGTCCAGCACCACCTCTATATATTTGCCGACACGTACATCTTGGACCCCTTTGTACCCCAGGACGTGAAATGACCTTTTAACCGCATCACCCTGAGGATCCAGCACCCCTTTTTTGAGGGTCACGAATACTGTCCCTTTATACATCAAGACCTCTCCCTTCTATCCGGTGCAGCACCTCGATGTAAGCCTCCCGCTCTTTACCCAGATCCCGGCGGAAACGATCCTTGTCCATCTTTTCCCCGGTTTCTATATCCCACAAACGACAGGTGTCGGGAGAGATTTCGTCCCCCAGCATCAGCCGACCCTGGTGAAGTCCAAATTCTAGTTTGAAATCGACCAGTTCCAGATTTCTCTGGCGAAGGAAGGGAACCAACACCGAATTTATCCTGAAGGCCATATCCTTCATCTCTGCCAATTGCTCCGGCGTGGCCCAGCCCAGGACCAGGATGTGGTACTCGTTTACCATGGGGTCGTGCAGTTCGTCAGACTTGTAGTAGAATTCGAGGATAGGGCTGGGAAGAGAAGTACCTTCTTCAAGCCCCAAACGGGCAGCCAAGCTGCCGGCCACCCGGTTGCGTACCACTACTTCCACCGGGATTATTTGTAACTTCTTGACCAGCATGTTCCGCCCATCCAAAACCTTGACCAGATGGGTGGGAATTCCGTTATCCTCCAGAACCTTGAACAAAATGGATGTTACCCGGTTGTTGACAATGCCCTTGTTTTCAATGGTGCCTTTCTTGGCGCCGTCAAAAGCAGTGGCTTCGTCTTTATACTCTATCACCACCAAGTTTTCGTCATCGGTCGCGTAGACTTTCTTGGCTTTTCCCTCATAGAGTAGAGCCCGCTTTTCCATCCTCATCACTCCTGTCTCAGTCTAACCCGCATCGTTTGAAGATTACGTCCACGTATCTGGTATGGTACGAGTAGTCGAACAGCTGCTTTATTTCGTCATCTCCGAGTTTTTCTCTTATTTCCCGGTCCTCCAGTAACAGCCTCTTCAACGGCGTCTTCTCCGCCCATGCCCGCATGGCGTTCCGCTGTACCCAGCGGTAAGCCGTCTCCCGCAGCACCCCTTTCTCGACCAGAGCCAGCATGACCCTCTGGGAAAACACCAGCCCTAGAGTTTTTTCCAGGTTGGCCCTCATATTGTCTTCGTATACGACGAGATTGTCCACTACGTTGGTAAACTTATCGAGGATGTAGTGAAGAAGAATGCAGGAGTCGGGAATAATGACCCGCTCTACCGAAGAATGGGTCAAGTCTCTTTCGTGCCAGAGAGCCACGTTCTCCATAGCCGCAAGGGCATTACCCCTGATCACCCGGGCAAGTCCCGCCACCCGTTCGCTCATCATTGGGTTTCGTTTGTGAGGCATGGCCGATGACCCTTTCTGCCCGGAATAGAACGGCTCTTCCACTTCCAGAATGTCAGTTCGCTGCAGGTTCCTGATCTCCGTCGCCATCTTCTCTATAGAGCTGGCTACCACCGCTAAAACAGCCATAAACTCGGCGTGGCGGTCCCTCTGAATCACCTGGGTAGAAACCGGACAAGGTTTCAACCCGAGATGAGCACACACATACTCTTCTACATATGGATCGACATTGGCAAAGGTGCCTACGGCCCCCGATATCTTCCCGTAACTAATGACATCCTTAGCTTGCTCCAGACGCCGGCGATTGCGAGCCATTTCTGCATACCACAGAGCCATCTTCAAACCGAAGGTGACAGGCTCGGCATGGACCCCGTGCGTCCTTCCCATCATCAACGTATACTTGTGCTTTTTCGCCTGTTTGGCGATAGCCCTGGTTAAGCTCTCAGCCTTCTCGAGGATAAGTTGAGCTGCCTCGCGCATCTGCAAGGCCAGGCCCGTATCCAGAATATCCGAGGACGTAAGCCCTAAGTGTATATATTTAGACTCATCTCCCACATGCTCCGCCACGTTTGTTAGAAAGGCAATGACATCATGCCTTACTTCGGCTTCTATCTCCTTTACCCTGGTGATATCAAAAGCAGCCTTCGCCTTTATGGTCTCGACCGCTTCCACGGGTATTCGCCCCAGTTTGGCCCAGGCTTCGCAAGCCAGAATCTCAATCTTGAGCCAGTTGGCCAGCTTGTTTTCCTCTGCCCACACTCTGCCCATCTCCGGCAGGGTATAACGCTCGATCACCGCTTTACCCCCTCGTATCCAGGTATCCTTTAACTCCCAATTCTTTCAACCGGGCATCTTTAGCCTTGACTTCTTCCGACTGCCTGCGTCTGAACTCTTCGAGCTTCTCTTGTAGCTGAGGCTCCTTCAATGCAAGTATGGCAACAGCCAGCAAAGCCGCGTTAGCGCTGCCATTGATACCGACAGTCGCCACGGGTATGCCCTTCGGCATCTGAACGATTGAATAAAGGGAATCGACTCCGGAAAGCGTGCTGGTCTTGATGGGTACCCCGATAACAGGGAGCGTGGTGAATGCCGCTATTACTCCAGGCAAGTGGGCAGCCCCGCCCGCCCCGGCGATAATCACTTCAATTCCCCGTTCTCGGGCTGTTTCCGCATAAAAAGCAGTTTCTCTCGGAAGGCGGTGAGCAGAGGAGATAGCGACTTCGTAAGGTATCCCAAACTCCTCCAACACCTCGGCTGCCGGTCTCATCACCTCCAAATCCGAATCACTGCCCATTACGATACCGACCTTGGCCATGTTTTCACCCCTTTGTTGAGCATTGGCAACGAAGCTCTGACTCGGGCTGAGAAGAGCCACAGCTCCGAGCATAAAACATTTAGCCCACGCGGGTAGAATTCGCATCGCCTTCTGTCTAGCGAAACCTACCCGCCTGGGCTTCTATCCCTCCGGTGTAACGCAGCGTGCGCCTGTGCCACTCGGACCAGTCCGTGCCCAAAGCACGCGGAACCCTAGGCACACTTTCGCCGTATCTCCTTTACACCCTGATATTAACAAAACCGCGGAATACCTGTCAACGGCTCGGTATTTTCCGAAGGAATCTTCGTTACTTAAGTGTTTCCATCCGATTTTTGAGCGCCACTAATTCCCTTTGCATCTCCTCGAGATCCGCCGTTGTTCCCGTTGTTTCTCCCCACCTTGCCTTGGCCTTTTCTACAGCCTGCTCGAGCAGAGCCACCTGTGTGACCAAGAACCGGACCGACTCTTCAATGCTCATAGATATCGCAAGCCCCCTTAGATACCAGTTTTTGTTTTCACAGTACATAGTATTTCCCAAGAACAGCCGCCTAGAACAACTCATGATCACGATCACGACAGGCAGGAAGGAAGCCACAGAAGACAGAAGACGTATTAAGGGGGGTGGTTACCGCGGCGCAAGAACGTGCTGAACGTAAAAAAAACCTGGAGCTGATACGCCAGGCCCAGGGCGGGAATGTCCAAGCCCGGGAACTTCTGATTTCCGAGCACCTTGGGTTCATAAAGGGAATGGTACTGAAAAACACCGCTTCTAACGAAGACATAATAAACCGGGATGAGTACAGCGTGGCTCTCATTGCTTTTAACGAAGCCATCAACGCCTACAAGCCTGGTCTGCGGTCTTTCCAGTCCTTTGCCGCAGACGTAATAAAAAGAAGACTGGTCGATTACCGGCGCTCAACAGACAAGCATCGAAAGCGTGTCGCATACGTAGACGATGTGAACAACCTTCTGCCCGGTCAAGGTGTTCTGTTAAACGGAGAGTCACTCGAAATCCGCATGGAAATGGAAGCCTTCGTGCAAAAGCTTGCCCAGCACGGCATAAGCCTGCAGGAACTGGTAGAAGCGACCCCAAAACACCTTGATTCGCGTCGCTTGTGTGCCGCGCTCGCTCGAACCATCGCCGGAAGTCCTGATATGCACGACCACTTTGTGAGATATGGTACCATTCCCGTACAGCGACTCTCCGAAACGAGCGGTATCAGTCCCAAAACGGTTAAGCGGCATCGCAAGTACATAATTGCCCTTTGCCTGGTGCTGCTTAGCGACCTGGAAACGATGAAGCAGTATGTAGAAAGCCTGGGAAAAGGCGGTGATGATTATGCGTAAAGCTACTGTAATCGAGACGTACCCGGGCCGGGCCATCATCATGACGGAAGACTGCAGGTTCATAGAAATCAAAACCAACCGGCCTCTACGAGCAGGTGAAGAAATCGAATACACCGGATCCGACATTATCGTCAACCGGCGAGCGGCTACAACCCTGGCTTGGGCGGCCTCTTTGCTCCTGTTTGTCCTTTTGACCTACTCGCTGACCGCACACCTGGTTACGGGAAGGATTTATGCGTGTATAGGAATAGACATAAACCCCAGTCTGGAGATGTGCGTGGATCACGGTCTGAGAGTAATCGAGACCAGCTCCTTCAACCAGCAAGGTGACCAGATCATAGCTGCAGTCAAGCCCAAAGGCCAAAAGCTGGAGACCGCTTTGGCTGCCGTTGTTAGCTATTCTAAGACTGCGGGATACCTGGGGCCAAGCGGAGACGCTGTCGGGGTCAGCCTCAGCATGTACTCCGATCTTGAAAAAAGCGGAGAACTTATGACCAGAATTGACCGGGTTCTACAGCAGGAGCTGGCCGCAAATCGCAGTCAAGCTAATATTTACTACTTCACCATCGACAAGGAAACCAGGGAACAAGCGGTCAAAGAAAAAGTTTCCCCAGTCAGTTATCTCCTGTGGCAAGAGGCTCGAAAAGAGGGCATTGTGCTCAAGCAAAAGGATGTAACCCTGCGCAACCCGTCGATCGAGAAAATTGCCCGCAAAACGGCAACTAGACTGCGCATCCGGGGACAAGGCTCCTCCTCGGGAATCGAGCAGGGCCAACAGCCCGATACCGTGCAGGAACATCCTGTCAAGCGTGGCGAACAACCCTTAAGTCAAAAAAAGAAGGACTGGTTCAACAACACCAAGGGCATGACACCCAATACCTTAAGAAACCTTACCAAAGAAGCCCCCGGGTCTGATACACAAGCCAGCCCCGATTTGTTGCAGAAGAAGGTTCGGAACTGATTCTGGTCAGTTACGCGTTCTCACGGTTTTAATTTTCGGCCGGGGCCCTGAAATCGGTCCGCATTTCCGAAGTAAATTACAGAACTGCCCGCAAAGAGTGGGCAAATTTTGGGAAAAGGAGATGATGAAGCGGTATGTTGAAGCGTACTCTAATCGTCACGCTAGTCTTGTTGCTGGTAGGAACCGGGGCGGTATGGGCTAAGCAACAGACACCCGACCCTTCGCGAGATGCTCTGGGCGAACGGATTCAATCCATGCAACAAAACCGTGACCGGACACAGGAAAGCTGGAGGCTCCTGAAACAAGAGCTGCAAAACCTGAGACACCAGTACACCGTCCAGCAAGAGTCTCGGCAAGAGATCAAGAACCTGTTTAAGGCCGCCATACGCTTGGCCCGCGAACAGAACAGGATCCAGGAGGCCGAGCAGTGGTTGCGAGAACTGGCAGAATTGGACCCATCCGACGCCTCGGTTTACCAGGAATTGGGGCAGATTTTCCGCATTTGCGGTGACACCCAACCCAAACTCTGGTGTGTTGGCAAGCAGGTTTATACCGAAGTGCCCCCGGTCATCAAAAGCGGAAGAATTCTTGTACCTATTCGAGCTGTAACCCAGGCCCTGGGTGCAAGTGTAGAGTGGAAAGCAGACCAAAGGACGATAATCATCACCAAAGGCGACACCGTAATTAAACTCGAGCTAGACAGGCGCGTAGCCATCGTTGACGGCAAAGAGTACAAACTCGATCAGCCGCCCGAGATCAGCGCTTCCCGCGTAATAGTGCCGCTGCGGTTTGTCGCTGAAACCTTAAAAGCGCAAGTGAACTACTACCCTGAAGGAAGGATAGTGGCTATTAATCCTTAAGCACAGCTCCAGAACACGGTGACGGTGGCTTTTGTGCTTGGCGGTGTCAAGCACAAAGAAACCGTCACTGTGCGTCTGTGACGTGCTATGACGCGGCGAACATGCTCTCCATCCATTCCCTCGTTTATGAATTACGGCCTTCCTTTAGGTATAATCTCAGTAGGAAGCTCCGGCCCCCTCAACTCGAACCGTTTTGAGAATAAAATCAATACTAGTTTAGGCGGGGTGAGGCGGAGGCGCTGACCTGCAAGAACCAAACGAGGGAGTTTTTTTCATGCCCAGAGAACTTGATCCGGGGGTTGCCGGTACTGCGCTTGAGCCGGACCTGGCGACAAAATCAGAATACCTTCTCTCTTATGCCGAAAAGGAGTTCTCCTTGCGCCCGCGATCAGGGCAACGGGATATGATGAGAATCATTTCTGCGGTGATAGACGGTGAGGAAAAGTTCGGAGTTATAGAAGCAGGCACCGGAACCGGTAAAACTTTCGCCTACCTCATCCCCGTTTGCTACTACTGCCTGGCCGAGGGTAAAAGAGCTGTAGTTTCGACCGGAACCAAGGCCCTGCAGCAGCAGCTCATCGATAAGGACCTGCCCTTCGTCACCAGGCTTTTTGCTGCCGCAATCGGCCAATCTCTGCGGTTCGCCCTGCTGTACGGAAAGGCCAACTACCTCTGTCCCAGGCTGCTTAATGAGGAACTAGACAAAAAAGAGCCTACCCTGCAACTGGTGAAAGACACAGAAACTGATTTTTACCTGGAGCTGGCGGAGTGGTTAGGTGAGGGAGGAACCGGGGTCTGGGAAGACCTGCCGAGCATCTCCAGTGAAAAGAGAAAACACTGGTTGAAAATATGTGCCGACTCCGAAGATGCTCTCTGCGCAGGCTGCGAAGAACCGGAGTGTCCCTGGTTAAAGGCCAAGAAGAGAGCCGCTTCCGCCCACTTAGTGGTGGTGAACCATTGGCTGGCAGCCGCCGACCTTGCGCTGTCTTCTAATACTGGTTATCGCCTCTTTGGGGAGGCCAGCCCTTCGGTTCTGGTCGTGGACGAAGCCCACCATTTCCGGGAGGTCGTCAGGACGACGGCACGGACAGTTTTTTCCCAGAAATCTCTCGGACTTATCCTCCACGGTTTAGAGCAAATCGAAAGGAAAATGCCGTTGGCCACCAAGCCTATCACGGATGAAACCCGCCGAGCGTGGGAGTCAGCTTGCTTCGCCGCCCAGGAACTTGAGTCTTGGGCCGAAGATTTTCTCGCGTCTGATGTGCAAAAACCGCTGAAACCCGGGTCTATTCCTCAGTATATCGTGGATAAACTGCACGCGCGGCTGCAGGCCTTTTTGCAACTGGCCCGAGACAGAATAGAGGAATTCCGTCGGGACCTGGATCTTCTAGATTCTATCCAAAACGGCGAAAATCAGGGAAGTATAAACGAAGAAAAGCTCAGAATCACCAACCGTCTGGACCGTCTCGAAGAAGAAATTGAAAATACAGCTGCGGCTTTCGACCGTGGCGTCAAAACCTCAAACCATTACCTTATCTCCGGAACCTCAGGCGATGTGTGCTGTGTCGAGGGGAGCCCGGGTATCCAGTTCCTGGCGTGGCCTTTTGACCCCGGACCTCGTCTAGAGGCTTTGTACGGACTTTACGACAAGATCATCCTTACCAGTGCTACCTTGTTTCCCAGTGCATCTTCTGGTGCCGCTGAATGGTTTCTTAAAAGAAATGTAATCCCACCTTCAAAGGCAAGGGCAGCGTGTCTCCCCGGGCCTTTTGACTACGAACGGCAAATGAAAGCCTTGATCCTGGTAGATGACGTCCTAATGCCCGATACATCGAACTCCCGCCGTCTTGAAGCCCTGGGCCGGGCGGTTCTTCAAGCGGTTGAGGCCACCGACGGCGGGGTTCTGGTTCTGTGCACCTCTTATACCGAACTCAGAGCAGTGGCCGCCTACCTGGCGCAGCGCCTGCCTAAAACCAGGTGTCTGTTCGTGCAAGGAGAAGCCGGCAAGTCGGAACTGCTGCAGCAGTTCCGCGACCACGGACAGGCTGTACTGGTAGGAGTAGCTAGTTTCTGGCAGGGCGTGGACGTGCCCGGAGACGCGTTGAAGACCCTGGTCATAGCCCGTATACCGTTTCCCGTTCCCGAAGATCCGGATATCCAGGCCCAGTGCTACTTTGCCCGTAACCGCTGGTGGCAGGAGGTATTTGTCCCCCAGGCTTCCTTGGCAATGAAGCAGGGCATTGGGCGGCTCATCCGCACCGAAACCGATACAGGATTAGTGATAATCGCGGATCCCCGGGCAGCGAAAAGGCACCGGCACCTGGTCGAAACCTGTCTGCCGGTAACGCCCTCGGCAATAGAGTTATTTGGTGGCGATTCGGCTGGGCTTCTGGACACCGGGGATAAGTCCCTTACATTCGGTTAACCGGCCGGTAAATGATATTTCCAATAGCCGTTGATTCGCATCAGCCCCGCCACAGGGGGTTTTTTCTTGTTGGAAAATACTTTATCATAAACAGAGAAGGCGTGTCCTTTAGCAGGTTAAATTAGCAGCAAAAAACGAAGGAGGTTTGTTTATGGGGTTTTCTAAGGGCAAGCAGGTGTTCTTCCGGTTGCTGTCGGTACTGGTTGTGGTCCTGCTGATAGGCGGGTGCGGCTCCCAACAGGCGGTGCAAAAGGCCGAGGAATCGGTTAAGTTCAAGATCGGCCACTGCACATGGGTCGGTTACGGTCCTCTGTACATAGCCAAGGAAAAGGGGTTTTTCAAGAAATACAATATAGACCCGGAGATGGTAATCATCGAAGACGAATCCCAGTACGCAGCCGCGTTGGCTTCTAACCGTATTCAGGCTTTAGGGAATGTAATCGACCGCGACGTCATTCACTATGCCAGCGGGGTAGACGCCAAGTTTGTCTGCGCCATGGACGAATCGTACGGAGGCGACGGAATTATCGCTTCCGGCGACATCAAGACGGTCAAAGATCTCGAAGGAAAGACCGTTGGTCTCGATAAGGCTTCAACCAGCTATTTCTTCTTCCTGGCCGTGCTTAACAAGTATGGAGTTGATGAGAAGAAGGTAAACATTCAGGAAATGACTGCCGGTGACGCCGGCGCAGCTTTTGTAGCCGGCAAGCTTGATGCCGCAGTTGTTTGGGAGCCTTGGCTGACCAAGGCGAGCCAGCGCCCGGGCGGACACGTGCTGGTTTCAAGCCGTGATTTCCCGGGCTACATCGTGGACGTTATCTCCGTGCGCCAGGATTTCATTGAGAAACACCCTGAGGCGGTGTTGGGACTGGTTAAAGCATGGAACGACGCAGTCGAGTACTACCAGGCTCACCCTGATGAGGGAAACGAGATCATGGGCAAGGCCTTATCCTTATCTAAAGAAGAAGTGGCTGATATGGCACAAGGCATTAAGTTCATGGGCAAAGAAGAAAACAAAAAGTTTTTCGACAAATCTCAGTCTGAGCACAACATCTACTACATCACCGAATTGGCCTGTAAATTCTGGACCGAAAAGGGAGTACTTGAAAAGCCTGTAGATCCCGAGGAAATAATAGTCTCTCGGTTTGTTCAAGAAGCAACCCGTTAATCTACAGGGGCAACGAATTTACTAAGCGTTTGAGCAACATCGTCCCTGGCCGAGGACCAAACAGGAGGTTTCCATGGAAATCCAGACGTGCTCAAAAACAATTTCTTTCGGGGGAGACACGAAAGGAAGCAAGCGGTTATTTTCAAAGTCTTCTGGCATTGAACCGCGCACTTATACCGTTTTATCTGCATCCCTGATAATTGGGGCCTGGTGCTTGTTATCTTTCAGCGGCCGGGTTAACCCTATCTATTTGCCTTCTCCTTTGGCAGTGGCTAAAGCTTTCAGCTCGCTACAGGCCGAAGGAGTGTTAATCCCCTATACTTTGATCAGCGTCTACCGGGTCCTGGCCGGCTTCTTGCTGTCAGCCATCATAGCTATCCCTCTTGGGATCCTTATGGCCACGAACAAGAAAACTACGGCCTTCTGTGAGCCGTTTATTGATTTTGTCCGCTATCTCCCGGTGACCGCTCTAATTCCCTTGATGATCCTCTATTTCGGCATCGGGGATTTCGAGAAGATAGCCGTGATCTTCGTCGGCACCTTCTTTCAGCTGGTCTTGATGGTGCAGGACACCGTTTCCAACGTGCCGAAAGAGCTTTTAAACGCCGCCCATACTCTAGGCGCCAGAGGCTGGACGGTGTACTCCCGAGTGCTTCTTCCGGCTTCCATGCCCGGGATAATGGACTGCCTCCGTATCTGCATGGGGTGGGCTTGGACCTACCTCGTTGTAGCAGAACTCGTTGCTGCCAATTCCGGTCTGGGATTTATGATCCTGAGGTCGCAGCGTTTCCTGCAGACGGATCGTATATTTGTGGGGCTGCTGGTCATCGGCATTCTGGGAGTGATAACCGATTTCCTTTTTAAGGCTTTGTCCAAAGCGATGTTCCCTTGGCACGAAAGGTTGGGACACTAAATGCTGCTGATAGAGGGAGTAAGCAAGGTATTTACTACCGGCAATAGCCGTGTGGTCGCCCTTGAGAACATTAACCTCAGGGTCAGTCATCGGGAATTCGCTGTGATCGTAGGCCCCAGCGGCTGCGGCAAGACCACGCTCTTGCGTATGGTGGCCGGTCTTGAACAGCCCACTCTAGGCACAATAACTTTGAACAACCGCGAGATCGACGGTCCCGGAGCCGATCGTGGCATGGTTTTCCAGGCTTATACTCTGTTTCCCTGGTTAACAGTCGAAGATAACGTGGCCTTTGGCCCTCGCCTTCGTAAGCTTCCGGAAAAAGAGATCGAATCTATAGTCGACCACTACCTCAAGGTCACGGGCTTATCCGGATTCAGGACCCTGTACCCCAAAGCCCTATCAGGAGGGATGAAGCAACGGGTGGCCATCGCCCGGGCCCTGGCTAACGATCCAGACATCCTCTTGATGGATGAGCCGTTCGGGGCCCTGGACGCTCAGACTCGAGTTGTAATGCAGGAACTCCTCCTTCAGGTGTGGCAAGAAGAACAAAAAACCGTGCTCTTCATAACCCACGACATCGACGAGGCCATTTTCCTTGCTGACACTGTCCACGTAATGACGCGTCAGCCGGGAACCATCAAGAAAACGATTCCCGTCCCTTTGGGCCGGCCTCGTGACCACAGCACCCTCTTAACACCTGAATTTTTGGCTCTGAAAAAGGAAATAGTCGACATGATATGGGAAGAAAGCAAGCAAGCTGCCGAAGAGGTAATCACGGTGGGTATATGAGAAACCAGCGGATCGTGCGGCATCCCGCTCAGGCAGTGGTTCTAATCGGACACTAACAGGTATGCCGCTAGTTCTGGCCTGTTTACCGGCCTTGCCGCCTTATCCTAGTGACTCTGAAAGGAGTTGCATTAGATGACAACCGATTTCTTGAGAATCATCAAGACGAGACGGAGCGTTCGCTCGTTTAAGAAGGACCCCATACCCAAGGACGTTATCGAAACATTACTTGAAGCAGGACGCTGGGCCCCTTCCGCCGGCAACATACAGCCCTGGGAGTTTTTCGTAGTAGGAAATCCGGAGTTAAAAGAAAAGCTTGGGCGGGCGGCCTTAGGACAGATGTTCTTGGCGCAGGCCCCGGTTGTCATCGTGGTGTGTGCCGTACCTTTACAGTCTGCCCTGCGATACAGGCACCGCGGGGAAAAACTGTACTGCATCCAAGACACCGCTGCGGCCGTTCAGAATATCCTGCTTGCTGCCACCGCCCTCGGCCTTGCTTCCTGCTGGGTAGGCGCTTTTGACGAAGAAGCGGTTCGGCGGGTTCTGGGACTCGAGCCCAGTTTACTCCCTGTGGCCTTACTACCCATCGGTCACGGGGAGAAGACCCCGGCTCCCCCGCCGCGTCGTCCCCTCAAAGATATAGTTCACTACTTGGATTAGCCCGGGGCCGTTTGTGGATTGGCCTGCCTTTAAGGCATGGTCGTTATTACCCGCCAATTTGCGCGGAGGCCATTTCTTGTAGTCTCGGCATTTTTGCATCGGTGGTAGCGCCCGGGCTTTTTTGGCTGTGCCACAGGGCAGGAGTCCCGTGTAGAGGTCAAACCCTATTCCCACTCGATAGTGCCCGGGGGCTTGGAAGTGATATCGTATACCACGCGGTTCACATGCTGGACCTCGTTCACTATGCGGCGGGCGATGGTGTCCAAAACCTCGTAAGGCAGCCGAGCCCAGTCCGCAGTCATCGCGTCTTCGCTCACTACCGCTCTCACTACCACCGGGTAAGCATATGTCCTTTCGTCTCCCATAACCCCAACGCTTCGCACCGGGAGCAATACGGCAAAGTACTGCCACAGTTCCCGTTCCAGCCCGGCTTTTCTTATTTCTTCCGTTACTATGGCATCGGCTTCCCTTAATATCTCCACCTTCTCAGGATTGACTTCCTCTAACACTCTAACTGCAAGACCAGGTCCAGGGAATGGCTGTCTCCACACAATCTCGGCAGGCAGTCCCAGCTTCTCCCCGATCCGGCGCACCTCGTCCTTAAACAGAAGACGAAGCGGCTCGATAAGTTCGAACTGCATGTCCTCGGGCAGTCCGCCCACATTGTGGTGGGTCTTAATGGTGGCTGCAGTGGCCGTTCCGCTCTCGATAACATCGGGATATAACGTGCCCTGCACCAAAAAATCTATGTCACCAAGTTTTCGCGCCTCTTCCTCAAAAACCCTGATGAACTCGTGACCTATGATTTTGCGTTTCGCCTCCGGGTCTTTGACCCCGGCCAGCTTTTGCAAGAACCTTTCGCTGGCATCGACATAGACCAGGTTCATCCCTCTTTCCTCGCGAAAGGTCTTGACCACTTGCTGGTCCTCTCCCTTTCGCAAAAGCCCGTGATCAACAAAAACACAGGTAAGGTTTTCACCCACTGCCCGGTCTACCAGAGCTGCGGCCACTGAAGAGTCCACCCCCCCGCTCAAAGCGCACAGCACTTTCTTGTCCCCTACTCTGGACTGCACCTCTTTCACCGTTTCCTCGATAAAATCCTCCAAATTCCAATTCCCCGTGCATCCGCATATCCTGAAGAGAAAGTTCTTAAGTATCTCGTCGCCTAAAGGCGTGTGTTTGACTTCGGGATGAAACTGGACGCCATACAGTTTTCGCGCCGGGTGGCTCATTGCCGCCACGGGACAATCCCGAGTAAATGCAGTAACCTCAAAGCCTTGAGGCACCTTAGACACGGCATCGCCGTGGCTCATCCACACCTGCATCTCGCGCTCAAGTCCCCAAAAAAGACTGTCCTCCCGACACACCGTTAAGAAAGCTTTTCCATACTCTCTCACGGCGGCCGGTTCTACCTCTCCTCCCATCTGGAAGGCCATAAGCTGCATCCCGTAACATATGCCCAGTATGGGGATTCCCAGTTCGTATATTCTCGGGTCCACTGCCGGAGCCCCAGGAAGGTGAACACTGGCCGGACCTCCCGAGAATATAATACCCCGGGGATTTTGGGCTTTGATTTCCTCCAGCGGGGTATAGTAGGGCACCATTTCGCTGTATACTGATAAATCCCTCACTCTCCGCGCTATCAATTGATTGTACTGCCCGCCGAAGTCGAGCACTATAACCGTTTCCCGCTCCATTTACCCTTCACCTTCCTCCGAATCGGCTGTCCCTAATTCCAACACCCTGATATCCGGCAGATTTCGGTACTTTTCCGCATAATCAAGTCCATAACCGACGACGAATTCATCCGGTATGGTAAAACCGCAGTAATCTGGAGTAAATTCGGTCTGGCGCCTGGAAGGCTTGTCCAAAAGGACACACACCTTGACCTTCTGCGGTCGCCTTTTTTTGAGCACTTCAACCACGTGCCTGAGAGTCAGCCCCGTATCCACAATGTCCTCAACAACCAAAACATTCCTGCCTTCTATCGGTATCTCGATATCCTTCAATATCCGGACTTCCCCTGAAGACTCGGTCGAAGCACCGTAACTCGACACATCCATGAAATCGATGACTACGGGAACCGTGATCTCTCTCACCAAATCTGCCAAAAAGATGAACGAGCCCGTCAGAATACCTACAACCACCAATTCTTGCCCCGCAAACTCGGTATTTACTGCTTGTGCCAACTGCCCGACTCTTTCCTGTATTTGGTCAGCTGTCAGCAACACCTTGGTCGGTTCCACCCGCCAGCCCTCCCCTTTTGCCTGGATTATATCAACCGCCGGCGAAGAGTGTCAAAAAAATTGAGGCCCATCCGGCCTCAATCCACCTCTGGCTTTTCTATCCGGATGCTTTCATTGAAGTCGAAGAATTCTACAGTCAATGCCAGGCGGGCATTTTCGTTATTCTTGCTGACAGCACTTAAAGTAGCCTTTCTGATGAATTTTTGCCTGAAGTCAACCCACAACTTGTAGCGAAAATCCTTTAGAGCTACTTCCATGAGCTCGTTTTCCAGGCTAGGTTTGCAGCTTATTACTATACACTTGTTGTTCCCCACTTTTTCAAATCCCAGTTTCTCTATTTCCGAAATACTCTTGAAGTTGAAATTAGAAAGAGGATCCAGCTCGGCGATTAAGACATCTCTGGTAGGGGTGTCTCTGTCCTTGATCACCAACCACTTCTTACTAAAAGCATCCCAGTTGTAAGAGGTATCTTGGATGTGGTAAATGTCGACAGGTGTTTTTACCATCTCCCCCTTTATATGCGTATTTCCGGAACCATCTTTTTCTCCCTCTATCCGGCTCACCACCTCCCTTCGGTTGTCGACGGTTAAGGTGGATTCCAATTTGTATCTGTAACTTTTCGCCGCGGCCATGTTTTGTAAAGACTCTTCCAGTAATGCCTGGGGTTCGATATCCGGACGCTGTCGCTCCAAATACAGCCAGCAACTTGTTCCAGTTATTACCACAATTATCAATACGGCTAATATCCGCTGCCGTCTTTTCCCCATAGCCTCCGCCCTTCTTTTTGCTACATTCTATTAAGTGAGCAAAAAGAATATTACCTGTGAAAGCGGGCCAACGACAAGGCACGATGTACACTGTGTACTTAATGCTGTGCCGTTTACGCTGTACTATACATGTAGTATAATCACTTGTGTTTATAGCTCATCTTACCGAAGGGAGACGATAAAGCGCATGTTTAAGACTTTCGAAGAAGTGAAGGGTTTCTGCAAGAAAAACCACATCCAGATGATCGATTTTAAAATGATCGACCTTTACGGCAGGTGGCGGCATCTAGGGATTCCTGCCGAAAGGTTTACCCGAAAAACACTGGAGAACGGCATTGGTTTTGACGGATCCAACTACGGCTATGCCCCGGTCGAAAAGAGCGACATGGTCTTTATCCCTGACATCACCACCGCAGTAACCGATCCTTTTGTTGAAGTGCCTACCCTCAGCATGATCGGCGATGTCTATGTCATCGGGGAGGAAAACCGACTGTTCGACCAGTATCCCCGCGCTGTCGCCAAAAGCGCTCAGGAATACATGCAGAAATCAGGGATTGCCGATGAGATGCGGGTTCTTCCGGAATTCGAATTTTTCGTGTTCGACAGCATAAGCTACGAATGCCGTCCCAACCGAACCGGCTTCGAAATCGACGCGGAGCAAGCCGAATGGAATTCAGGTTTGAAAGAGTTTAACCAAGGGTACAAGATACCCCCGAAGTTCGGGTACCACATCGCACCGCCTTTCGATATCCTGTACGACCTTCGTTCCCAAATGTGCCTCCTCTTGGAAGAGAGAAACGTCCCCGTCAAGTATCACCATCACGAAGTGGGCGGCCCGGGACAGCTCGAGATTGAGGTTGAACCGGGGCCAATGCTGGAAATGGCCGACAAGACCATGCTGGTGAAATATATCGTAAAGAATGCCGCCTTTGCCGCGGGAAAGACCGCTACCTTTATGCCCAAACCGCTATTCGGTGAGGCCGGTAACGGAATGCACGTTCACATCCATCTCTTTAAGCAGGGGCAGCCTCTGTTCTACGATCCCAACGGTTACTCCGGGCTCAGCAAGACGGCCCTTAATTTCATCGGCGGACTGTTAAAGCACGCGCCAGCGGTTTTGGCTTTCACCAACCCCAGCACCAATTCGTATAAGCGTTTGGTCCCTGGCTACGAGGCCCCGGTCAGCATCTGCTTCGCTACGGCCAACCGCAGTGCGGTCATCAGGATCCCGGCTTACGCGAAACAGCCGGAAGAAAAGCGTTTCGAGTTCCGTTCTTCTGACGCCACTTGCAATCCCTACTTCGCTTTCGCGGCCATACTGATGGCCGGTTTAGATGGGATTGAAAACGAGATCGACCCTGTTGCTTGTGGCTACGGTCCGTATGATGTCAATCTCTATCACCTGTCTAAGGAAGAACAGGCCAAGATCAAAGGGCTTCCCACATCCCTGGAAGCCGCCCTGGACGCTCTGGAAAACGACCACGAATTCCT
Organism: uncultured Syntrophothermus sp.; assembly: GCA_964405385.1. GTDB lineage: Bacteria > Bacillota > Syntrophomonadia > Syntrophomonadales > Syntrophothermaceae > Syntrophothermus. The sequence goes on from CAYONS010000006.1 coordinate 43,874, forward strand.
GCTCAAAGGAGGGGTCTTCCCCACAAGGCTTATCGAAATATGGATCGAGCGTAAACGGGAAGAGGCGCGCAAGGTAAACGAGATCCCGCACCCCAAAGAGTTCGAGCTGTACTACGACCTATAGGCAGCTCCAGGGCAAACGAAAGCACCAAAGAGCATAACAAAGCCCAAAAAAAGAACCCCGAAACGGGGTTCTTTTTTTGGGTAGAGGCAATGTTTACTTTTTAAGGAGGGGAGGGATATTACATCATGTCCGGCATTCCGCCCCGAGGCATGGGCTCTTCTTTGGGCACCTCGGTCACTAGGGCTTCGGTCGTGATAAGCATTCCCGCGATACTCGCGGCGTTCTGCAGAGCTGATCTCGTGACCTTCAGGGGGTCTATTATGCCGGCCTTTATCATGTCTTCGTACTCTCCCGTCAGTGCGTTGAAGCCAATTCCGGGAGGCAATTCCTTCACTTTTTGCACGACTACTGAACCCTCGATGCCTGCGTTGTTGGCTATCTGGCGCAGCGGTTCTTCCAGAGCCTTCATCACCAAGAGCACACCGGTACGCTCGTCGCCCTGCGCGTCGATTTCCTCCAGTTTCTTCATAACATTGACGAGAGCGGTTCCTCCTCCGGCGACAATGCCTTCCTCCACCGCAGCCTTGGTAGCTGCCAGAGCATCCTCTATCCGGTGTTTCTTTTCTTTGAGCTCGGTTTCGGTGGCAGCTCCGACCTGAATGACGGCTACGCCGCCGGCCAGTTTAGCCAGCCTTTCCTGCAGTTTTTCGCGGTCGTATTCGGATTTGGTCTCTTCGATCTGCTTCTTGATCTGGTTGATGCGTTCTTTTATCGCCGACTCGCTGCCGGCACCATCGATAATGATGGTCTCGTCCTTCTTGACCCGTACCTGGCGAGCCCTTCCCATCATGTTGAGAGTGACGTTCTCTAGCTTCACTCCCAATTCTTCAGAAGCTACTTCGCCTCCGGTGAGGATGGCGATGTCCTGCAGCATGGCTTTCCTTCTCTCACCGAATGCCGGGGCTTTCACGGCAACACAGGTGAACGTGCCTCTGAGCTTGTTAACTACCAGAGTAGCCAGTGCTTCGCCTTCCACATCTTCTGCTATCAGCAACAGCGGCTTACCCGTCTGAACGACCTTCTCCAGAACCGGCAGAATGTCGTTGATCGAAGATATCTTCTTATCGGTGACTAAGATATAAGGCTCGTTCAGATTGGCCTCCATCTTGTCAGGATCGGTAATCATGTAAGGAGAGATGTAACCGCGGTCGAAATTCATTCCTTCGACCACTTCCAGAGAGGTTCCGACCGACTGGGACTCTTCTACAGTTATAACCCCGTCGCGGCCCACTTTTTCCATGGCATCAGCTATTAGCTCGCCGATTTCGGGATCAGCCGCGGAAATCGAGGCTACAGAAGCGATAGCTGATCTGCTTTCTACAGGCTTGCTGATCTCTTTGAGGGCCTCGACTGCTACCTTGACCGCCTTTTCAATACCCCGCTTCATGATCATCGGGTTGGCTCCAGCCGCTACGTTTTTCAAACCTTCCTTTATCATGGCCTGAGCCAAAACCGTCGCCGTCGTCGTGCCGTCGCCGGCGACATCATTAGTCTTAGTGGCCACCTCTTTCACCAGCTGGCAGCCCATGTTTTCCCACGGATCGTCCAGGTCGATGTCCTTGGCAATAGTAACCCCGTCATTAGTAATGGTAGGCGAACCGAATTTCCTTTCCAAAACCACGTTTCTGCCCTTAGGCCCCAGGGTGACTTTTACCGCGTTCGCCAGGGTGTCAACTCCTTTTTCCAAAGACCTCCTGGCTTCTTCGCTGAAGCGTAACTGTTTCGCTGCCATTTCCCTATACCCCCTTCACTTTTCCTCTCACTAAGCTTCAACCTTAGCCAGAATGTCTCTCTCGCTGATTATCAAGAGTTCCTGACCATCGATCTTCACTTCAGTTCCAGCATACTTGGAGTAAATGACCTTGTCCCCGACAGCCACTTCCATCGGTATCCGCTCACCGTTATCCAGAATCCTGCCTGGCCCTACTGCCAGTACCTCACCTTGTTGGGGTTTTTCCTTGGCGGTGTCGGGAAGGACTATCCCGCTTGCGGTTTTTTCTTCTACAGTTTCGATGACCTTCAATACAATACGGTCGCCTAGCGGCTTAAGGTTCACTGCTATACCCCCTTCACATATTCTTTATCTGATAGTTTATTGTTAGCACTCAATGCCGTCGAGTGCTAACATTCACTAATAATATTAGACTACCGTCCAAACCCTAGCAACTTATTGCTTTTCTCATATCCCTGTAATACTCTCGATTACTATTTTGTACCTGTTTCTTTCTCAATATACCTTCTCATAGCTTGTTATTTTGACTTTTCTCGCACAGCTTCAACTCTGTCCGCACTCGCCGCCCTGTCCCCGTAAGGTCTCCAAGGCATGGGGAAGAGCAGGCATTACCGCTTCTAGCGACTCCCGAGCCCCTCTTACGCTTCCCGGAAGGTTGATTATCAACGTCTTGTTGCGTATTCCGGATATGCCGCGGGAAAGGATGGCTCTAGGCGTTTTCTCACGGCCGTAGGCCCGCATCGCTTCAGAGATTCCTGGAACGACTCGTTCCACCACTTCCGCAGTTGCTTCAGGAGTAACGTCACGCGGAGATAGTCCAGTCCCTCCTGAGGTGAGGATAAGATCCAAGCCTCCCGTATCACACCAAGTTCTCAGCTTGTCGGCTATCAACTGCTTTTCATCAGGAAGCACTTCGTAAGCCGCCACTGTAGCTCCTATAGAGCTTATCATTTCCTTTATAACCTCTCCGCTCCTGTCCTCTCTTTGCCCTTTCGCCCCTTTGTCGCTCAACACGAGGATTCCTACCCTAAACATCCTCAATCACCTCAATAGTATCGCCGGTCCTGATCCATCCTTCCTCTAAAACCCGGGCAAATATACCTTCGCGGGGCATCACACAGTCCCCGACCTGCACTCTGATGGCGCATCCGTGGTGGCATTCTTTCCCGATCTGGGTAACTTCCAGCAAAACATTTTCTCCTACCCGCAGCTTGGTGCCGACCGGCAGCCGGAAAAGCTCTATTCCCTCTACGGTAAGATTCTCGGCAAAATCACCCGGTTTGACGTCCACACCTCTTTGCCGCATTTTTTCAATGCTATCAATTCCCAATAGGCTGACTTGCCGGTGCCAGGAGCCGCTGTGCGCGTCACCTTCTAATCCGTGTTCTTTTTTAAAAAACCCTTCGCCCACATCGTTCTTCTTCTCTCCCTTTTTCTCACTGCGACATACCGCTAATACCCTGCCTTTCATTGGTAACGCCTCCTCTTAGCTGCAT
>CAYONS010000007.1:0-47168 GCA_964405385.1 uncultured Syntrophothermus sp.
TTTTGTTATCTTTTGTTAATACGTATTAATCAGTTTTTAGCTGCTTCATACCTCCTACCATTTCCGGCTTTGCTTTATATTCTACCAGTTCGCGCAACTGGCAGAAATAAAAACACCCCACAAAAAGGGGGCGCTAAATAAAACGAGCGTTATTAATCTGTACATTAATTGACAATTGACTCGGCTTATCATCCGTAACGATAAACAATGCCGAATCCGCCTCGAGGATATTCCCATTGCAACGACTGGGGACAGACGACCCTACAGGTCCCGCACTCCAAACAACCAGCGCAGTCAAAAGTTACCTCGCCGTCCTTAAGAGTGTATAGCCCAGCGGGACAGGCATACACACACGGCTTTCCTTGACATGCCCGGCACTTGTCTCTCTCCACGACTATATGCCTGTACTCATCGTCCACCAAGAATTTGTCTACAGCCAGCAACTGTTCGGGAGCCAAGCGCTTCAAAAGACCCGCCCCCCTTTCCACATGTCGCCTAAGAGCTTTCCTAGACTAATTTCGTTAGCTTTCAACTGGCCCAGCATTTTCCTCAGGAGATGAACAGGCTGAGAGCCGCGAACGGTGAACATCTCTGCAAAGGCCCCCGTAAGCAAACTGGGATAAGCCCTGTACAGCCTCTCCGTCTCAAGAAAACTCGGTGCTTGCTGGTAAAATTCCATTTCTGTCAGCACCAGGTTCTCTTTCAGAAAATCCAGGTATGCACTGAGCCCACTCCGGGTGAAATCCTGGTCTCTTTTGGCCCTTATTACAGCCTTGGCGGCAGCCTGTCCCGACGCTATGGCAAGATCCATTCCCCTTACCTGGTATCCCAGATTCAGAACAAAACCCGCCGCATCTCCCGCCACCAAGATACCGTCGGAAACCAGGGAAGGCATCATCGAGTACCCTCCCTCTGGAACCAGGTGGGCCGAATACTCCACCACCTCTCCTCCCTCAATCAAGGGAGCAACTGCAGGCTGAGCCTTGAAGTCCTCGATCAGGTCTACGATACGGTATTGCTTAGACTGGAGTTCCGATGCCTTGACAACCAGGCCCAGAGAAATCGCCGATTTATTGGTATAGAGGAAGCCCCCACCTGCCATTCCCTTGGTGCAATCCCCGACAAAAAGACTGGCCTGACCTTGATTGTCGGTAAGATTAAATCTCTCATTTATGGTGGCCGGTGATAATTGGATGACCTGTTTAACTCCCGTGGCCACTTCAGACGGCTTAAGCTTCTTTCTCAGTCCCGCCTTCTCCACCAAAAGAGAATTGGCTCCATCGGCGGCAATTACTACATCTGCGAATATCTCATCTTCCCCAGCCCTGACCCCTATGATTTTTCCGTCCTTCACCAATAAGTCGTCCACTCTGATCCCGCAAGCCAGCAAAGCACCGGCTTCTTCCGCTTTGCCCGCTAACCAGGCATCGAATTCAGCCCTGAAAAGTGTAAACGAATGAAAAGGTTCTTTCACCCAATTCTCGTCTTGGCAACTAAAAGAAACAAACCTTTCTCCTTCCATGATCACCATGGTTTCCCGAACTACCGGTCTTTCCAGAGGAGCCTCTTCCCAAAAACCTGGGATCACCCTGTTCAGGGCATAGGTGTACATTCGACCGCCGAACATGTTTTTTGCCCCTGGGGAATCAGCTCTATCAATAAGGAGAACATCCAGACCTTCCTTGGCCAGAATGTAAGCAGCCGTGCTCCCAGCCGGTCCTGCCCCAACTACGACTGCTGTAAACTTCTCCTCTGCCACAGCCGGTCTCACCTCACCTCTTAACAGCTTCTCTCAGTTGTTTAGTAAGTTCGGGCAGGACCTGGTAAAGGTCGCCCACCACGCCTAGGTCTGCCATGTCGAAGATCGGAGCATTTTCATCTTTGTTGATAGCCAGTATTATTCTGGAATCACGGATTCCGGTAGTATGCTGAACTTGTCCTGACACTCCTATTCCGATGTATAAATCAGGTTTGACTTTCTTCCCCGAGAGTCCGATGTACGTTTCTTCGGGCAACCATTTTAATTCTTCAGCCAGCGGTCGGGTGCAGGCTATCTCCCCGCCAATAACCTTGGCCAATTCCCGCACCATCTCCAGGTCTTCATGTTTTTCCAGTCCACGCCCTACGCAGACGACTACTCTGGCCTCTTCTATATTGGTCTCCTGCCCGGATCTCGGTTTTCTTTCCACAACCGTCACCGGATATGGCGGTGCAGGAGGCAAGGAACGAATCTCGCCTTTTCTTCCAGGCTCAGGTAAAGCTTTAGCAAAGCACCTCGGAGGTACTGTAGCCATCTGCGGTCGAGTCAGGCACCGGACCGTTTGCACCGCTGCTCCTCCGTACATGACACGCTGCATGGCCAAAGTTTTTCCATCTTGTGCCACTTGAAAGTCGCTGCTCTCGCTGACAAGCCCGGTTCCCAGCGCACTCGCCAACCGGGCAGCGAGTTCTTTTCCCCGGGTCGTCGCCGCAACGAGTATCACGTCAGGATCCATTTTTTTCGCCTCTTCAGCTATTACCGGGACATAGGCCGTAAGGGTTTCACCGCTGCCAGGAGGAGACATCAACAGTACCTCGTCTGCGCCGTGTTCAATGTATTTTTGAGCGTCTCTTTCCTCGCCCCAGGTCAGTGCATAAACTTCGCAACCCAGTTTAGGCGAGAGCAACTTACTCAGACCCAACAGTTCCAGCATACGCTCCTCTGTCTCTGCCAAAACCCAGATTCCTGCCATCTGTATTCACTCCCTCAAGAGATTACTCCTTCTTTCACCAGCACACTGACTAGCCGGCTGATCTCAGCTGGTTCAGCTCCAAATTTTTCCCCCTGCCGTGACATTTTCGTTCCCAGTAACCTCAGAGTTTCAAGACAAGGGCTGAACTGTCCTAGCTCTGCTCCTTTGATCTCTATTACCGGCTTCTTGCCTGCTGCCAGAGTGTCTTTCAACCCCGGTACTCTGGGAGTATTGATTTCTGGCAGGACGGTAATCAAAGCTGGCAAAGGCATAGCAACTACTTCTATTCCCTCTTCTACCTTACGTTCTACTATTACGCGTCCGCCTTCCAGGCTCACCACTTTATTAACAAACGCGGCACAGGGAATTCCTAGGCTTTCCGCCAAACGCGGTCCCACCTGCTGCGCATACAGATCTCCCGATCCTTCTCCGCAGACTATAAGGTCGTATTTTAGTGTTGACCTTATCGCCGAAGCAAGAATAGCCGCGGTCTGAGAAGGTTCCAAGTCCTCGAAATTAGGATCCCAAACGAAACACGCCTTCTCTGGTCCACGGGCCAGGACGTCTTTTAAACTCTTTTTTGCAGCGGGGCCACCGACCGTGATGGCTGTCACCGTGCCCCCGTATTTCTCCTGCAGACGCACTGCTTCCTCGATAGCGTTACGATCATAGTCGCTTATCCGGTAGCCAACCCGGTCCAAGATAAGCTCACCGGATTCAGGGGCTACCTTAATATCGGCTGAATCAACCACCCACTTGTAGCAGACAATAATATCCGGCATGCGTATCGCCTCTCCTGTATTTAGGATTATGATGCTGTTAATAGCAAGAAAAAAAACAAAAATGAAGCCTCTGACATGGAAAGCTCTTAGTAAGTAATTCCCGGGATTCCCACACTGAGCATCTATTCCACTAATCCACCTGGGATCTTCCGGTATCAAGCTCCATATCAAAGGCATCCCACAAAACTCCTAGCTAATCGGGTGTATATACGCGTAACTGCATGGTCTTTGCCGCTCAACAGCAGTCCCGTTTCTACGTCTACCTGTTCTTATCTTACCGCAACAGGTTGCCGGCGATTACCATGCGCTGCGCCTCGGAAGTCCCTTCGTAGATCTCAGTGATCTTGGCGTCGCGCATCAGCCGCTCTACTTTGAAGCCTTTGCAGTAGCCATATCCTCCGTGAATCTGAACGGCTTTAGAGGTGTGTTTGGTAGCTGCCTCGGCTGCGAAAACCTTGGCCATGGCTGCTTCTTTCGAGTAAGGCAGCCCTTGTTCTTTCAGCCACGCCGCGTAATAAGTCAGGAAACGTGCTGCTTGCAAGTCGGTTGCCATATCCGCTATCATCCATTGGATAGCCTGGTGCCTGGCTATCGGCTTCCCAAACTGTACCCTCTGTTTGGAATAGCTTATGGACTCGTCCAAAGCTGCCTGCATGATTCCTACCGCCTGGGCAGCAATACCGATTCGTCCGTTATCGAAGCTCGCCATAGCGATCCTGAGGCCTTCTCCCTCTTTGCCCAGCAGGTTTTCCTTAGGCACGCGGCAATCTTTGAGGATGATCTCGGAAGTTTGGGACGCCCGAATGCCCATCTTCATGAAATGTTGTCCGACCTTGAAGCCTGGTGCATCCTTAGGCACAATAAAAGCGCTCATTCCCTTGGGACCTTGGGATTTGTCGGTCCAGGCAAAAACAATGAAGGTATCTGCGACAGGTCCGTTAGAAGTGAAGGTCTTTACGCCGTTAATTACGTACTCATCGCCATCCAAGACCGCAGTCGAGGTTGCGGCACTTACATCAGTTCCAGCTCCTGGTTCGGTTATAGCGAAAGCCCCTATCTTTTCACCCTTTGCCAGAGGCACTAAATATTTCTTCTTCTGTTCTTCCGTTCCGAAGTAGAATATAGGCCCACTCGCCAGAGAGGTATGACATGAAACCGTGAAACCCGTTGCTGCGCAGGAACGGGATATCTCTTCTATGACCATGGTGTAGGTCAGGAAATCGAGGCCCGCTCCCCCATACTCCGCTGGCCAGGGCATCCCCATCCATCCGCCCTCTGCCAGCTTGGCGATAACCTCTGCCGGATAACGGCTGTTCTCATCGATCTCTGCTGCGATGGGATCCAAATATTTCTGGCAGAATTCCCTGATGTTAGCGCGGATAAGTTCTTGCTCTTCTGTCAACTTAAACTCCATTACCATCTCTCCTCTCGCCTTTTCTTGGCCCGCGGCCAGATTCCTATAGAAAGGCTTGGCGCCTTCCTTCCTTAAATTCTATCTTAGTCTCAAGCCATCTACTTAGTCAACCATTTAATTGCATGCCAACTATTTTACAGACGTACTCTCGCTTATCTCATCCAAAAGTTTCTTCAACAGTTCTGCTTCCTCTTGACTGAAGGACTGAAGAGCTTTGCGGTTCGCCTCTTCAATGGCTTTTGTGAGCGGCTCCTTCAGATTCCATCCCTGATCCGTCAGAACGACTTTTAGCGCCCTGCGGTCTTTGGGATCAGTGTGTCTTTCTATCAATCCTTTCTGTTCCATGCGGTCAAGAATCCCGGTAATCGTAGACCCGTCCAGGCTAAGACGGTCTGCCAGCTGTTTGGCCGTCATCCCGTTCTGGTCCCAGAGACAACGCAGAACTCCGTATTGACCCGGAGTGACGCCGTACGGAGCCAGTTCTGCCTTGAATAGCTGGTGAACGGCATTTTGCGCTCTTGTTAAAACAAAATTAACACATTGTTCCAGTTCCATTTCCTAATAACTCCTTTTAAAGTTGAGTTACGTAGGGTATTGAACCTACAAAACCTTTAACAGATTCGCCATTTCTATTGCAGTAAGGGCAGCGTCAAACCCCTTGTTGCCTGACTTGGTTCCCGCGCGTTCGATAGCCTGTTCAATTGTGTCAGCGGTGATAACTCCATATACCACCGGAATCCCGGTCTGCAGCCCGACCTGGGCAATACCTTTAGTGACTTCTGCCGCCACGTACTCGAAATGCGGAGTAGCTCCCCGAATGACAGCACCCAAGCATATCACAGCATCGTAGTTCTTCCCGACCATCTTTTGAGCAACCACAGGCATTTCAAAGGCCCCAGGCACCCAGGCTACTTCTATGTCCTCCAAAGCTGCTCCATGCCGTGTAAGGGCGTCTATACACCCTGACAACAGCTTCTGAGTGATAAACTCATTAAACCTCGATACCACGATCCCGAATCTAAGCCCCTCTGCAACTAAGCTGCCTTCAAATACTTTCGTCACGCCTTCTCCTCCTAACTGTGAAGTACCTACGTATGGCCCAACCCAGCAAGCGACTAAATCGTAGCCAGGAGATGTCCCATCTTTTCTTTTTTAGTTCGCATATAACGTTCATTCTCCTTCTTGGCCTGCATCTCTATAGGTACTCTTTCGACAACCGATAACCCGTACCCTTCTAACCCGTGTATTTTCTTGGGATTATTAGTCATAAGGCGCATTTTTCGCACTCCAAGATCCACCAGTATCTGAGCGCCGATCCCGTAATCGCGCAGATCCGCGGGGAAACCCAAAGCTTCGTTGGCTTCCACCGTATCTTTGCCTTCGTCTTGCAGCTTGTAGGCTCGTATCTTATTGAGCAGCCCTATGCCCCGTCCTTCCTGTCGCATGTACAAGAGTACGCCCTTTCCCGCTTCTTCTATCATCTCGAGGGCTCTCGCCAATTGTTCTCCACAGTCACAACGTTTCGAAGCAAAAACGTCACCGGTAAGACACTCCGAATGCACCCTCACTAATATAGGCTCGTCTTCTTGCCATTCCCCTTTTACCAAAGCTAAATGCCCCTTGCCGTCTAGCAGCGACTCGTAGGCAACCGCCGTAAAATCCCCAAACCGCGTAGGTAAGCGGGTTGCCTCAACCCTTCTAATTAAAACCTCGTTGCGGCGTCGGTATTGGATCAAATCAGCGATCGTGATTATTTTGAGCCCGTGTACCCGCGCAAATTCCATCAACTCGGGGACCCGAGCCATAGTGCCGTCGTCGTTCATTATCTCACATATCGTTCCCGCCGGATACAAGCCCGCCAATACAGCCAGGTCGACGGCCGCCTCTGTATGTCCGGCTCGTCTCAAAACTCCGCCTTCCTTGTATCGCAAAGGAAAAACGTGTCCGGGACGCCGAAAATCGGAAGGCTTGACTTCAGGGGAAATAAGAGCCCGGATAGTCTCTGCCCGCTCGTAGGCCGAGATTCCCGTTCTCGTAGTCTTGTAATCGACAGACACTGTAAAAGCTGTTTCGTGGTTATCAGTGTTGTCAAAAACCATAGGCTTGATATCTAATTCGTCCAAACGCTCCCCTTTCATAGGCACGCAGATAAGGCCGCGACCATAGGTAGCCATAAAATTAATGGCTTGAGGAGTGACCTTTTCCGCAGCCATAACGAGATCCCCTTCGTTTTCCCGATCCTCATCATCGACGACGATAAGCATTTTCCCCGCCTTGATGTCCTCGATGGCTTCTTCTATAGTGTTGAACATAAACTCCAGGCCCCCTCTTTTGACATCCTATGTAGCAAAACCGTGCTCTCTCAAAAAGTCAACATCTAATCGCCCGTTTTTCAGACTGTTCCCGCCTGCGCCCAAAAGCTTCTCCACGTACTTCCCTATTACGTCTGCTTCCAGATTTACCCAGTCTCCGGCCTTTTTGAAACCGAGGGTGGTGTGTTCAGCCGTATGGGGTATAAGAGAGACGCTAAAGCTGTCCGGCCACACGTTTACCACAGTTAGGCTTATTCCGTCAACCGCGATTGAACCCTTGGGGATCACGTAACGCAGGATCTCCGACGAAGCCGCAATCCTCGTCACAACAGCTATGTCGACTCTGGTCTGTTCCAGAATTCGCCCGATTCCGTCGACGTGCCCCAAAACTATGTGACCGCCCAAACGGTCCGAAACTCGCAAAGCTCTCTCCAGGTTTACCTTTTCGCCTCCCCGCAGATATCCTAAGGTTGTCTTGTGCAAAGTCTCGGCCATAACGTCAGCCACGAACTGTTGGGAATCGAAATCGGTTACAGTCAGACAAACTCCGTTGACAGCTATGCTATCCCCCAGCCTAACATCCTCTAGGATGCGAGTAGCCTTTATCACGAGCTGGCAGGAGCGACTCCCTCTTTTTACTTCTCTTACCGTCCCTAGTTCTTCTACAATGCCGGTAAAAATACAGTCTCCCTCCTAAAAACCTTCCTTCTTATTTCTCCGACGAAGCTTCACAGATAGCCGCTGATAAGAATATCGTCATCAAAACGTTGTATTGTCATTTGCTTCAATCTTACGGCCTGATCCATCATTTCTACTCCCAACCCTTCCACCGGGGTTGGCGCTCTTTCCCCCCCACAAATCTTCGGGGCTATAAACCAGTAAACCTTGTCAACTAACCCCGCCTCCAAAAACGAAGCGTTTACCCGTCCCCCACCTTCTACAAGTATGCTAGTAATTCCCATTCTGGCCAACTCCTTGAGGAGCGGTGTCAACGGTATCAAATCGGGATTATCGCCTACCTGCAGCACTTCAACTCCAGTCTCCTCTAAAACCGCAATTCTGCCTGCATCGGCTTTCCGGCTGGTAACAACCAAGGTACATTGGTGGTTCGCAGTCATTACTACTTGGCTGTCCAAAGGAATCTCCAGTTTTCCATCCAAAATGATTCTCATCGGGTCTCTTTTGCCTTCAACATCTAAGCGAGTGTTGAGCATGGGGTTATCTTTGACAACCGTACCCAGGCCTACTAAAACCGCGTCATAGATGTTTCTCAGCTCGTGAACAAAATGCCTGGCCTTTTCTCCGGTAACCCAGCGCGAATCTCCAGTACGAGTAGCTATTTTCCCGTCCAGGGTCATCGCTGTTTTTACAGCAACAAAAGGCAGCCCCTTAGTGATGTACTTGAAGAAAAATTCATTGGCCCTGCGCGCTTCCTCCTCCAATACACCCACTTCGACCTCGATTCCGGCCGACTTTAATCTTGCTATCCCCTGTCCTGATACCCGAGGGTTAGGGTCCTCAATTGCTGCCACTACCCGTCTGATACCTGAAGCTATAATAGCATCCACGCAGGGAGGAGTTTTTCCATGGTGACAACACGGTTCCAATGTAACGTACAGAGTGGCTCCCTGTGCCCGTTGTCCTGCCTGAGACAAAGCGTGTATCTCGGCGTGCGGAGTACCGGCCAGTTGGTGATAACCCTCTCCAACTATTTCGCCATTCTCCACCACCACCGCCCCCACAATCGGGTTAGGGCTAGTCCTCCCCAAGGCCCTCGTGGCAAGCTCTATAGCCCTCCTCATGTACTTCTCATCGTCTTTCATAGCCATAGGTTACCCCCACGTCGAGCGTAACTCGATAAACAAAAAACACCTCGAATCCTTCGGGGTGTTTCAGCCAAGTTGGGGCCCGGTTACTTGATATCCATGAAGGGCACAAGCCCCCGGTCCTTCCTTCTCCCATCCAGACTTTCACTGTCGGCTCCGGATTCTCACCGGATCCTGCCCTGAGGCTCGCGGGCTACTGGCTCATAGCCTACACCGCCGGTACGGAATTTCACCGATCCCCGAAGGAAAGGTAATGTTGACTTATAGATTTATGTTAACATCATAACACCGGTGCTGGAACTGGTCAACACCGCCACTTTCCCCGGTTTACCAGGTACAAATTAAACAAATCCCAGAATACAGGCCGCAACCCGCTCCGCTGTTCTGTAGTCATTATGCATACAAACACATCACCCTTTACCTATTCTCTTAAGATTCATGACTGCCTTCTCGGGTTCTCGGGACTTAAAAATGTACGAACCGGCTACTAAAACACTGGCACCACACTTGACGCACAAACCGGCAGTCTGTTCATTCACACCTCCGTCTACCTGGATATAAGTCCTCAAACCTCGTTCATCCAGCATCTGCTTAAGCATTGAGATCTTGCGGGTTGTCTCTCGGATAAATTCCTGCCCTCCAAACCCCGGATTCACGCTCATTAGCAATACCAGATCGATCTCGCTCAGAATAAAATCCACCAGACACAGCGGAGTTGCTGGGTTTAAAGCTACCCCGGCCTTTATGCCCAGATCCTTTATCCTGTTAACCGTCCTGTGTAAATGAACGCAGGCTTCAGCATGGACGGTAATAAGGTCAGCTCCCGCCTCGTAGAAAGCTTGAATATGATCATCAGGGTTGTCCACCATTAAATGAACATCGAAGAAGAGAGCAGTTTCCCTGCGCAGATCGTTTACTACCTGGGGCCCGATGGTCAAATTAGGTACAAAATGACCGTCCATCACATCCACGTGCAGCCAATCTGCGCCAGCTCTTTCTACCATTTTGACCTGTTCAGCCAGATGAGCAAAATTGGCTGACAGTATCGAAGGGGCCACCAATATCATCGATAACACCTCTCTGACTCGATTACCTCGGCCAAAAAAGAGCAGTAGTTCCGGTAACGAAACTGAGGGATATCCCCTCGGGCTACGGCTTCCTTCACCGCACACTCTTGCTCCTGGTAGTGCAAGCAATCGACGAACCGGCAGTCGCCGGCGTAGATCTCAAATTCAATAAAATGACGGGCCAATCCCTCCCTTTTCATACGCGGTAGATCCGTAACGCTGAATCCGGGAGTATCTGCTATCCAACCGCTCTTCCCCAAGGCAAAAAGTTCGACGTGACGTGTGGTATGGCGTCCCCTCCCTGTTTTGTCGGAGACTTCTTGGGTAGGCAGATGCCTATCGGGGAAAATAGTATTAAGAAGACTTGATTTACCTACACCGGAAGGCCCGGCTAAAACAGAGATGTACCCTTCTGCTTCTTTGATGAGCTCATCGATGCCCTCACCTGTGATTACCGAGGTTTTCACCAACCGGTATCCCGCCCGGGGATAGTACTCCATGATCTCACCGGCTTTGGCCGAGGGCGGCAAGTCGCACTTGTTCAACACTATACAAGGGAGAAGACCGTGATAACTAGCCAAGACAAGTAACCGGTCCAAAAGCACGAGACTAGGTTCGGGATAATCAAAAGAAAAGACTATCAACACCTTGTCTACATTGGCAACAGGCGGCCGTAGCAACTCAGTTCGGCGCGGCAGCACCTTTTCGACCACACCCGAATCTTCTGCGAGAACAGTAATGGTGACTCGGTCCCCGGTCAGGACTTTGTCCTTTATCTTTCCCCTCAGCTTGCAGGCAAAAATGCTGTCGCCGGTGTATACGTAGTAGAACCCGCTGTATCTCTTAACAACCAGTCCCTCCCGCCGGGTTTCAGCCATTACGAACCTCCTTGATAGGTCATACTCCAAGTTTCCCGGATATCTCCTCTCTTAAACTATTGTAACTGGTCCTGCCTCCTACCTAAACCCCTTACGCCGAATACCTTTTGTATAAGGAACCGTCTAGATACACTTCGATGATGGCCTTGCCGTAACAGGTCAGGGAAAGTCTTACTTCTTCGCCCCCTGCGTAGGTATTATTCTCTACCTCCCTCACCCCTCGCGCATCGGTAACTCTTACTACAACCGCGTAAAACTCTTCCTGCTGGGGCAAAGCGAAGGTAATCGGAACCGTCCGGGACACAGGCCCAGGGCCTTTACTTACCACGAGTTCAACGTTCTGGCCTTCCGGTACAGTTGATCCTGACACCGGTGTCTGAGCGACTACTATCCCCGCGTAATACTCCACGCTCTCTCGTTCAGTAACCGATCCTAAAACCAGTTTACTCTCAGCTAACCGGCTCTTAGCCTCCTCCAAAGAAAGCCCCACTAAACTAGGAACCTGGACTTGACTGGGCTGGGGTCCTTTACTAACTGCCACATCGATTTTCTCGTTAACTTTAACCCGCCGGTTAGCCCGTGGTTCCTGGGAAACAATGATACCCTCAGGTACCTCTTGGTCGAAAACATACTGGATATCACCCATGCGAAGGCCAGCATTCCTAAGCTCTAACCTTGCGTCCGCTACCGACAGGCCAGACAGATCCGGCACTTGCACCATTTCCGGTCCTTTACTCAAGATAACCCTGACTTCACGTCCTTCCTTGACCTTCCTGCCGGGCGCGGGGTCTTGAGTAACTACGCATCCTGCTTCCACTTCATCGCTGTACTCTTCTCCTACTTTGGTCATCTTGAGCCCCACCTCGGCCAACTTCTCATAGGCCTCTTTTGCGGAGTACCCCTCTACCGAAGGAACAACCACTTCTCTTCCGAACAATTGGCCTCTCAGTCCAAATCCTAATCCGGTCAAAAGCCCGACCAAAGCGACCAGTATCACCCATCTGGCCACCGGTTTCATTTTCTTCTTTTTACTCCGCATGTTCTCACCGTTCCCTTCGGCATCCGAAATCGGATTAACTATGGATATTCCGGCCTCTTTCCCTGTACCTGCCATCGTGTACGACAGGCCTGTCAGAGCCTGTTTCATCTCTGCTGCTGTCTGAAATCGCAAATAAGGGTTCTTGGACATAGCTTTGAGCACAATTCTCTCTAGCCCCGCCGGGATATCAGGGTTGATACTCCTTGGAGGAACCGGCTCTTCGTGGATGTGCTTAAGGGCCACGGTAATCGGACTTTCCGCATCAAAAGGCACCCGGCCGGTCAGCATTTCGTACAACAGGCACCCTAACGAATAAATATCAGTAGTAGCGTCAACCGGGGCCCCTCTAGCTTGTTCCGGTGAAATATAATGAACTGACCCCATGATGTTCCCACCATAGGTTATGGTGCTCGTGCTCGAAGCTTTCGCTATGCCGAAATCCGCAACCTTGACAGAACCGTCCCCCGTTATCAGTATATTGTGAGGCTTAATATCCCGGTGGATAATCCCTTTTTGATGAGCCTGCTCTAAAGCATCACAAATGGAAACCGCGATCCTGACCGCTTCCTGTGGTGACAGCCGACCACGTTCTTCTATGTATTTCTTGAGAGAAATACCCTCTACGTATTCCATAACTATAAAGTGGAGACCGTCGTCTTCGCCGACATCGTATACGTTTACAATATTAGGATGGCTGATTTGAGCCGCTGCCTGAGCCTCACTCCTAAACTTGCGAACAAAAGCTTGGTCACGGGCCAGCTCGTCCTTCAGCACTTTTACCGCCACTATACGGTCGAGCAAGGTGCACCTTGCTTTATATACTACTGCGGTTCCACCGTTGCCTATCTCCTCCAAGAGTTCGTACCGGTTACGCAGCAATCTCCCTATCAAAACCGATTACCCCCAGTTCATTCAAACCTGAACCAAAACCACGGTAACATTGTCGTGGCCGCCTCTGTCCAAAGCTGTCTTAACCAAATAGGAGTGTGCTTCCATTCCAAATCTGGCGACGATATCCTGGATCTCCCAATCTTCAACCAGGTCTGTTAGACCATCGGTAGCCAAAAGCAGGTAATCCGCTTTTTTTAACCGTCTACCAATATAGTCTACCTCAACTGAAACCTCCATTCCCAAAGCTCGAGTGAGGACGTGGCTAAACGGATGCCTCTTGGCTTCGGAAGCACTCATCAATCCCTTGTCTACCATGCGTTGCGCTAAAGTATGGTCTCGCGTGATCTTCTCGAGGTTTCCCTGTGAATAATGATACAAACTGCTATCGCCGACGTGAGCAGCCCAAAGACGATTGTGGCAAACTACGGCGACCGTCATGGTAGTCCCCATTCCGTGGTACTCGGCGACGCGACTGCCGACATCCAATATGAGGCGGTTAGCCTTACCGACACAGACTGCCAGCAGTGCAAACGGGTTGTCACTGTCACGGTAACATAAGTCCACAACCTCTATGGCCAAAGAAGCCGCTACTTCTCCTCCTTTGTGTCCTCCCATACCGTCACATACCGCAAACAGCCCACGTTCCGGCCTGGCTAAAAGCCGGTCTTCATTCTTGCTCCGTACTAAACCCACTTCACTTATCGCCGCTACCTGCATTATAGCCACAGCCACGTCAAGCCCCCTGTATCTTTAGCTATTACCCACACGACTTCAGGTTATCGTAGACCTCCTCATTCCATTCTATCCTCGGTGTCATTTCTCCTGCCCGTCTGCGAAGAAACCTGGCTGGCCCGCAACTGGCCGCAGGCGCCCTCGATGTCGCCGCCTCGCTCCTCACGCACTACCGAGTTTATTCCGGCTTTCGTCAGCCATCGCTGGAACCTCTCCACTGCCGCTGGAGAAGGTCGTCTGAAACCAGACTTTTCTACCCAGTTATATGGGATGAGATTGATATTGCAGTGGATATCCCTGGCAAAGTCTATGAGACTCAAAGCGTCTACCTCGGAAGTATTGATCCCGTCTAACAGTATATACTCCAGGGTGACCCTGCGCTTGGTGAACTCGCAGTAATATCGAAGAGCCTCTTTTAACACAGACAGAGGATATCTCCGGTTTAAAGGTACCAACCATTCCCTGAGTTCGTCCCGCGCAGAATGCAAAGATACTGCCAAGGTAACCTGAAGACCCTCTTGGGCAAATCGCCGAATACCTTGGGCCTCTCCTGCGGTTGATATGGTAATGTGCCGCTGTCCGATATTCAATCCCTGGGAATCATTCATCAGATGCACAGCTTTCATGACCGCATCGTAGTTCAAGAAAGGTTCTCCCATCCCCATGAAAACTACATTAGTCAGCCTCGAAGCTGGACCCTTCCCAGCCGGTTCGCAGCAGTCCCTCAGTCTTAGCGAGCCCACCAGGACTTGTCCTATAATCTCGGCCACGGTAAGGTTCCTGACGAACCCGCTTTGTCCCGTGGCGCAGAACGGACACCCCACAGGACAGCCTACCTGCGAAGATATGCAAAGAGTATAACGCGCCCGACTGCCGGCAGTTTGAGGAATAATAACCGCTTCAATATGCTGCCCGTCGGACAACCTCATCAGCATCTTGGTGGTTCCATCTTTCGACAATCGTACTCTTTCCACCATGGGAAGGGTGATGCTTGCTTCCCGCTTGATTCGGTCACGCAGTTCCCGTGGCAGGTTTGTCATCTCTTCCGTAGCGAAAACCAGATTCTTGTAAAACCAGTTATACAACTGACGCCCTCGATAACGACCCTCACCCATCTCTTCCATCGTATTCTCTAATTCAACCTTGCTCATACCTATTAATTCTTTGCTCATGAAAGCCTCCTCAGCCTTGCTATAAACATGCCGTCCGTGTCGTAACGGGGTGGAAAAAGAGTCAACATCCCTTGAGAAGCCGCCGCAGTGTCCTCGCTCTCAAACGGGAAAAAGCTCAAGGCTTCTGTCAAGCTGTCTAAGGCAAACCGGGGGTCTTCCTTCAAGAACCAGTACACGACCTCTTCGTTCTCTTGCGGTTCCAAGGTACAGGTGCTGTAGACCAGGATCCCGCCCGTTCGCACCAACTGTGAACCGCGCTTCAAGAACTGTCTTTGCATTTGGCTCAAATGGTCGATGTCCCCTTCTTGTCTTCGCCACCGCAGGTCTGCCCTTCGCCGCAAAACGCCCAGACCGGAACACGGAGCGTCGACCACCACGACGTCTCCCTCACCCCATTTTTCGGGGAGACTTCCCAGGCCATCACCCACCCATGTTTCGACGACGTCTATTCCCAGCCTCTCCATGTTTTCCTGTAGCAGCTTCACTTTATGGGGGAACAGTTCAGCCGCGCGAATAACTCCACGGTTACCCATCAGTTCAGCCAGATGACTCGTCTTGCCACCCACCCCAGCCGCCAAATCATAGACCGTTTGTCCTGGCCGGGGTGAGCACGCGGCTGAAACCAGCATGGATGATTCCTCCTGGATATAAAACCACCCTTCACTGTACCCGCCTAGCTTTCGCAAAGGTTTACCGGTGTCTTGTACCCTAACCGCCCAAGGAGTAAGGGGACTGGCAGCACACCGTACCCCCTCTTCCTCTAAGCGGCGAATTAATTCTTCCCTGGTTACCTTCAATACGTTAGTTCTTAGAACCACCTCGGGGCGGCGGTTGTTATATTCCAACAAGCCTGCTGTCTTTTCCCAGCCGTATCTCTGTACCCAACGCGTTACCATCCATTCGGGATGGGAGTAATACACAGACAGGTATTTTACGGGTTCTTGTACTGGGTCAGGATATTCAATATTCGCTCGATTTCGAACTATGTTGCGTAAAACAGCGTTGACTACTGCCGACAGCCTTCCTCCCGTTTTGCACCGGGTCAAATCACAGGCCTCATCTACGATGGCGTAATCCGGGATATTATCCATAAAAAGCAGCTGGTATACCGACATCCGCAGAATCTCCAGCAACCACGGGTTTTGGGCCTCTAACTTTTTCGACAAAAAGAGATTAAGCACCCAGTCCAGGTGCTTTCTCATCCTTATGGTTCCATTTACTAATTCAGTCACCAGAGAATTCTTGGTACCATCGTCTCCATATCTGCTCAATGCGCGGTCCAAAGCCAGATTAGCATAAGCGCCTTTGTGTTCGACCTCGTATAAGACAGCAAGAGCTGCTTCTCTCGCACGCAAGGGCTTGACTGATTTCCTTTCCAAGTATCTATTCCTCCCGATTCAATCCGGCCAATATAAGGAATCTGACCAAGTTCACCAAGCTCATCAAAGCCGCTGCTACATAGGTAAGAGCCGCCGCCCCTAGTACTTTCTTGACCATTGGAATTTCGTTGGCCTGCAGATACCTGCCTCTCTCCAACAACTCCACCGCCCTCCGCGATGCGTTGAATTCTACGGGCAAGGTTACAAGCTGAAAGACAACAACTCCGGTGAAAAGCAAAGCACCGAGCCATATAAGATCTGCCCATCGCATTATCAACCCTAGAAAGAGAAGGGGAAAAGCCGCAGTTGAAGCCAGATTGGCGACGGGAACTATGGAATTGCGCAGGAGCAAAGGCGCATACCTTTCACCGTGCTGCAGAGCGTGCCCCACCTCGTGAGCCGCTACCCCCAGCGCCGCGACCGAGTTGCTGCGGTAGACCGAATCAGAAAGGCGCAGAACCTGATCTCTCGGATCGTAGTGGTCAGTTAGATGGCCAGGCACGTATTCTACCCTTACCCCTCGCAGCCCACCGCTGTGCAACAAACGTTCTGCCAGCTCCGCACCGGTCATACGGCTTGATGAAGGGACATTTGAATATTTGGCAAAGGTAGCTTGTATTTTTACCTGAGCGTATAGGGAAAGAATTATAGCCGGAATAAGCAAAATGAAGGTCGGATCAAAAAACATTAATCATCCCTCCTATAGTTTAAGTATGGTCCTTATGGCGGTTTCCACCTCTTCGACTGCCACCTTGGTATTAAAACAGGGGTCATTAGGTCTGTAATTAAGCACTCCTAACACCGGCAAAACGCCGGCATCCTGAATGCCTGAAGAGAGATCCCGTTCGCAGGCCACGGCCACTACCGCCTGGGGCCGGTAATCCAATATGAACTTGCGAGCTAAAGTGCCCCCTGTTGCTACCTTTAGCACAGCGTTGTATCTGTCGGCTAATTCTATTAAATCTTTTATGCAGCACTTACCGCATTTCTTACAGTTGTTGACATCAGCTGTTATCTTAAAAGGACACTCTGAATCCTGGAGACAATGAGGAACCAATATCAAAAGCCTCGATCCAGGGGGCAAGCAGGTCCTAGCTCTAACGAGCGTGTTGTTGACAGCTATGAAGGACTGCCAGACTTTTTCTTTTCCGATGCCGATTACGGTCCCTAGAAAAACGGCCAGCGGGAAAAGCAGCTGATTGGCAACCCGAACCATCACATCAAACGAGGGTATGGCTCGAGACCTGATAATCGTCACTACTATCCCGAGAATGCCCCCCGCTGCTATAACAAACACCGCGCAAGCTATAGTCAGCGCAAAGACGAGTATTACGCGGCTGGCCGCAACATCCCGGTTGACAACCAAGTACCACCCCCCAAAAGTCACCCCCACAAGCAAGAGGAGACTGGCTACTAAAAGGCCTACGTAGACCCTGCGCTTAATCATCATATCGGCCGGCCGCCCCCCGACCACTGAAAATCTCGTCATTCTCCGCCATCCCCAAGAACAACACCCGGTTTAACCGGATACCCCTTGATGAATTCGGTCGCGGGCAATCGCCGCTTGCCTTCCCTCTGCAACTCAAGGACTAATAACCGTCCTTTTCCTGTCTGAACCACAAAGCCTTCCTCAGGTAAAACCTTAACAACCTGACCAGGACAAATTCCCGGTTCCTCCTCTTCCACAACCCTAGCTTTGAATATCTTAAGCCTTACCCCGCCGAGTTTGGTCGATGCTCCAGGTTGAGGGTTTAACGCTCTTATCTGATTGAATATTTCGCGTGCATCTCGATTCCAATCGATGATTTCATCTTCAGGCCGGATAAACGGAGCATATGTAGCCTGAGAGTGATCCTGAGGTATCCTCGGTGCCGTTCCCCATTCTATCTGTTCAACGGTCTCCAGTAACAGGTCTCCGCCGACCTCGGACAACTCACGATATACCTCTCCAAAAGTGGCGTCATCAGATATCTCTACTTTCTTTTGGAGAATGATGTCGCCGCCATCCATAGTTTCGTCCATGTATATCGTAGTAACCCCTACCGTTTTTTCCCCGGCCATGATAGCTCTTTGGATAGGAGCCGGTCCCCGATAACGGGGTAACAGTGATCCGTGCAGATTGACAGAGCCAAAAACGGGGCAGTACAGGAGGTCCGGCGGCAAAATCTGCCCGTAAGCCACGACAGCTATGAGATCCGGCGAATAGGATTTGATGGTTTTTACCGCTTCTTCGTCTTTGATACGCGCGGGCTGAAAAATATTAACACCAAACTCTTCGGCCAGCGCTTTTACTGGCGTTGCGGCCGTCTTCTTCCCCCTTCCCCGCGGACGATCCGGCTGGGTTACTACTAGAACCACGTCGTGTCCGGCCATAATCAGTTTATACAAAGAAGGGAGAGCAAACTCAGCGGTCCCCATAAAAACTATACGCAATGCCTATTTCCTCCCGTTTTCTTCCACCCATTCAGCGCGGTCAACGAACAATACCCCGTCCAGATGGTCAATCTCGTGCTGTATCACTCGGGCAGCTAGGCCCTCCTCCTCAACTCTGATAGGCTCCCCGTACCGGTTCAAAGCTTCAACTACCACCCGCTTTGCTCTTCTCACCAAACCCCTCGTATTAGGTATGCTGAGACAGCCTTCGACTCCGGCCTCTTCGCCTTCCCTTTCTGAGATGCGGGGATTGATGAGTTCGATCAGCCCGCCTCCCGCATCATACACTATCACTCTTCGCAAGACTCCAATCTGAGGAGCTGCCAGTCCTACCCCTTCAGCCTCGTACATGGTATCCTTCATGTTTTCCAGAAGTCTTATCAAACCTTGGTTGAATTTAGTTACCGGCAAAGATTTCTCTCTCAGCACAGGATCAGGAACCACGACTATCTTATAAGCGGCCAAATTCTTTCTCCTTTCCCTGATTGAAATTTCATCTTTACAGCATAAACAACGGGTCTACATCCACTTCTACCCTTACATCCGCAGGTTTTTCTACCCCTATTATATACCTTCCTACGCTCGTCAATAAGCCTTGATCCGGCCCCTTGAGCAACACTTGGAACCGGTAGCGATCCCGCAACTTGCTAATATGGCACGGGCCTGGTCCCAAAATTTCTACTCCTTCGGCATGTTCGCCCACGAGCTCCCTGGCCAAAGCACCTAACTCTGAAGCCACGAGGAGCGCTTTGCGCTCTATGGGCGAACTGACAACTATTCGCAACAGACGGGCAAACGGCGGGTATCTCATATATTCTCGGAATTTTATCTCTTGAGCGTAAAACGACAGGTAATCGTGCTCCACAACATATTTTATAGCACGGTTCTCAGGCTGATAGGTCTGTATCACCACCCGCCCCGGAAAAGAGGCCCTCCCAGCTCGTCCGGCCACTTGCAGCAACAGCTGGAAACCGCGCTCACAGGCCCTGAAATCCGGAAGGTTGAGTACCGTATCAGCCAGTACCACTCCGACCAAAGTGACTTTTGGAAAATCGAACCCTTTGGCCACCATCTGGGTACCCACCAGGATATCGATTTCTCCTTTGGCCATAGACTCTACTATGTTACGGGGCGACGCTTTTCTGCCGAGGCTGTCAGTATCCAGACGAGCGACCCTGGCTCGAGGAAAAAACTTCAAGACCTCTTCTTCTACCTTCTGCGTGCCTGTCCCAAGCTTGCGCATGTAACGGCCACTGCAATTCGGACAGGTCTCTTCGTAATCCCTTTGAAAAAAACAGTAATGACAATGAAGCTTCCCCGTTACCCGGTGGTACGCAAGCGGTACTGAACAATGTGGACAAACAAGAACCAGTCCGCATTCACGACACATCATAAAGGTAAAAAAGCCCCGCCTGTTCAAAAAGAGTATTACCTGTTCCCTTCGGTCTAAACACTCTTGAATCCGCTGTCTCAATAAGCCTGAAAATACCGTGCGGTTACCGTTTTTGAATTCTGTTCTCATGTCGACGACTTCCACACTAGGAAGTGCGCAGGTTCCAATGCGTTCTGGCAACTCTAACAAAGTATATTCCCCGGTCTCGGCCCTGAAGAAAGTCTCCACTGAAGGACTGGCGCTTCCGACCAACAAAACTGCATTGTGCAAACGAGCCCGAGTCTCCGCTACCTCACGAGCATGATATCGCGGGACGTTTTCTTGTTTATATGCGTACTCCTGTTCTTCATCAAGGATGATAAGTCCCAGCTTGTCAACAGGGGCAAAGATTGCAGAACGGGCTCCTAGAATTATGTCGACTTCTCCTCGCAGGATGCGCTGATATTCGCTGTGTCTTTCGCCCTCAGAAAGTCCGCTGTGAAGCACAGCGAGACGATCCCCGACCCTGGCCGAAAATATCCGGACCATCTGCTGCGCCAAAGCGATCTCCGGCACTAAAACTATTACCCGCCTCCCTAAGGCCAAGACCCTCTCCATCACTTGAAGGTAGACCTCGGTCTTTCCGCTCCCAGTTACTCCAAACAACAAACACCGAGCAAACTGTCCCGACCTCACCAACGATGAAACATAATCTATGGCCTTCTTCTGGGATGGAGTAGGCAAAACCGGCTGCTCTGTCGGTTCGTTATCTACCGGCTGCTTACTAATAATACCCTTTCTCAAAAGGCTATCGAGACTTGATCTCGGAAATCTCCTCTCTATTTCCCAAGTGTTTGCTTCTTTGTGCTTTTGTAGCCACTTCACAATTTCAAACTGCCTGGGGGCCCTCCGCTCTAAGCTTGCCAAGTCCGCCAAAGCATACTTGGGCCCCAGCCTGTAGACCTGGCGGGCTGACGCAGATGCAGCAACATTGCGGCACCCGGTTCGAAAAATTAGGCCTTTTTCTTCCAAAGCCTCGACAACCTGTTCTCCGCCCGAGATACGGCAGGCCTCTTTTAGGTCAATCTCCCCTTTTTCCCAAAGACGAAACATCAGGTCCAGCGCTTTATCGCCCAGAGATTGGGCAATCTCAATTCCCCGGGATTGCTCCACTAACGGAATGATCCTGTTCTTCGGTCTTTTCTTCAAAGCCCGCGGAACGATAGACCTCAAAACGGTGCTGATCGGACATAAATAGTTTGATGCCACCCATTGGGCAAGTTCTAAGACCTCCCTGCTAACTACCGGCTCATCGTCGAGAAGTCTAATAACTGTCTTCAGGTTGCTGCGTTCTGCCTTTTCACTTAAGCCGATCACGTATCCCTCGCGTAACGCCCGCCCCAGAGGAACTAACACCCGCATCCCGACCCTCAGCCTAAGAGCCATTTCCGGGGGAACTTCGTAGAAAAAAACGCTATCCCTCTTTCCTAAATCTACCGCAACCTCGACGTACATGGTGTTGGTCCTCCTAAACCAAGAAGCCGGGCGCAATACCCGGCGATTCCTCTGCCTGAACAAGTCATAAATGACAGATTTTATTTGATTCTCACAGTTTACAAACCTGCCAGCTTCCTGAGTTCCTCTGCCTTATCCGTCCTCTCCCAAGTGAAATCTTCGTCGTTTCTGCCGAAGTGCCCGTAAGCCGCTGTCTTCTTGTAAATAGGACGGCGCAGCTTTAAGTCCCTGATGATAGCCGCAGGCCGTAGATCGAAGACCTCGTTGATCAAATCCACGATCTTGGATTCTGCTATCTTACCAGTATTAAAGGTGTTAACCGAAATAGATATAGGTCTTGCTACACCTATCGCGTAAGCCAACTGCAGTTCACACCTGTCGGCAATACCTGCAGCTACGAGGTTCTTGGCCACATAACGCGCAGCGTAGGTCGCAGAGCGATCCACCTTGGTAGGATCTTTGCCCGAAAAGCACCCGCCGCCGTGCCTGGCCATTCCCCCGTATGTATCCACAATTATTTTTCTTCCCGTGAGCCCGGTGTCTCCCTGAGGACCTCCTATAACGAACCTGCCGGTGGGGTTGATGAGATACCGGGTGTTGCGGTCCAGCATGTGGGGCGGAATTACAGCTTCGATCACGTGTTCAATCACATCTTCTCGGATGGTTGCCAGCGACACATCCGGGTGATGCTGGGCCGACACCACCACAGTATGTACACGAACCGGAGTGTCCCCATCGTACTCGACTGTAACCTGAGTCTTTCCATCAGGTCTGAGATAAGGAATTATCCCGGACTTGCGGACCTCGGCTAAACGCATGGCCAGTTTGTGAGCCAGCATTATGGGCATGGGCATGAGTTCATCCGTCTCATTCGTGGCGTAACCGAACATCATCCCCTGGTCTCCTGCTCCTGTAGCGAGTTCCTCCTCAGTCATCTCCCCCAACTTTGCCTCCAAAGCACGGTCTACGCCCATTGCAATGTCTGGAGACTGCTCATCGATAGAGGTTATTACAGCACAAGTATCGCAGTCGAAACCAAACTTGGCGCGCGTGTACCCTATGTCACGTACGGTTTCCCGGACGAGCCTCGGAATATCTACGTAACACTTGGTAGTTATCTCCCCCGCAACCATGACGAGCCCTGTGGTAACCAAAGTCTCACAGGCCACCCTCCCCATGGGGTCCTCTGCCATGATAGCATCCAGGACGGCGTCAGATATCTGGTCGGCGATCTTGTCCGGATGCCCCTCAGTAACTGATTCTGAAGTAAACAGTCGCTTCATGTTATCTCAACTCCTCTGTTGTTAAGTAAGATGAATTACACCACACCCTCAGCCGGAAAACAACTCCGCTACACGATCCAGGATAACGTTAGCCAGGTCAGACTTTCTCATGCCGGGAAGAGGAGTGGTATCGCCCTTTTTCGAGATTATGGTAACGACATTGGTATCGGCTCCGAATCCGGCGCCCTCTAAGGTAACATCATTGGCCACCAGAAGATCCAGGTTCTTCTTGCGCAGTTTTTCAACGGCATTGGTTATGAGGTCCTGGGTTTCAGCCGCAAACCCAACCAGTATTCTCGTGCCCTTGTTCTTGCCTAGCTCAGCCAAGATGTCCGGATTTCGCGTGAGTTCGATGAACAAATCGCCATCACCTTTCTTAACCTTCTGTTGGCTGAACTGTGCCGGCCGGTAATCGGCTACCGCTGCCGCTCCTATGACCACATCGCATTCTTCGTAATGATCGCATACCCGTTCGTACATTTCCCGGGCGCTGGTAACTGGAACGTATTCGACGCCGCGAGGAACCTCAAGGCTCGTGGGGCCGCTGACGAGTATAACTCTGGCTCCCCTTGCCGCCGCGGCCTCAGCCAAAGCATGTCCCATCTTGCCCGTACTGCGGTTACTAATAAACCGAACGGGGTCAATAGCTTCTCTGGTCGGCCCCGACGTTACCAGCACTGTTTTCCCCGCAAAGTCCCGACGGGGACAAAGCAGGTTTAGCACTTGGTCATAGATTATCTCTATATCTGGTAGCCTCCCTTTTCCTTCTGCGCCGCAAGCTAATTTGCCCTCATCTGGTTCCAGCACATGAAATCCATACGCCCGCAATTTCTGTATATTGTCTTGGACGATTCGATTATTATACATATTGGTATTCATTGCCGGTACGACCAAGACCGGGGCGCGGGTAGCCAAAACTACAGTTGACAGCAGATCATCGGCCAGCCCGTGAGCCATCTTGGCAATGATGTTGGCTGTAGCCGGGCATATAACCAAAATATCAGCTGACTCAGCTATACCTATGTGTTGCACTCTCCACCTGCTGTTTTCCTCAAAAGAGTCAACCAGAACCGGATTCCCCGAAAGCGTCCTGAAAGTCAACGGAGTGACAAACTTAGTGGCATTGCGGGTCATTATCACATGGACATCGGCTCCTGACTTAACGAGGCGGCTGACCAGATCGGCAGTCTTGTAAGCCGCAATGCCTCCAGTTACGCCTATGGCCACCGTTTTTTTGAGTGTCATGGTGATGCACCCCACCTATCACGAATTCTTATACTTAATTCTGACTTTGCCCTCGCTAACTTCATCCAGCGCTAAGGAGACCATGCTAGACAATCTCCAGTTTTCGTCTTTTTTATGGAGTTCAGATAATGCCCTTGCTCTTTTGGCTACGGCCACGACTATAGCGTACTTACTGTCACTTACCTTCATCAACTTATTTATCGAAGGCGGTTTCATTATCTTCCCCCCTTAAGATCCTTGTAACGCGGCACCGTTCCGCTACTATTATAGCCGTCAGTTTTGCTACAGCCGATTCGACGCTGTCGTTGACCACAAGATAGTCGTATGATCTCATTTGCGCCATCTCCTCAGCGTAACTGGACAACCTCCGTTCTATGTCTTCAGGTGAGTCTTTTCCTCTTTTGTGCAAACGGCGAGCCAGTTCCTCTGGGCTGGGCGGCGCTATAAAAATAAACACCCCTTGGGGAAACTGTTCCTTGATTTGCCTTGCTCCTTGAATATCGATTTCCAAGAGCACGTCCTGTCCTTTTTGTAAGTTTTCTAAGACAAAACTCCGAGGAGTGCCGTAATAATTACCATAGACACAGGCCCACTCCAGAAACTCGCCCTTTTCTATCATTTGGCAAAACATATCCTTTGATAGAAAAAAATAATGCTCTCCGTGCACTTCTCCGGGCCTTGGCGGGCGAGTGGTGGCCGATACCGAATACTTTACGCCAATCTCCTGCTGTAGCAACGCGTCTGTTAAAGTGCCTTTGCCAACACCCGAAGGACCAGAAATCACGAAGAGTATGCCTTCTCTGTTCCGTACTGCCTCATCCCGCACCTTCATTCCTCTTCTGCACTGGAACTCTCTTTGACGGCGAGACGATTGGCCACTGTCTCCGGCTGTACTGCGGATAGGACGACATGGCCACTGTCCACTATAATAACTGCTCTGGTGCGACGTCCATAAGTAGCGTCTATCAATACCCCTTTTTCCCTGGCTTCCTGAATTATACGTTTGATCGGAGCTGATTCGGGACTCACTATAGCCACAATTCGGTTGGCCGCCACTATGTTTCCGAAACCGATGTTAACCAGCCTGATATCCATAACATCCCCCGCCAGGCGGGGTTCCACCTCCTGTAATCATTCTATGTTCTGGAACTGTTCTCGCATTTTCTCCAGCTCCGCCTTTATCCCCACTACCAACTGACTAATCACCAGGTCATTGGCCTTGGAACCGATCGTGTTTATCTCCCGAAACATCTCCTGCAAAAGAAAGTCACCGGTTCTCCCTATGGCACCTCCCGCATTCAATAGGCCTATCATCTGCTCCAAATGGCTTCTTAGCCTGACAATTTCCTCAGCGATGTTGATCCTGTCGGCGAATATGGCTATTTCTTGGTACATCCTGTTTTCATCCAGTCTCGGCTCACAAAGCAGTTCTTGTATTCTTGCCCTCAGCTTTTCCGCATACTCCCGGGGAGTAACAGCGGCCTGTCCTTCTATTCTGTCCAGCATTTCCCTTATATGCCGGGTGCGCAACATAATGTCCTGCCTGAGATTCTCGCCTTCTTTCTCCCGCATCCCTATCATGAGCAGGACCGCCTCCTCAACAGCCCTGCTCACCCTCAACCACACGGCGTCGATATCTTCGATTTCATCCTCTAAGCTAAAAACCTCCGGCAGCCTGAGAACGTCGATAACGGAGAAATCAGATGAAATCCCTAGATATTCTGCCAATTCTATCAACGATTTATAATAAGCCATTGCCAAACCTTTGTCAACTTTAAGGGTTCGTTCGGTTTCACCGGACCTTTCTACATTGAGGCTGACCTCAATTCGTCCTCTTGTCACATGCCTTTTGACCTGCTCCCTGACACGCTCCTCCAGGGCCGCATATCTTCGAGAAATCCTCAAGTTCAAGTCAAAGAAGCGATGGTTAACTGCCTTCACTTCACAGGTCACCCGATACAATCCGTCGGATACATCGGACCGTCCAAACCCCGTCATACTTCTAATTGTCACTACAGTCAGCTCCTGTAAGTAGCTTTGATCCTCAGCATAATCCCAAAACTTTAGAATTCAACTTTACCCAGGGCATTCTGTATTCTCTCTAGAGCTTCCCTAATCCTCTTTTCCTCAACGGTAAGAGCTATCCTGAAATACCCTTCTCCATATTCTCCATATCCCGTTCCTGGAGTGATGATGACCCCTGCCCTATCTAATACAACTTCAGCAAAGCTCGCAGAAGTGTAGCCTTTAGGGACCGGAGCCCATACATAAATGCTCCCTTTGGGAGGATCCAACCTCCAGCCCATCCTGTTCAGGCCCTCGATGACCACGTCCCGTCTCTGCTGGTAAAGCTCCCTCATTGTCTGGACACAGTCTTGGGGGCCTTCCAGAGCAGCTATCGCCGCCTCTTGAATAGCCTGAAAAACCCCGGAGTCTACATTGGACTTAAACCTGGTCAATACATCGATCGCATCCCGGTTGCCACAAGCCCATCCTATTCTCCACCCGGTCATATTGAAGGTCTTAGAGAGCGAGTGGAACTCTATGCCTACGTTCTTTGCTCCTTTTACCTCTAAAAAGCTAATAGGCTTGAATCCATCAAAAGCTATCTCCGAATATGCATGGTCGTGGCAAACTAGGATATCGTAGTCTCGAGCGAATTCCACCACTTTCTTAAAAAACCTGTCATCAGTTACTGCCCCGGTCGGGTTGTTGGGATAGTTCAAAAACATCAACTTTGCCTTTTTCGCTTTTTCTTGCGGGATATCTTCCAAGACCGGCAGGAACCCGTTTTCCGCGGTTAGCGGCATTTGATAAGGTTCAGCCCCGGCCAGAATGGCCCCAATGTTATAAACCGGGTATCCCGGATCAGGTACTAGACTAACATCTCCTGGATCCAAAAAGCAAAAAGAAATATGGGCTATTCCTTCTTTGGACCCGAGTAAGGACACTATCTCCGTCTTCGGGTCAAGCTCTACCTGAAACCGTTGGAAAAACCACGAGGCTACAGCTTCCCGGAATCTCTGCATCCCTACCGAACTCGGGTACTGGTGATTGGCCGGATCTTTAATAGCCTTCTCCATCTTTTCTATGATGTGCTGGGGAGTAGGCTTGTCCGGATCCCCAATTCCCAAACTGATTACATCTACCCCTTGTTCACGAGCCTCTTCAATCTTTTTCTCAATCCTGGCAAAAAGGTATGGCGGCAATTTCTGCATTGCCCGATTCCCTTTCACTTTTTGACTCCCTCCTAAAGCTTTTCTAGGAAAACCTCACCCCTGAAAACTTCTTTGGCCTCGCCGGTCATGTAAACATGGTTATCTTCGGGATTCCAATCGATGAAGAGTTCACCGCCTTTCAGCTGTACAGTAGCACTGCGCCCGGTCAGTCCGTTCAGGTAAGAAGCTACAAGAGTGGCGCAGGCTCCGGTTCCACAGGCTAGGGTTTCCCCAGCCCCCCGTTCCCACACTCTCATGCTGATCCTGTCATCAGCTTCAATCTTGGCGAATTCGACATTCGTCCGGCTAGGGAAGACAGCATGGTGCTCAAGCAGCGATCCCCATTGCCCCACAGGGACTCTAGACAGCTCATCGACAAACACTACGCAATGCGGATTGCCCATCGACACAGCTGTGATGCGAAACCGTCCTGCCTCGGTTTCTAGTTCCTCACCAATCACTTGTCCCGGGCTCCCTAACATGGGAATCCGGCTTCTTTCCAGAATCGGTTCTCCCATATCAACTCGAACTTTTTCCACCACACCTTTATCGTTGAGCAAAACCTCTGGATAACGCGGTCCCGCCAAGGTCCTAACCGATATCCTTGTATTTGAAACAAGGCCCCTTTCCCATGCGAATTTGGATACACAGCGTATGGCATTACCACACATTTCCGGTTCTGACCCGTCCGGATTAAATATCCTCATAAAGATGTCCAGTTCATAGTCCTTGCCAATGATCACCAAACCATCGGCTCCTATACCAAAATGCCGGTCACACAGCTTAACGGCCATTTCTGAATAATCATTCTCCTGGGGCTCCCAGTTCTTCCCTTCAATCAAAATGAAGTCGTTGCCCAGTCCGTGCATCTTGACGAATTCCACCGGTTCCATCCCCCGTTCAGTTCGTGCCGTTTCTAAGCTCTAATTTTAGCATAATTCTCATAAAGTAAAAGCTTTCTTGAAAAACACGCTTTTAGTGCCTGATAACCCAGCCTGAACCCAGCTACGCTTATTATCACCGCCCATTGCCACCCTTCTAAGGCAACAGTATCAAACACAGGCTGCAATCCCGGACAGTAAATAACCAATCCCTGAAGCACGCACGAAGAAAGGATTGCCACCAAAAGAAATTTGTTGCCGAAAAAGCCGATCTCAAACGGGCTAAACCGTTCGGAACGACACTCGATTACATAAAATAGCTGAGCGGCCACCAGATAAGTAAAGGCCATTGTTCTGGCCGCGGATAAGTCCGCCTGACCGACTAATTTACCGTAGATTATGCCTACAGTGAATACAAGAAGAGTCGTAAGACTTATGAATATGCCGCGCCCCATGATGGCCCACCCCAATCCATGAGCAAACAAATTCTCGTTTTTGGGGCGGGGTTTTCTCTTCATAATCCCCGGCTCGGGAGGCTCAACGCCCAAGGCCATAGCCGGCAACCCGTCTGTGACCAGATTGACCCACAGGATTTGGATGGGAAGCAACGGTAGCGGCATGCCCAAAACAGCTGCAAAAAACATGGTGAGAACTTCTCCGACATTGCACCCCAAAAGGTAGCGTACAAACTTGCGTATGTTGTCATAAATCGCCCGTCCCTCGTAGACGGCAGCTTCAATCGTAGAAAAATTGTCGTCCGCTAATACCATGCTCGAGGCCTCTTTCGTTATTTCGGTACCGTTTATCCCCATAGAGATACCTATATCAGCCTCTTTAACGGCCGGTGCATCATTCACCCCGTCTCCGGTCATAGCCACTACGTGTCCGGCCTGTTTCAACGCTCTCACTATGCGAAACTTGTGTTGCGGCGAAACCCGGGCAAACACCCTGACGGTTTCCGCGCATCTTACCAGTTCTCGGTCAGTCAGCTCATCGATGTCAAGCCCGGTTATTACCTGTTCACCGTCAGTTATACCGACGCTTTTAGCTATGGCTAAAGCTGTTTGTGGGTGGTCCCCGGTTATCATAACCGGTATTATACCAGCCCTGAGGCATCTGGACACTGAGGCCCGGGCCTGCGGTCTTGGCGGATCCACCATCCCGGCAATTCCCAGGAAAACCAGGTTGTTTTCCAAAGAGGCCTCGTCGGAACCGATGGCTTCGTCGTGACTTAAATCTTTATAGGCAAAAGCCAAAACCCGGTAAGCCTGCCGGGCCCACTCTTCCTGCAACCGGAGAAACCGTCTCTTCGTTTCGTCTGTTAATACCGATACTCCAGACGGTAAAGCAAGCCCGGAACACCTCGGCAATAGTACATCTAAGGCCCCTTTAACGTAAACCTTCAGGCGGCCTTCTTCGGCCACTATCACACTCATCAGTTTCCGTGCGGAATCAAACGGCACTTCCCTTATTACATCCCTTGATGCCTTGTATCCTGCTTTGAGGGCCATAACGAGGAGGGCCCCTTCTGTGGGGTCTCCATATAACACTTGTTCCCGATTCTGCAAGTCTATTTCCGCATGATTACAGTGATAGGCACACTTGACCAACATAGACATCGGGTAATCGCTTAAAGGATTCACTGTCCTATTCCCGGCAATAAACCCTCCTGCCAAACTATAACCCTCACCCGTAACCGCAATCTCCTGCCCCCAAGTGGCAATCCTTTTTACCGTCATCTGGTTCTGGGTTAGAGTACCGGTCTTGTCAGAACAAATTATGGTGGTGCAGCCCAAGGTCTCAACTGCCGATAGTTTTCTCACCACGGCATTTCGCTTGGCCATGCGCTGTACCCCTAAAGCCAACACCACAGTTACAACCGCTGGCAAACCTTCCGGTATCGCCGCTACCGCTAGGCTAACCCCGGCCATGAGCATAGAAAGCGGCGGTTCCCCACGAATCACGCCCATCACCGATACCAGCAAACACACGCTGATACACAACACTATTAGTATTTTTCCTAATTGGTTGAGCTTAACCTGTAAAGGAGTAGGTTCCCGTCCCGATGTCTTCATAATAGCCGCTATCTGTCCCATAACTGTGTCCATTCCAGTGGCTACAACTACTCCCTTGCCCCGTCCCCTGGTCACTATGGTTCCCATAAAAGCCCGGTTCATCATCTCAGCCAGCGGGATACTATCGGGCAATACCACGTCGGCGGCTTTGCTAACGGGAACCGATTCCCCGGTCAAAGCCGATTCTTCCACTTCTAAACTGAATGTTTCTATTAGCCTAAGATCAGCTGGAACCTTGTCCCCTGTTTCTAACACTACTATGTCTCCCGGGACTACCTTTTCCGCATCAATTCTCTGTCTCTTCCCTCCCCTAACTACCGTAGCAACAGGAGAAGATAGCTTTTTTATCACATCCAGCGACCTTTCAGCTCGATACTCTTGGATAAACCCTAAAACCCCATTTACTACAACTATGGCAAGAATAGTGACAGCATCCGTTATTTCTCCCATTAATCCGGAGACCACCGTGGCTGCCAGTAGCACCAACACCATCGTGTCTGTGAACTGCCCCACCAACTTGTGCCAGAAGCCGCCTCGTTTTTCCCGCTCTATCTTGTTTAGTCCTTTCGTGAGTCGCTTCTGGGCTTCCCGAAACGACAGGCCTTCTTGGGCATCGGTTCCTAAACGGTTTACCGCTTCAGCCCATGGATAACAGTGCCACGCCGTTTCAGACACCTTTCCCACCTCTTTTCCTCGCTCTGACAAAATATTATTCGTCTTAAAGCAGGAAAAGACTACGCGGCGTTCCGGGGAAAAAGCTCCCATAAATTAGAAAGCAGAAAGCCGCTTTTCCTGAAAAAGCGGCTTTCAAAAGTAGATGGCCTGGTTCAGCTTCGCTTGTACAAATACTGTCGGGTTCGCTCATTAATCCCCCAAGTAGCATCAGTTAGCTTGCTCGAGATGTAAGCCCGAATATTGTCGTCCAAATCAGGGTTAGTGTAATCTAAAAGCATGTAGAGCACTCGGAGAACAGCAGCCATGTTGAGAAGCAACCGTTCTGGCGGAGCCTTTTTGAGGACACTGTCTTTGGCTCCGTAATAGAACAACATCCTCTTCACAACCCACAGTATTTCAACGTTGCTCCACACCCTCTTATCCAAAATCTCCTCAAGAAGAGCCTCAGGTCCGATGTAGTTTTCCCGGTTACATATTTCCCGCCACTCCTTGCTGTCAAAAAGCGTCAGCTTTAAGTCCTCTAACCCGGTAAATATCTCTTGCTCTTCCATCTAAGAATACTACCTCCCTTCCTGTGGGCCATAATCGTCTGCTGGAGCTCTTTTTGCTAACGGCCACAGTCTTTCTCTATCATCTGGTACGTGCGGTATCCGCCGCTTACGCTCTTGGCTGTGAACCCGTAGTGACGCAGGATGCGGTAAGCGATATAGCTCCTCAATCCCACCTGGCAGTACACAAGTATTTCCCGATCCTTTGGCAATTCATGGATCCGCTCCCGCAGGCTGTCGACTGGGATATTGAGAGCACCCGTGACTGCTCCTTCTTCTACTTCTCTTTTGGTTCTAACGTCGAGGAGCAAAGCCCCCTTTGCAACTCTTTCCTCTACTTCATGCCAGTGTACCATCTCCACATCACCCTTGAGCATATTTCCAGCCACGTAACCTATCATGTTTACCGGATCCTTTGCCGATGAAAACGGAGGAGCATACGCCAGCTGCAAATCCTGCAGGTCGAATACTGTCATGCCCGCCCTTATGGCAGTCGCCAGCACATCGATGCGCTTGTCTACGCCCTCATAACCGACGATCTGAGCTCCCATAACCTTCCCGTCGCCTGGGGAAAATATGAGCTTCATGTACATCTGGGTTCCGCCGGGATAATAAGTTGCATGAGGAGCAGGGTGGGTATGGCATGCCAGGTAGTCTACTCCCAATCTCTTCAATGTTTTCTCGTTACTGCCGGTCACGGCCACAACCATGTCCATTATCTTAACGATAGCTGTTCCCTGACTGCCCCTATAGGGAGTAGGTCGGCCTGCTATGGTATCAGCAACTATCCTTCCCTGCCGGTTGGCCGGACCTGCCAAAGGAATCAGCACGTCCTCACCGGTAACGTAGTCCTTCACTTGTATGGCGTCTCCCACCGCATAAATGAAAGGATCTGAGGTACGAAGATACTCGTCTACCAAGATGCCGCCGGTAGATCCGATGGCCAGTCCTGCTTCCTTGGCCAGCCACACCTCGGGACGCACTCCTATCCCCAAGATAACAAGTTCCGCTGGCAGGGTTTTTCCGCTGGCCAGCTCTATTTCTTCGGCTCCCGAGGAACCTTTTATCGCCACCAGTTTATCACCAAGGTGCAGGTCTATTCCCTGATCACGGAGATAACAGTGCACTACTGCAGCCATTTCCGGGTCCAAAGCCCTCATGACCTGAGTGTCCGCCTCGATCAAGGCCACCTTTGTGCCGCACGCTGTCAAAACCTCTACCATCTCCAACCCAATGAATCCCCCGCCTATAACCGCGGCGTGGGCCGGCTTTCGAGCCTCGATGTAGGCTTTTATAGCGTCGCTGTCCGGTACATTACGAATGGTGAATACATTTTTGAGGTCCGCTCCTGGTATGTCCGGAACTACAGGGCTAGCTCCCGGAGACAATACCAGATAGTCGTAGCTCTCCTTGTACACCTCCCCCTTGACCAGATCCCTTACCTCTATCTGTTTCTCCTCAGGAAGGATACGAATAACTTCGCTCATGGTGCGAACGTCAATGTTAAACCGCTTGCGCATGGCTTCGGGGGTCTGTACCAACAGTTTCTTCCGGTCCCTTATGATACCTCCGACATAGTAAGGCAACCCGCAGTTTGCATAAGATATATGTTCGCCTCGCTCAAACATAATGATTTCAGCATCTTCATCCAGTCTCCTCAAACGCGCAGCAGCGCTGGCTCCTCCGGCCACCCCGCCAACAATAACCACTTTCTTCCCCATAATCTTATCCCTCCCTCAAAGCTTGACTTTTACGTACTCCCTTGCCTGCAAAGTAACGTACTTATTTACCTCTTGGACAAGACGTCGCTCAAAGAAGCCACCGGTTTTAGGATACCGTATTTCATTAATGATAGGTACAAGCAGTCTTTCCGTGCGCTGCACTTCCTCCCTTATCCGTTCGGGTAGCTCGTCATAGGCTTCAACCTTGTAGAGTTTGCACAAGTGATCAAGCACGTCAAACTCCTGGTTTTGAAATCCGACCACTGCGGCCTGTTGAAGCAAGGTATGTTTATCCAAATCCAGGCTGAGAAACTCCCTAATTATCCTCAACCGCATTCTTTCAGATTTGTTCAGCAAGAGGCGTTGCGAAACCTGCTTTTTTCTCGATTCAATGGACAAGACCTGTACCAGGATATCCCGGTAGAACGCCTTCACCACATCTGACACATCAAAAACCTCCCAGACTTTCCCCCGACAAAATTGTTCTCCATCATCGTTCATTATTCCTCTATTCTCCTTTTGGGAAAATAGGCACTTTTACGTAGCGAGCTCTACCGCGGATTATGTCGCTTTATGCCTGACCTTTGATTTTCTTGCCTTCTCAGCTTTTACTGACGTTACGTTGAGGCAGCATACCCTTAGTGTTATACTTTCCTCGGGGGTGCATCCGTATGCCTTTTGACGGTCTTACTATTTCCGCTCTGGTTGCAGAGCTGGATCCATTGGTTAAAGACTGCCGCATTGAAAAAATATTCCAACCGGAAAAGGATGAAATCGTACTTGCCTTGCGCAAACCTGGGGAAAGCGTGAGGTTAGTTATATCTGCCAATCCCAGATGGTACCGGCTACACCTCACCGGAGAACGAAAGGAAAATCCGGCTACTCCTTTTGCTTTTTGTATGCTCCTTCGCAAGTATTTGGAAGGGGCAAGGATTAAAGAGATCTCTCAGGTCGATAGTGAACGGGTAGTAAACATCCGGTGCGAGGCTTTGAATGAATTCTTGGAATGGAAGGAAAAAGTGCTGGTTTGTGAGTTTACCGGCAGGCATACCAATATAATACTTGTCGATCCGGAAACAAACACCATCATAGATGCCCTCAAACGGTTTGGAGCAGATACTAATTCTTACCGCGAAATCCTCCCCGGGCATCTTTACGTTTCTCCCCCCGCCCAAAACAAACTAGAAGCCGAAAAAACCCCATACGAACAATTTGTTGCCCGGGTTTGGGAGCAAGGTTCCGCGAGCGTTTTTAAGGCCCTGTTCGATACTTGCGCGGGTGTCAGCCAGGCTACAGCCAGGTACATATGCCTTACCTCCGGTGTAGATCCCGATCAACCGGTGGACGAGTGTGGTGATTTCGAGCTGTCGAGGCTTTTCGTTAATTGGCATTCTCTTTGGGCAAAAGCAAAAAATCGACAATCCAGTCCGACGGTCCTTGTCGGAGCTCATGGTGTTATGGAATTTTCCCCCTTTTCTCTCCTGCCTGCCGCCAAACAACAAACCGGCGAAAAAGTCTTGGCTTTTTCTTCTGTCAACCAGGCCGCCGACTATTACTTTCAGAATAAGATAAAACAAGAGAAAGCCAGTTCTCACAAACAGAACTTGTTGCGAAATGTCAAGGTCTTCCTGGAAAAAGCCTACCGGAAAGCACTTTCTCAGGAAGGCGACCTGGCTCAAGCGGAAAAGACGCTGCCTTATCGAGTGTGGGGGGAGTTACTGACCGCCTACGGGCACCAAATCAAAAAAGGAGCAACTGAAGTCCAACTTTTAGACTTTTACACAGGGGAACCGGTAACCGTAAGCTTGCTCGGACATCTCTCGCCCATCGAAAATGCACAGCGCTACTTCAGACTTTACGCTAAAGGGAAAGCACAAGCGGCCCACGCCCAAAAAAGACTGCAAGAAACCCAACAAGAGATCGCCTACCTCGAATCGGTACAGCTTGCCCTGGAACAAGCCGAAACCTTAGAAGAGATAGTAGAGATATCAGAAGAACTGGAAAGAGAAGGATACATAAAGAAAGAAAAAAGAAAACCATCTCGCCAAGCCGACCGTCTTGGTCCTCGAACCTTCTTGTCGACTGACGGTTACACCATACTGGTCGGGAGAAACAACCTACAAAACGAAGAACTTACTCTCAAAACCTCT
The DNA here is from genome assembly GCA_964405385.1 of uncultured Syntrophothermus sp. GTDB lineage: Bacteria > Bacillota > Syntrophomonadia > Syntrophomonadales > Syntrophothermaceae > Syntrophothermus. The sequence goes on from CAYONS010000007.1 coordinate 35,341, forward strand.
TCTCATAACGACCTGTGGCTGCATGCCAAGGATGCTCCAGGCAGCCATGTCATCATTAAACTCAATAAGAACACTAAGAACATTAATGACGTCCCAGACCGCACGTTAGAAGAAGCAGCTCTTCTCGCCGCTTACTTCAGCAGGAACCGGGATGCCGACAAAGTTGCGGTGGACTATACTTTTCGCAATAACGTCAAAAAACCTAAGGGCTCGAAACCAGGCATGGTGGTATATGACAATTACTGGACCATATACGTTAATTTAAAAGACCCGCGGCTAAAGACCATTCTTCCGCAGATGCACTCTCCTGAATTGAACAACACCGTTGAGCCCTCGAATTAGCCCTCTTATCCAGGTATACCTCCAAAGATTTAAGCCCGGCTTCCCGGTTTTACCAGCGGAACCTGACCCGCTTTACACAACGGGCAATCATCAGGCTCATAGGTCTCGATGTCCAATACTAGAGCCGCTTCCGTCTTGACGCCAAAATCTACCTTTCCTCCGCTTCGATCCACCAGGGCTGCCACTCCTATTACATTTCCTCCGTATTCCCGCACCACATCTATGACTTCTCGTACCGACCCACCGGTAGTAATGACATCCTCAGCCACCAGCACGCGTTGACCCGGAAACACACTAAATCCGCGACGAAGCTTCATCTTCCCGTTCTCTCTTTCGCAAAACATGCCCTTAACCCCTAGCTTGCGAGCTATTTCATAAGCCACGATAATGCCGCCCATTGCAGGTCCGATGACTGCTTCCACCCGGTCATCGCGGAAGCGGCCAGCCAGTTCTTCGGCAAGCTCATCGGTGTAGCAAGGGTACTGCAGTACCGAGGCGCACTGAATGTAACGGTTGCTGTGTTTCCCCGAGCTCAAGAGAAAATGGCCCTCTAAAAGGGCTCCGGCGTTGGTAAAGATCTGCTCTATCCTTTCTTTAGTCGCCATATTATACCTTATACCTCCAATTCTTCAATAATCCTCATAGCTGCATCCTTGCGATTCTTGGCTTTAAGAATCGGCCGACCTATCACTATGTAATCTGCACCCATTTGCACCGCCCGCGCCGGGGTAGCTATTCTCTGCTGGTCGTCTTTTTCAGACCATGCAGGTCTTACTCCAGGCGTGACTATCACGAATTTCGGTCCGCAAGCCTCTCGAACGGCCGCTATTTCCTGCGGTGAAGCCACCACCCCGGTCAAGCCACATTCCTTGGCCATAAGTGCCCATTGCCTCACCAGCTGCTCCATTTTTATAGGAATCTTTAATTCTTGACACAACTGCTCTTCCGATATGCTGGTCAGAACAGTGACCCCGAGAACGAAAGGTGCTGCTTTCCCCAGCCTTTTCCCTTCTTCAGAAGCCGCCTCGGCTGCCTGCTTCATCATCTCACGCCCGCCAGCTATGTGAACGTTGAGCATATACACACCCAAGTTGGTTACGGCCCTGGTGGCAGCCCGTACCGTATTAGGAATGTCGTGAAACTTCAGGTCAAGAAATACCCTGTGCCCCGCCCCGGCGATTCTTTTTACGATGTCCGGCCCGGCGCTATAGAAAAGCTGCATTCCTATCTTGAAGACACCCACCAAGTGCGAAAGCTCATCGACCAGTGACAGAGCGTCGCGCTCACTATCCACGTCCAAAGCCAAAATAATCCTTTCATGTGGTTTCACCTACCACCGCCCCCTGCTCCCTGCTCCACGGGTTATTAATGCTTTAACGGACAATGGCAGCCCCTATTAATTCCTGGATATCGTATATCCCTTTCTTCTCCAGGTACTGTTCGATATCTGCCATAATCCTCTTAGATATGCCGGGATCGACGAAATTTCCCGTGCCGATTGAAACAGCCGTCGCGCCAGCCAGGATAAATTCCAGGGCATCGGAAAAACTCATAATTCCACCCATCCCTAAAATAGGCACGTCGATTTCCTTGGCTACCTGATATACCATTCTGACAGCCACAGGCTTGATGGCCGGACCGGACAAGCCGCCAAAAATGTTACCCAGAGCCGGGCGTCTCTTCTCTACATCGATGGCCATGCCCAGAAGGGTATTGATAAGAGAAAGGGCATTGGCTCCTGCGTTAACCGCCGCTTTGGCCATAGCTACGATATCGGTGACGTTCGGCGACAGTTTGACTATAAGAGGCAGCCTCGTGTTCTCCCGCACCGCCCTCACCACCTCATCGATCATAACCGGGTCGGTACCAAATTGCAGACCTCCTCGTTTTACGTTAGGACAGGAGATGTTGACCTCAAGGCCGGCTATCCCAGGCTGTCGGTCCAAAATGCCCGCCAATTGCGCGTAATCTTCGATCTGGTCCCCCGCAATGTTTACTATCACGGTCGCCTTTTTCTCCAGCAGGTAGGGGAGCAACTCATTGACAAACACCTCAACTCCAGGGTTTTCCAGCCCGATTGCGTTCAACATACCTGCCGGTGTCTCAACTATCCGCGGAGGAGGGTTCCCCTTCTTAGGTTCCAAGGTGGTGCCTTTGACTATTATGGCCCCTAACTCCGATAAATCAACGAACTCCTCGTATTCTCGTCCGTAACCAAAGGTTCCAGAAGCGACTGTTACCGGGTTTTTCAGACTGATTCCACCCAAGTTTACCGCCAAATTGATCGCTGGTTTTTCTTTCCTTTTAGGCATCGAACACCACCTCGCCTATCTTGAAAACCGGGCCGTCGGTGCACACCTTGGCATAAGTCTCGTTTCCGTTCCTCACAACCTTTTTCGCGCATCCTAGACATGCCCCTATTCCACAGGCCATGTGTTCCTCCAAAGACAACTCGCCCTCAAGACCTCTAGTCTGAGCGATCTCGGTCACCCTGGCCATCATCGGTTCTGGCCCGCAGGCGTAAACATAGTCGAACTGCTTTTTGTCAATGACTTTTTCCAACAGGTCTGTGACCCTGCCTTTCATCCCCTCGCTGCCGTCATCGGTTGATACCATGAAATCTATACCCATCCTTTTGAGAACGTCTTTGCCGACAAGATACCCAGAGGTAGAAGCTCCCAGCAAAACCGTGACTTCAATCTTGTTTTCGCACAAGACACGGGCCAGATACACAAGCGGAGCAATCCCTACCCCTCCTCCTACCAGCAATGCCCTTCTCATATGCCTGGGCAAAGAAAAAGGCCTGCCCAAAGGCCCGAGAACATCAATCTGTTCTGCTGTATGGACATCCGATAGCATCCTGGTGCCTCTGCCGACTACCCGGTAAAACACAGTTATGCTGCCGATCTTCTTCTCCACATTATAGATCCCGAATGGTCTCCTCAAAAGCGGATCAAGGCTTTGCGTCACCCTTATATGAACAAACTGGCCGGGTATGGCTTCGCGTGCTATTTCAGGCGCTATGAATTCCAACTCGAAGTAGCCGGGAACTATTTCCCGGTGCCTGATTACAAGGGCCTGTTGAACTTTGCGCATAAAACACCCCCGAAGAATTATATGGATGGAATTCTACGCCAAAACAGATATTCCTCCAGATACCCCAGGCGAAATCACCGGTGTTCTATACTATAATCTTGCCGTCATGGGCGACTAACCTGCCACCTACAACAGTAGCCCATGGCCAACCCCGCAGAATTCGGCCCTTAAAAGGATTGTTCTTGCCCTTGGACCAGAACTCACTTGTCTCTACCCGGCGCTCGGCCTGCAAGTCGAGTATCGTGATATCAGCCACCTTCCCTGGAGAAAGACTGCCTCCGTCGATCCTCAATATCCTCGCTGGATTAATAGACATCAGCCGAACCACATCAGGCAGATCAAGTATTCCTGCATGGACCAGGTCATTCAAAACCACGGCAACAGCCGTCTCCAATCCGGAAATTCCAAAAGAAGCCAGGTTATATTCGCAGTCCTTGGCCTCAACCTCGTGCGGGGCGTGGTCACTGGCAATGCAATCAATTACCCCCTCTTTCAAAGCCTGACGCAGAGCTTCAACATGTTCCCAGCTCCGCAGAGGCGGGTTGACCTTCGTATCAGCATCATAATCACCTACCATGTCATCGGTAAGAGACAGATGGTGAGGTGTGACCTCGCAGGTTACCGCCAAACCTTTGCTCTTGGCCATCTTTATCAATTCGATCGAACCCAAGGTGCTGACATGGGCAATGTGAACCCGGCCTCCTGTGGCTTGTGCCAAAATGATATCCCTTGCTACCATCACTTCCTCAGCCGCAGGCGGGATCCCTTTAAGGCCGTAGAGCGTCGAATAAAACCCTTCGTGCATTTGCCCTCCTTCGGACAGGTTCAAATCCTCACAGTGGGAAATGACCGGCAAGTCGAACATCCGAGAATACTCCAAGGCCCGCCGCATTATCTCAGCATTCATTACCGGCCGGCCGTCATCGGAAAAAGCTACGCAACCTGCCCGAGCCAGTTCAGCCATCTCTGATATCTCGGTCCCCTGCTGTTTTTTCGTAATGCTGCCTATGGGAAATACGTTGACCAGTCCGACCTCCCTCGCGCGAGAGCGGACGAATGACGCTACGGCACCGTTATCAATCACAGGTTTGGTATTCGGCATGCAGCACACCGTGGTAAAACCTCCTGCTGCTGCCGCCCTGGTGCCCGAAGCTATATCCTCTTTGTACTCGTAGCCCGGTTCCCTCAAATGAACGTGGATATCGATGAAACCTGGACAAACCACCTTGCCAGAAACATCCAGCACTTCCGCCTTTCTTGCCCTTATCCCGGCAGATATCTCCTGTATGACTCCGTCCTCTATCAGGATGTCTCCTACCTCATCTACTGAGTTCACAGGATCGACGATGCGGCCACCTTTAATTACTAACCTCATCGCTTGTCCCTCCCATCATCAAGTAGAGTAAAGCCATTCTTACCGCAACTCCATTGGTAACCTGTTCTTCGATAACAGAATGAGACCCATCCGCTACGTCTCCGGCTATTTCTACTCCCCGGTTCATCGGCCCTGGATGCAAGACCAACACATCGGATCGGGCGAGAGCTAACCGCTCCTTGGTCAAACAATAAAGCTCGCTGTATTCCTCAAGCGTCGGGAACAATCCTTCTTTCTGTCTTTCTCTTTGAATTCTGAGGACGTTTATGACGTCAACCCCTTCCAGCCCTTCTTCGATGTTGAAGTACTTCTTAACCCCCATACGCTCGATGTCAGCGGGCATTAGGGTAGACGGCCCGATCACCCGGATTTCGCACCCAAACTTCTTCAAGCCGAAGATATTGGATCTCGCCACTCGGCTGTGCAGTATATCCCCAAGTATGGCCACCTTCAACCCTTCCAGAGTACCCTTCTTTTCTCGAATAGAGAACATGTCCAGCAAGGCCTGTGTGGGATGCTCGTGGGTGCCGTCACCGGCATTGATGACCCGCATCTTAGTATTACGGGCAACGTAATGAGGCACGCCGCTCATCGAATGCCTTATGATTATCACGTCAGCCCCCATAGCCTCGATGGTCTTTATGGTATCCTTAAGACTTTCGCCTTTCTGGACGCTGCTGGTTGAAACCGCCAGGTTTACTGTATCTGCCGACAGGTATTTCCCTGCCAGTTCAAAGGATGTTCTCGTTCGCGTACTAGGTTCATAAAACAGGGTCACGACTACCTTCCCCCTAAGAGTTGGCACCTTTTTTATATCCCGGGAAAGAACGTCTTTCATGGGCCGAGCCACGTCCAGAATCGAAGTAACCTCTTCCTTAGAAAGATCTTCGATACCGAGCAAATCCTTGCGTTGCCTGAACACCATCGCCGTTGACCTCCTCACAGCATATATCTGAAAAAGCCTTCCCTGCTGCAAGGGAAGGCTTAGCCGGAGACAATTCCATCTTATGGGTTACCAGCCTCTCCCTTGCTAGCCTCTCAGGACCACCTTAAAGGGACATCACGTGTCAATGATCTCTTCGATTACAACCTCGTCTCTCCCGTCAATCTCTTTCAACCTTACTGTGATTATTTCTTTCTTTGAAGTGGGTACATTCTTTCCCACGTAATCGGCTTTTATGGGTAGTTCGCGATGGCCTCGATCAACAAGCACAGCTAACTGGATGCAATTCGGCCGTCCCAGATCCATCAGTGCATCCAGAGCTGCTCTTACTGTTCGACCGGTATAAAGCACATCGTCCGTCAAGACTATCTTCTTGCCGGTCACATCGAAGGGAACCTCCGTCCTGTGAAGCATCGGCTGTGGCCCCAACGTCGTAAGATCATCCCGGTAAAGGGTTATATCGAGGACTCCAACCGGAACTTCTACTCCCTCGATCTCTTTAATCTTCTGGGCGATCCTTTCTGCCAGGGGGCCTCCCCTCCTTCTTATTCCCACCAAAGCTAAGTTTTCTACGCCCTTGTTTCTTTCGACTATCTCGTGACTTATACGAGTCAGAGCCCTGCTGATCCCTGCTTCATCCATTATTTTTGTCTTCTCAATTATCCGCACTATATCCCCCTCCTGTCGGGCCATGAACCGGTTTAAGCGAGAGACTAAAAAGCCTACCTCCCGTAAAGTCGGAAGGTAGGCTCCGTTTTTTCCACATTGCCCTTGCCAGCCTCACGGGGCCAACTTAAAGGTTTCTTGTGGTCATTCTAAGACAAAGCCCTAGCCGTGTCAAGCGCCCCCCTTTTCCAGCTGCAACAGCAGTTCCTGAAAATAAGAGGGAAGTGGAGACGTAAACTCCAGCAGTTCTCCGGTCGTCGGATGGAAAAAAGCCAGGTAGCAAGCGTGTAGAGCCTGTCCTCGCAAGTTGAACGGGGATCTAGCCGGCCCGTAAGTTTTATCACCCGCCACCGGGTGCCCAATATACGAAAAGTGCACTCGAATCTGATGGGTCCGCCCCGTCTCCAGTCGGACCCTGACCAGAGTAAACCCCGTAAATCGACGCAGCACTGTGTAGTGGGTAACCGCCGGGCGGCCGTCCTTTATTACCGCCATCTTCTTGCGGTCCCGCATACTTCTGCCTATAGGCGCATCGATAGTTCCCGAACTTTCTTTGATAACCCCGTGCACCACCGCCATGTACTCCCGGCGGACTTTTCGGTTCTTTATCTGATCAGATAAAGAACGATGAGCCCGGTCATTCTTAGCCACAACTAAAAGCCCCGAGGTATCCTTATCTAACCGGTGGACTATTCCGGGACGAAGCTCACCGTTTATGCCAGATAGATCCTTCACCTTAAATAACAAAGCATTGACCAGGGTCCCCTGCCGGTGGCCATGGGCAGGATGCACTACCATACCCTGAGGCTTGTCGATTACCGCGACATCGTGATCTTCGTAGATTACACTGACAGGCAGATCCTGAGGTAGCAACCCGGTATCCTGAGTTTCCGGCATGTGAACCTGCACGATGTCACCCATTTTCATTCGGTATCCCGGTTTTTGGGGTCTCCCTCCGACAAGAACCAATCCTTCGTCAATTAAGTTTTTTACCTGACTGCGGGAAATATCAACCAAAGCCATTGCCAAGAAACGGTCCAGTCGTTCCCCTTCATGGTGCTCTTCTGCTACTACTTCTCGGATTTCCACGAGTTTATCTTCTCCCCTACGCCCGCGAATTCAGCAAACACAAAGCCAGCCAAGATGTGCCCACTACAATGGCCGAATCGGCCAAATTGAACACCGGCCAAAACCCTAAATCTATAAAATCCAGAACTCCTCCGTGCCAAAGCCTATCGATCAAGTTTCCCAAAGCTCCACCGCTGACCAGCCCCAACCCCGTCTGCATTGCTACGTTGGGGTTGTAATTGACGGCATAATAACTCGCAGCCGCTATTAGACCCATCGCCGTTCCCAAAAATAAGAGGTATTTCCCGGGCAGTAAGCCGAAGGCTGCTCCCTGGTTCAAAACCAAAGTCAGCTGTAACAGGCCGTCAACCACCGGCCGACTCTGTCCTAAAACCAAGTGTTGCTGTACTACCAGCTTGCTCGCCTGATCCAGTCCTGCGATCGTAAATACCAGTACCCAGTACAGCAGCCTATGTCCTCGCTTCGGCATCTGATTCTTGAACATGGTTTTTTCGCCTCATAGTTACTTATTTCGGTAGAACCTGGTTATCGGCAACCTGGGCCACTGTCGGTACCCCGGCTTGGTTTTGGGTCTTTCCAACAGTTGGAAGTATTCCGATTCCAGCTTCCTAGCCATGGCCCTGGATGATAATTGCTTCGCCTTCGCAGTCGCCTGCGCCGCAAATGACCGTCTCAGTGTTTCGTCTTGCAACAACTTAGTTACTCTTTGCGCAAACTGCTCCTTGTCTAATTCGACCAGGTACCCGTTGATTCCGTCATCCACTGTGTCCCGCACCCCAAAGGCGTTCACCGCCACTACGGGAAGACCGGCCGCCATCGCTTCAGCCAACACCAATCCCTGCGTTTCCGTAATAGAAGGAAAAGTGAAGACAGTAGCGTCGAAGTAAACCTCAACCAATTGCTCAAACGGCAGCCTTCCCGTGAAAATCACGTCCCGTCCGACATCAAGGCCCACGGCAGAGGTATGTCGCTTAAGTTCCTCCTCTAAAGGCCCCCCGGCAACCAATACCAAAACTGCAGCCGCCACTTGCTCCTTAATTATTTTAAAAGCATCAATCAGGAACGTGAGGTTTTTCTCTCTAGTAAGCCTCCCCACAAAAAGGCACACGGGGACATCCTCCGGCAAGCCGTACTGTTCTCTCAGCCACCCCGGCTTGCTTCTGCGGAACTTGTGCAACTGAACCCCGGTCGGAATTACCCTCACAGGTGTTCGAATTCCATAACCTTTTATCATCCGCTCTATTTCCCGCGAAGGCGCTACAACCAGATCACACCGGTTGCAAAAATAGCGGGTGTAGAGGACGACTATATTTTTCGCCAGTTCCTGGGGGAGAGGTACGTAGTGCACGTACTGATCATAGAGAGTGTGGTATGTGAATACCAGAGGCAAACCGAAACGCCGAGCGCACTTAGCCCCCCACCTCCCCAGTAAGAAAGGGGAATGAACGTGCACTATGTCCAATCTGAGCTTTTCAACCACAGAGCTCATGTGTGGGGAGATAGGAACAGCCAATGTATAGTCCGGATTAGTAGGAGCAGGCACAGAGAAAAATCGAAAAACGTTGCGCTCACGCTCTTTGTAGTGGGGGTAACTAGGAGCAAAAATATACACCTCATGCCCCATGCGAGTCAATTCTTCGGAAAAAGTAGTGATAGAAGTAACCACACCGCTGGTGTATGGCTTGTAGCTGTCGGTAAAGACGCCTATCCGCAGCTTTGCCACCTCCTCGCATCGCCTACCAATCGGTCAACAGCTTATTCCGGAAACTTCTTGTGCCACTCTTCAAAGAAATCATATTCCGCCAACTTGAACCATTCGCCTTTTTCCGTCATCTCGCTTATATCAGTCTGTCGTTCTTCCTCTGGCCTTGTGAATTTGTCCTGCTGGGCTCTTGCACATTTTACGCACAAGTCCGCCTCCGGCAATACCTCAAGCCTTTTCGCATCGATAGGTTCGCCGCATGACCTGCAACGCCCATAACTGCCTTCATCACAGCGACGCAATGCATCGTTGACTCGTGCCAATTCTAGTTCGATACTCTCGGCTATGCCTGCATCTTTTTCCCTTTCGTACAACTCAGAAGCTACGTCTGCCGGATGCTGGTCGTACATGGAAAGTTCGTCCAGTATCTCGCCCATTGCTCTTTTGCTTGCTTTTTTCTTCTCCTCTAAAGCCTTTTCCAAGCTTGCCTTTTTGGCCAGCAGTTTTTCCTTAACATCCATTTCTTTCGCCCCCTCAACGACCTGCCCCGGAAATTCCTCCAGGAGCACTTAACTGGACCTGTACAATCTTTACCAGCTGAGCGATAAAATCCCCTATTACTGGAAGGTTCAGTATCATGGCCTTTTGAAGGAAATAGAAAACAACCGCAACCAATACCGTAGCACCCACAGCGCCGCCGAAGCCCCGGGCTATACCGATGAGGAAATTGATATAGAAAAGTCGCTTGGGATTCTGCAAAACATCGACATACTCGGCAAGCCTCATACGTTCCATGTTGGCAGAAAGGTCCTCTATTTTTTGTAAGAGGTTGCGCCAAAACTCCGGCGTTATTTTCTTATCCAGTTCCATCCCCTCTGGTCCTTTCTAGTATCTCAATAATCCACAAAGCCTATCCGCAAGACAGCACGGGGAGCCCCCAGCCCCCCTCAACCAAAAGTTAAATTTCTATTACCATTATATCAGTATTTCCATTCATGACCAACCAATCCAGGCTCCACAAAAATTCTGACAGCGCTGACTTCGATTGTTATATAATTGAGATAAGACAAGTTTTGGTAACTACTCATAGCTCGGAGATGAACCTTCCTTCGTTAGCACGGCGTTTCATTATTTTCGTTTAGGAGGGAAAAAGATGGAGTTGATCCAAAAGCTCAATGCGTCTCTTGAGCAAATGGTAAGGCCGTCCACTTATCCGGTAGCTGTGAAATTGCTCGACACCCCGGAACTTCCGCAAAAAGCGGTTTTCCCCGTGAAGAATTTTGGCAACCGACTGGCTCTCTGTCAGGGCATCAGCATTGCTCGCCGTTTTGGAATGACGGTGGCTTTCGGACCGGAAGACCACCAGTGCCCGCCTGTCCTTATGGCCCTAGGACTCGCGGAAATGAGCAAAAACTTTCAAGAAGGGCTCATGGCCTTCCCTTTCTACGCCGAGACTCCCGAAATAGGCGCTTCCCTGAACGCCAGTCACCTTCCGCGCATGGAAAGGTCGACCAGCAGACATGTTCTTCTCGCGCCTTTGAGTCGAGCCGGATTTGAACCAGACGTCGTCCTCGTTTACGGAAACTCGGCTCAAATACACAGGCTGGTGATGGCGGCCTGTTACAAGACGGGACAGCCCATCAATACTGTTTTCGCCGAACGAATGGGCTGCTTGCGAGCCATAATAGTCGGCATCCAATCCCAAGAATACCAAATAACTATACCCGGTAGCGGAGAGAGAGCCTTTGCCTTCGCTGGCGAAGATGAACTCGCCTTTGCTATCCCTAATAGCCGCTTTGACGAAATAATAAGCGGTCTCGAAGGAACACAAAAAGCCGGAGGAATGCGTTATCCTACCATCTATCCGGCTCTGCTGAAAGGCCCCTTATTCCCCGCGCAGTTTGACCCGGTCATGGAAGACCTAGGTATTAAACAAACGAGGTAACTAAAGTTAAAGAATGCCACAAGGAGGGGTATCCATGGATTTGTGGGAAGCTCTTCGCAACAGGAGAAGCTGCCGGGCATTTGCCCCGACGCCCGTAGAAAATGAAAAGCTGGAAATGGTTTTGGAAGCGGGGCGCTGGGCCCCTTCAGCCGTAAACAAACAGCCCTGGCGCTTTACGGTCATCAAGAATGAAGAAGTGAAAAAACGCATACGAGATTCTTGCCGCAAGACTGTCGAAACTCTGCACAAACTCAGTGGCTGGAAATGGCTGGGCCGTTACACAGTAGATTTCTTGGTTCAAGCCCCGGTAGTTATAGCGGTAACTGCCGATCCTGAGGACGCAGGAGCAGATAAATTCCTTCCCGGCAGAGGAGAGACCTACCTTATGTCTTGTTCAGCCGCGATTCAAAACATGCTCTTGGCAGCCCACGCCGCGGGACTGGGCAGCCTCTGGTATACGTTGTATGACAAAGAAGAACTTAAAAACGTGTTGAGCATCCCGCAAAATATGGATCTGGTAAGTCTAGTGCTGATAGGTTACCCTGCGTCCCCCGTTAACCCCGTGCCCCGCAAACCTCTCGAAGAACTGGTCAACTTTGTTCCTTGATAAAGCGTCTGCCCCGAAAACCGGCCACAGACCCGGCACTCAGGCGTGACTTTCTTTCGACGT
>CAYONS010000008.1:0-25376 GCA_964405385.1 uncultured Syntrophothermus sp.
ATGGGGAGGCCGCCTAACAAGAAGTGACGTGATGTGTCAAGTATTGTTAGGTTTTGTGAACCAGGCATGATATTCATGTGGGAGAAGTTTATCACGCATGTTCTGGAGTACCATCGCGGGAAGGCGATAGGAATAATTGCCGGCCTCATAGCCGGGATACTCATAGTGGTTTACGGTTTTTGGAAAACCCTTTTGATAATCCTTTGCATTGTAATAGGTTATGGTATCGGCAAGAGCTTGGACGAGAACGGCCGAGTTGATGAATGGGTACAGCGTGTTTTTAGGAATAAGTAGAGGAAGGGGACTGCACTTGAGTCGGAGCCTGGCAAGAGAGACTGCCTTCAAGGTTTTGTTTCAGGCCGACCTGGGGGGGGCTTCTCCCCAAGACGCCTTGATTTTCCTGGTTGAGGAGACCCCTCTTGCGGATCGCTACTTGGCTTTTGCCAGAGAATTGGTGGAAAAAACCCTGGAACACTTAATAGAGATTGACGGGATGATCAGCAAGTATTCGCCGGAGTGGTCCATCAACCGGATGGCTGCAGTCGACCGCAGCATTATGAGGATGGCCGTGGGCGAGATGTTGTATACCGATACCGACCCGGTCATAGTCATCGACGAGGCAGTTGAACTGGCCAAGAAATACGGTGATGAGAACTCCAGCAGTTTCATAAACGCCATCTTGGACAGGATAATGGGGGAAAAATGTGAAAGGCTTTCTCGGGATTGATACCAGCGCCTACACCACCTCTGTGGCTCTGGTAAACCAGCACGGAGAGTTGATAGCAGATAAGAGAGAGGTTTTGAAGGTCGAACTGGGGCAGCGGGGGCTTCGGCAGTCGGAAGCCGTGTTTGCCCACATAAGGAACCTCCCTTTTTTGTTTGAGGACCTGCGGATATTTTGGAATACCTATCCTTTAACGGCTGTAGCGGTGAGCGACAGGCCCCGCAATCTGCCGCAGAGTTACATGCCGGTTTTTCTGGCCGGCACAGCGGTAGCCCGTACGCTGGCCAGTGTTGCTGGCGTTCCCTTATACACCTTTAGTCACCAAGAGGGGCACATAATGGCCGGGGAAAGAGGAAGCGGGGCAGATCTTCCGGAGAAATACATAGCTGTTCATTTTTCAGGCGGTACTTCGGAAGTACTGCTGGTCCAGGCGGGCCGAGATTCCTACTATGATATTTCAATTCTGGCGGCAACTACTGACCTGCATGCAGGACAGCTGGTGGACAGAGTAGGGGTCAAGATGGGGCTTCCCTTTCCCTGCGGCCGGCACATGGAAGAGTTGGCCCAAGCCGGGTCGCTTCAAGATTGTAAACTGAGGCTGGCATCAGCGGTGAAGTCCGACAGTTTTTCGTTTTCCGGAGCAGAAGCCCAGGCTTTTCGCTGGTTGGAAAAAGGAGCGCCTCTGGCTGAGGTCAGTATGGCCGTGTTTCTGTGCATAGCCAACACTTTAGAAAAAGTCCTTCGGGAAAAGTCTAGGGACTTGGGTGTTAAGGACGTTTTGATGGTAGGAGGAGTGATGGCTAATTCCATCATAAGAAAAAGGCTTTTAGACAGGCTCTCGCATCCTTCGGTCTCACTGCGGCTTCACTTTGCTCCGCCCGGCTTGAGTTCTGACAACGCTGTGGGGACAGCCTGGCTGGGGTGGATGAAATGGTCAAAGAACATGGGGAAAGAGGTGTGATTATTGGGGGCTATTGTTCTTTATGGAAAGGCTTTGGCTGATGCCATTATGGCAGGGGTGGCAGCAGAGGTGCAGCAGCTGAAAGAAAAAGGAGTAAACCCCTGTTTGATGACAGTACAAGTCGGGGAGGACCCGGCTTCACAGGTATACTTTTCTTCTCAACGGCGTCTGGCCGAGAAGGTCGGCATCAGCTGCGAACTGATAGAACTATCGAATAATACTTCAGAGGCGAGGCTTTTAAAGACCATCGATAACCTCAATCGAGACCCGGCCATCAACGGGATAATTCTCCATATGCCGCTTCCGTATCATATCAACAGTAAGATGGCGCAATGGCAGATCTCCTGGGAAAAGGATGTCGAGGGAGTGACTCCCTATAACCTAGGCCGGCTTTTGTTGGGCATGCCCCAGCTTGTTCCCTGTACGGCATTGTCCGCAGTAGAGTTGGCAAAGTCTACCGGGGTCGATTTTACCGGTAAGGAGGCTGTAGTAGTAGGGCGCAGCGACATAGTAGGCAAACCTTGTGCTTTGCTGCTTTTGAGCGAAAACGCTACGGTCACCGTATGTCACAGCCTTACGTCAAAACGGGGCCTTCTTGAGGATCATGTGCGCCGGGCGGAACTACTGGTGGTAGCTGTGGGGCGGCCCCAAGCTATCAAAGGGGAATGGATAAGAGAAGGAGCTGTAGTAATCGATGTAGGAATGAACGCGGTAGATAATAAGTTGGTTGGCGACGTAGAATTTGAGGAAGCGGCAAAGCGCGCTTCATACATAACTCCAGTTCCCGGAGGAACAGGGACCGTAACCGTGGCGTTCCTGTTGCAAAATTTAGTGAAAGCGACCAAGTGGCAGTTAGAAAAACGGGTTCAGGGGAAGGAGCAAGGAGCGGAATGGACACGGTAGTAATAAGCGGTTCGGAAATGGCCGCCGTTATCAAGGAGCGGTTGAAAAAAGAAACACAGGATTTGTACCCCAAACCGCAACTGGCTATACTCCTCGTCGGTGATGACGAAGAGAGCCATCGATACGTCCGTTTAAAGGAAAAAGCGGTAAAAGAAATAGGCGGGCAGTGTCTGGTTATCAACCTGCCCCACAACACGACCCTGCTGGAGTTGTTGAAGCAGGTGAGCGAGCTCAACATGGATGCCAATACGCACGGGATACTGGTGCAGCTTCCCTTGCCGGGGCCGTTGCGACCGGAACAGGAAACCGTTTTGGCCTCCCTTAACGTGGGCAAAGATGTTGACGGATTTCATCCTTTTAACCGGGGCAAGCTTCTCGGGGGGCATTCTTCTCTAATTAGCTGCGGGGCGCTCGCCTGCTTGGACATCATAACGGGATGTCTAGAACTGCGGGGGCTTATAGCCGTACTGGTAGGAGATTCTTTTGATCTCATTCAGCCTCTGTCGCTGTTGCTCATGTCCAGGGGATGTCAGGTTTGGGTGGTGCCGGAGGCCAGGGAATGGGAAGAAGCGGCGGCAAAGGCAGACATTCTCGTAGTGGAAAAAGGGGAGCCCATGATGGTGAAAGGTAAACACGTAAAACCAGGAGCTTTGGTAATAGATGCCGGTTTTCACTGGCAGCAGGGGCGGATTGTGGGCAATGTGGATTCCGGTTCAGTGATGGGGAAGGCGAGGTGGCTGGTTCCGGTTCCTGGTGGGATAGGACCGCTGCTCATAGCCAAACTACTGGAGAACCTAGTGACGGCTTATCGCGAGCAGCTTTACGCCACAGACGACTGGTAAGGGAGAGTTACCATGACGGCTTTGCTGGACAGGGAAGAATACCGGAGCCGCGTCTTATCGGTAGGCGAACTTACAGCTTACATACGATCTCTGCTTGAAGATGATGAGATGCTGGCTTCGGTTTGGGTCAAAGGGGAGATATCAGATTTTAAGCACTATCAAAGATCGGGACACTTATATTTCAGTCTGAAGGACGAAACCGCTGTCATCAATTGCGTCATGTTTCGCAGCCGGGCTAGGTGCCTTCGGTTTGTCCCTGAAAGCGGCATGAAAGTGATAGCCTTAGGTTATGTGTCAGTTTTCGAGCGAAGCGGCCGCTATCAGCTGTACGTAGAGGACCTGGAACCAGACGGCGTTGGGGCTCTATATCTGCAGTTACTCCAACTGCGACAGAAGCTGGAAAAGGAGGGTCTGTTTTCTCCAGACAGGAAGCGGCCGCTCCCCAAGTTTGCCCGCCGTGTAGGAGTGGTTACTTCGGCAGATGGAGCTGCCTTCAGGGATATTGTCAAGGTCATCCGCCAGCGCTATCCTCAAGCTACGGTAATTCTGGCACACAGCTCGGTACAGGGGGAGTCGGCTCCCCAAGAAATATCCAGAGCAATTCGGGCCCTGAGCGAGTACGGCGAGATAGATGTCATTATCGTGGGACGCGGCGGGGGTTCGCTGGAGGACTTGTGGGCTTTCAACACCGAGGAAGTAGTGAGGGCGGTGAGCTCATGCCCGGTGCCGGTGATTTCGGCTGTGGGGCACGAGGTCGATTATTCGTTGTGCGATCTCGCGGCCGACGTGCGGGCGGCTACGCCTACTCAAGCTGCTCAACTGGCAGTCCCGGACGTGGAAACGTTAGGTCAGGGGATAGCCTTGCTCAAGAAGCGTATGTGGAAAGCAATGGAGAGAACCATCGACTCGCGTTGGCAGGCTGTTGACTACCTCAAATCGCGGAGAATTTGGCAGGGGCCAGAGGAGCTGATGAGGCACCAGCGGCTGCGCCTAAGCGGGCTCGGGGAGAGGCTGTTAAGGGCAGTTAATTTCGGTGTTGAAAGCCGAAGACATGAAGTGGAGAAAGCCGGAGGCCGTCTGGACGCTTTAAGTCCTCTCAAGGTGCTGGGGCGGGGGTATGCTGTGGTGCGCAAGGCAGAAGCAGGACAAGTCATAACCAGTGTAGAACATGTCAACCTTGGAGAGACCGTGGATATAATACTCAATGAAGGCAGAATGACTGCCGAGGTCAGGACTAAGGAGCGGGGAGAGTTATGGAGGAAACCATAAACTTCGAGAAGGGTCTAAAACGCTTGGAAGAAGTGGTTTTGCGATTGGAAGAGGGGAATCTGACGCTGGAAGAGAGTCTGGCGATGTTTGAAGAGGGGGTACAGCTTCTCCGTTTTTTGGAAAAGACCCTGCGGGAAGCAGAAGGTAGGGTACTCAAGTTGACGGAAGATGTGGATTCGGGGTGGAAACTAACCCCGTTCGAAGAATAAGAGAGGAGAAAGTCGAGTGGGTTTTAATATCGCGAGATTCGAAAGCGAGTTGGCAGAGAAAAAAGCTCATGTAGAAAAGTTCATGCGTGAGTTCATGCCACCTGAGACCGCGTACCCTCGGGTGATTCACCAGGCCATGCATTACGCGGTCTTTAATGGGGGCAAAAGGTTGCGCCCGATATTAGTTCTAGAATCTGCTCAAGTGGTGGGCAAAGATCCGAATCGCGCGTTGCCGGTGGCGTGCGCTATGGAGATGATCCATACCTACTCACTCGTTCATGATGATCTGCCGGCTATGGATGACGATGACTTCCGCCGGGGCAAACCTACCTGCCACAAGGTATTCGGTGAGGCTAACGCCATTCTGACTGGAGACGCGCTTTTAACCCTGGCTTTTGAGATAATGGCTGCTTGCGCTGAATTACCCTGGATGGACCCGAGGTGCGTGGCCAAAGTGATCCGGGAAACTGCCCGGGCTATCGGCAGTTTGGGCATGGTAGGAGGACAGGTTCTGGACCTGGAGTTGGAGGGAAAGAACTCCGATTTTTTCACATTGAAAACTCTTCACAGCAAGAAAACCGGGGCATTGTTCAAGGCTTGCCTCCGTGCCGGGGCTTTGCTGTTCGGGGTGGAGGACCAAAGGTTGGATGCTCTCACCCGTTACGCAGAGAATTTAGGGCTCGCCTTTCAGATTACTGATGATATATTGGATGTTGAGGGCGATGAGTCGACTATAGGCAAACCTGTAGGCAGTGACCAGAAGAAGGGGAAGGTGACTTACCCTTCGCTGCTGGGCATGGAGGAAGCCAAGAGACTGGCGGAGTCTTCGGTAAGAGATGCGGTGGACAGCCTTAGGGTGTTTGGATCGGAGGCCGATTTTTTGAGGGGCCTCGCGATGTATCTGCTTCACAGGAAGAACTAGCCACAGATAAACACAGACCCGGCACTCAGTTGCAGACTACTGTCGCACTGAAGCTACAACCTGCCAAGAAGTCCGGGACTGACACGCGTCAACCGAAAATCTGGGCTGAGTGCCGGGCAGATATTCTTTTTTGACGCCGATTAACGCAGATTCGGTTTAAACATAGCGCTCTTTGGATTTGCGCACCATGAACAACTATACTGATAGTAATAACGCTTCATGGTAACTCGCGGTTTTCGTTCTCTCGCGGTGGCACGGTTGAGTGTCATGAGGGTCTACGTTTGATGAAAATACAGGCTTCCTTAAGGGGGCAAGTTGCTTTGGGACGTATTTTGGATACTATTGATTCTCCTTATGATTTAAAAAGGTTGAAGATTACGCAGTTGGAGCAATTGGCAAAGGAAATCAGGAAGGTGCTAGTGGACACCGTAGCAGGAAACGGTGGGCATCTGGCAGCCAATCTCGGCGTGGTCGAGCTGACCTTGGCCCTCCATTATGTTCTAGAAACTCCAAAGGACAAAATAATCTGGGATGTAGGACACCAGTGTTATACCCACAAACTTATCACCGGGCGCAGGAGCCAGATTCACACTCTGCGAAAATTCAAAGGGCTCAGTGGTTTTCCCAAGGTAGAAGAGAGTGAGTACGATGTCTTTAATACGGGACACAGCAGCACCTCGATTTCTGCGGCCTTGGGCATGGCTCTGGCCCGTGACCTACAGGGAGAAAAGTTCCGGGTTGTAGCGGTTATCGGCGATGCGGCCCTGACCGGGGGCATGGCTTTTGAAGCTCTCAATCACGCCGGGCACCGGGGCTGCGATCTCACGGTTGTCCTGAACGATAATGAGATGTCTATTTCTCGAAATGTGGGAGCTTTATCCACCTATCTCAGCAATCTGAGGAGCGACCCTGCTTATGTCCGCCGTAAAGAGGAAATCGAGAATTTAGTGCAGCGCATCCCGGGCATCGGGCCTAATCTTGTCAAGGCGGCAGAGCGGATTAAGGACTCTCTTAAATACCTGATAGTGCCGGGAATGTTGTTCGAGGAACTCGGGTTTACTTATATAGGACCGATAGACGGCCATAATATCCAAGAATTGATAAGTGTTCTCGCCAAGACTGGCAAGATGAAGGGTCCGGTACTGGTGCATGTCGTGACCCAGAAAGGAAGAGGTTACGAACCAGCCTTTACTAAGCCCGATGAGTTCCACGGCATCGGTCCTTTTGACGTAGATACCGGTCAACCGCTGAAACAGGCTGCTATAACTTACACGCAGATATTTGGAGACTTCATGGTAGAAAAGGCCTGCCGCGACCCGAGAGTAGTAGCCATAACCGCGGCCATGACCAGCGGGACGGGATTGAGCGAATTTGCCGAGCGTTTTCCTGAGCGGTTTTTCGACGTGGGTATATGTGAACAGCACGCGGTCACCCTGGCTGCGGGCATGGCTCGGATGGGATTGAGGCCGGTTGTGGCCATCTATTCGACTTTTCTGCAGCGGGCTTATGACCAGATCGTCCACGACGTATGCCTGCAGAACTTGCCCGTCGTGTTCGCTGTCGATAGGGCGGGGCTGGTGGGAGAGGACGGACCTACTCACCACGGGGTATTTGATATTTCATATCTGCGGCATATTCCCAACCTAGTGGTTATGGCACCTTCGGATGAGAACGAGTTGGCCGACATGCTCGAGTCGGCTTTTGCGTACAATAAGCCGGTGGCCGTACGTTATCCCAGGGGGAGCGGAGAAGGGGTAAAGGTAGAAAAAGAAAGAAAATTCATCAATCTGGCTGAAGCCCGCATTGTGAGAAGCGGCGGCAATCTGCTGTTTGTTGGTGTAGGTCGTGGCGTGAGGATGGCCCTCCGGGCTGCCGAGGTTCTAGAGGATCAGGGGATAGAAGCCTCGGTGGTTGATGCCAGGTTTGTCAAGCCTTTGGACCGAGAGCTTTTATCGAGTTTGCTTCGGGAATTTGATAAAGTGGTCACCGTTGAGGACAACGTTCTTTTCGGAGGGTTCGGATCGGCTGTTCTCGAGCTGGCTGCGGATTTAGGAAGAGACTGTGAGATTTTGCGCATAGGTGTGCCGGATAGGTTTATAGAACACGGTGGATTGGACGATCTCTTTCGCGAGACAGGCATGAATCCGGAGACAATAGTCCTCAAGGTTAAGGAAAGATGGCCGGAATTAGAAAGGACTGGCAACTGGAGGGTATTGAAGTTTGGAGAAAAGTAGGTTAGATGTTCTTGTCCATGAGCGTGGACTGGCACCTAGCCGGGAAAAGGCCAGGGCCATGATTTTAGCGGGTCACGTGATGGTAGAGGGCAACCGAATTGACAAGCCGGGAACTAAGGTAGCAGCGGATGCTGACATTGTGGTATTGCAGGTACCGAATAGGTATGCCAGTCGAGGAGGACTAAAACTGGAAGGGGCCATCAGAGACTTCGGTCTGTCACTAGCGGGTAAAAGGGTCCTGGATGTTGGTGCTTCGACCGGCGGTTTCACCGACTGTGCCTTGCAGCACGGGGCGGTTTTAGTGATAGCGCTCGATGTTGGTTACGGCCAGCTTGACTGGCGCCTGCGCAATGACGAAAGGGTCGTAGTTAAGGAAAAAACTAACATAAGACATTTTTCTTTAAGCGATTTGGGAGAGCCGGTGGACCTCGTTACTGTTGACGTGTCTTTTATTTCCCTGGTCAAAGTTCTGCCGGCGATTCATCCCCTGGTTCGCGAGGGCGGGGAAGTAGTCGCTCTGGTTAAACCCCAGTTCGAAGCCGGGCCACGCCAGGTAGGAAAGAAAGGGGTGGTCCGTTCGCCCGAGGTTCACCGTGAGGTATTATCTACAGTAATAGGCGCTGCTGTCGGGTTGGGGTTCGCGGTTCGGGGGGTGACCTTTTCTCCTCTGAGGGGACCCGAAGGCAATATCGAGTATTTTCTTTACCTGGTAAAGGACGGGCAAGGACAGACTGTGCCCGCCTGCATAATAGACGATGTCGTGGAGAAAGCCCACAGGCGATTGGGGGCCCGAGATAAATGAATGTGGAAATAGCCTTTAAGAGCGGTAGAGAAGAGACTCGTATTCTGGCTTGCGATATTTCCAGCAAATTGCAGCAGGCCGGAGCCAGAGTCTGGATGGAAGGAGAGGCTCCGCCGCTCGAAGGGATCAAGCCTGATGTGGTTGTTGTGCTGGGGGGAGATGGGACCATCCTCCGGGCAGCCCGGCAGTATGCGGGAAAAAAGATACCTTTGCTCGGGGTAAACCTGGGACAACTGGGCTTTTTGGCGGAGCTTCAGGTAGAAGATCTTGACGAATATCTGCCCCGGTTAGTGGCCCGAGATTTTACGATTCAAGAAAGGTTGATGCTCCAGGTAACCGCGAAACCGTCGGCCGGGACGGCGGTGTCATGTCTTGGTTTGAATGATGCGGTGCTGCGGGCAGATACGGCTAGGGTTGTGGAAATGTCGATAAGCATAAACGGCGAAGAGATGGGAGTTGTTCGCGGGGATGGGTTTATCGTCGCAACTCCGACCGGATCCACCGGTTATTCTTTGGCCGCAGGCGGGCCCATCGCGTGGCCGGAGATGGAAGCATTGCTTTTGACTCCCATCGCGTCTTTTTCCCTTTACAGCCGGCCCTTGGTGGTACCGGCGAGTATGGTTGTCGAATTGAAGATTACGGGGAAGCGGAAGATATGCTTGACAGTTGATGGGCAAATCGAGACTTTACTCTTTCCTGGAGACTCGGTGGAAGTAGGCTGCGCCGAAACCAAGGTCAAATTAGTAAGAATGAAGGAGAGAACTTGGGCCCAGACCTTGGAAGCCCGGCTCAGGCGGTGAAAAGCAGATGCAAACAAGAACAGCTTGGCCCAAAAATGCCGTAGAGATGGCGCGCATGTTTGTGGAGCCCGTAGTGAGTCCGGGGGATTTCGTGGTAGATGCTACATGCGGCAATGGCAAGGATACGGTCTTTTTGGCTCGCTTGGTGGGAGACCAAGGGAGGGTGCTGGCTGTCGACATTCAGCCGGAAGCGGTGGAGCGTACCAGAAGCTTGCTTGACCAAGAAGGCTTGGGTTCGAGGGTTACAGTTGTCCGGCGGGACCACGCTCTCATTGGAGGCTATTTGACTAGGCCGGTCAAAGCGGCCATGTTCAATCTGGGTTATCTCCCGGGAGGGAATAAGAACATAACTACACGTCCGGAAAGCACAATTCGGGCTTTAGACGAGATACTTGGGTCACTTGTTCCCGGGGGAATGGTCACCCTGGTAGCCTACACAGGTCATCCTGGCGGGCTTGAGGAACTAGAGTGTTTGCTGAGCTTTGCAAGGGAATTGCCGCAGGACAGGTTTACGGTGATGCACTGTTGTTATATAAACCAAGTTAATAATCCTCCCCAGCTTATCGTGGTGACAAGGAACAGGAGTGAAACCGGATGAAAGCCCGCAGACACTTCGCGATTATGGACATAGTTTCTAACCAACGTGTGGAAACTCAGGAGGAACTGTGTGAAGAGTTGCGCCGCCGGGGTTTCGAGGTCACTCAAGCTACAGTTTCTCGAGACATCAAGGAACTCAAACTCATAAAAGTCCCGGACGAATGGGGCTACCGCTACGCTGTTCCCAGTTCGGCTTCCGGGCGTTATTCCTATGACCGCATGAAGCGGCTCTTTTCCGATGCGGTCATCGCTGTAGAGCGAAACGAAAGCCTTATCGTCATCAAGACTCTTCCCGGCACTGCCCAGGCCGTCGCTTCGGCGATAGACAATTCCGAGATGGAAGGGGTCTTAGGCACAGTGGCTGGAGACGATACTATTCTGGTTGTGATTAAAGCACGCAATTACCTCAAAGACGTGTTTCGACGGTTTAGAGAACTTATCGGAGAAAAATAGCACCGATATTCATTCAACTCCTAGTGCAGGGGAAACAGGCATGGGAGGGGCGGGGTCCGATGCTGCGCGAGCTTTATATCAGGAATTTGGTCTTGATCGAAGAGGCAAGACTGGAATTCGGCGCAGGATTGAACGTGTTCACCGGAGAAACGGGGGCGGGAAAGTCTATCATTATAGACGCTTTAGGGTTGCTGACCGGCGAACGGATGAGCACTGACCTAATAAGAGACACTTCACAAAAGGCTGTGGTAGAGGCCGTATTTTCGCTCGAGAACCGGTCCTTGAAGGACTATCTCTGTGGGGAAGGACTTGCCGACGAGGAAGATGAATACCTGGTTTTGCGGCGGGAATTAGGAGAGGGTCAGCGGGGAACCGCCCGTATTAACGGGAACACGGTTACGGTGAGCCGCATGAAGGCCTTGAGCGAGTTCTTGGTTGATATACACTCACAGCATTCCAACCAGCTTCTTCTAGAGCCCAGAATGTACCGCTACTACTTGGACCGATTTAACCCTTCCATCAATCCGGTGTTACAGGATGTGCGAGTTGTTTATGACAAGTTATACGAAAAACAAAAGGAACTTGAGGAACTGATAAAAGGCCGTCAAGAAAGGGCAAGAGAATTGGATTTTCTCCAGTTTCAGATAAAGGAGATCGAATCCGCGCAGCTGGTAAGAGGAGAGGATGCTGAACTGGAGGAAAGGGCCACGCGGTTGAGGAATGCTCACAGATTGCGCCAGGCGGCCGAAGAAATGTACAGCCTGGTATATCGCGGCACCGGTTACCAGTCGGCCTACGATCTTTTGGCTTCGGCACTAAAAAGAGGCGACGAAGTAAAAGATGATGCTTGTGTGGCGGAGATTTGTTCTCTTTTGGAAGGCTGTTTATATAATCTGGAAGACATTAAGGACCGCCTCGTAAGTTTTCAGAGAGATTTAGAAGCCGATCCCCAAGAATTGAATGGGATCGAGGAGAGGCTGGAAAAGATAAACCGCCTGAAGAAAAAATACGGGTCCAGTATTGACGAAATCCTGAGTTTCAAAGAGAAGGCCTGTGCCCGGTACCGGCAGCTTGAAGGGAGCGAGTTTAGAATTGAAGAACTAGAAAAAGAAGTCGATGCCTTGAAAAAAGAGTACTTGGATAAGGCGGTTTTGCTGTCGGCGCTGCGACAGGAGACTGCCAAAATGTTCCAAGCCAGGGTTCACGAGGAACTTGCCGAGCTAGGAATGCCTGGAGTGAAATTCGAAGTAAGGGTGACGCCTGCTGAAAAATGGGGCAGGGACGGCATTGACCATATAAGCCTCATGTTTTCCGCCAACCCGGGTGAAGAACTTAGGCCTTTGGGGAGGGTGGTCTCAGGAGGTGAACTTTCGAGGTTGGTACTGGCCTTGAAAAAAGTGCTGGCAGACGCTTATGATGTACCCACTTTGGTGTTCGATGAGATCGACGTTGGCGTGGGGGGACGTGCCTTGAACGCCATGGCGCAAAAACTTTTTGAGCTGTCCCGTTATCACCAAGTCCTGCTTGTCACCCATTCACCGCAACTGGCGGGATTGGCTGAGTGCCATTTTCTCCTGGAAAAGTCTATAGAAAAAGAGTCGACTGTAACCCGGGCGAGAAAACTCGACCAAGATGAGAGGGTGATGGAAATCGCCAGGATGCTGTCAGGGGACAGGCCGTCTCGGACGTCAGTTGACCATGCTCGGGAAATACTGGCCTTAGGGGCAGAAATGAGGAAGAATTCAGTACGGCCAGCATAGAAGGAAAATCAGAGGGATAAATTAAGCCTGTCGATAATTTCCCTAGGAGTGAAACCCGAATGAATGCAGGATATCGACAGGTCGTTGGAATCCTCTTGTCGCTATTGGTAGCGGTGGCTTCCGTATATCCGCCCATCAGGACTATTCTCGTCCTTCCCCAATCCCAGACCATAGTAGTTGGAGAAAAACTGACTGTGTCCATACAAATGCCGGCACGGTTGCGGAGCGTGTTCGATGTGACTGTGCGGGGGCCTTCCCGCACTGTGTTCTCGCCTCCTTTATCGCAGCCGGTTGTGGTGGACCGAGAAGAGAATCGCTACGATATATTGGCCCTCAGGCCGGGAGAGGCAGATGTACAGCTCAAATTAGGAAACATACCTTTGAGATCGATAAAGGTCGAATCTATGCCTGCGCGCAGGCTGGTGCCCGGGGGGCACTCCATAGGGGTTGTTCTGAAGTCCAGGGGGATCATGGTTGTGGGTTATGCGCCTGTGCTGGACGAACACGGGGAAAAAAACTATCCGGCCAAGAGGCAAGGGGTCCAGATCGGTGATGTCATAACTGCTGTAAATGGACAGACGGTTCACACAGAAACTGAGCTCGCTATGCTTGTTGACCGTGCGGGAAAGGCAAAAGACCCCATAAGCCTGACAATTAAGAGGGGCAGTAGCCGAGTAGCGGTAGAGGTATTCCCGGTTTTTTGTTCTGAAACCAATCGTTATCGCATTGGGTTGTATGTTCGGGACGGAGTGGCCGGTGTCGGCACTTTAAGCTTTTGGGACCCGGCTACCAAACGATATGCGGCTTTAGGCCACGTAATAGCTGACGCAGATACCAGGAAAGGTATTGATGTGCGCCAGGGCAAGATAGTGAGTGCTTCGATCCAGACAATACGTCCTGCTCAGCCGGGAAGGCCGGGTGAAAAGATAGGTCTTTTTGATCCTGAAAGCCCCTTAAGGGGTGACATAGGGAAAAATACCTGTTCGGGGATCTTCGGGACTACGGAAGGGGAGGTTACTAACCCTCTTTTTTCGTATCCTTTGGAAGTAGGTTATGCTCATCAGGTCCGAGAAGGCAAAGCGTCGATTCTGACAGTCATAAACGGCAGCGAGATAGAATCCTTTGACATAAACATCGATAAGGTTTACCCGGGGCGTCGCAACGGAAAAGGTATGGTAATCCGGGTGGTGGATTCCCGGCTCCTTTCGGTTACCGGAGGCATAGTGCAGGGGATGAGCGGCAGCCCTGTTATTCAGAATAATCGTATCGTGGGCGTGGTAACCCATGTATTTTTGAACGATCCTAAACGTGGTTATGGGATGTTCATGGACGGGATGCTTGAAGAAATGGATGCCATAGAAGAGGCAAGAAATTTTCGACAAAATGCGAGCTAACAGGAAATGGCAAGTTACCACATATTACCATACAACTCCTTTAAGAAAGCCTCTTGGGGCCATCTTGTTGCAAGGGTGCATAGTAAATAATGGAATTGTGCTGTCTGTCATGTAGGATCTTAGGTGAATTTGCAACGGCAACCGGAGAGGAAAAAATGAAAGAGACGTCGAAGAAGACGATCATAGTTTGTTAGAAAAAAATGAATATTCAATCTTATCAGCAGGGAGGGGGAAAATGGCTGTGAATGTGCTTGATAATCCGATAAATGTCGTGCTAGCTGACGACAATAAAGAATTTTGCACCATACTGAAAGATTTTTTTAGCGGTGTCTCCGATTTCAACGTGGTGGACGTATGTTCGAACGGCCTTGAGGTTCTTGAAGTCCTCGAACAAAAACCGGTGGACGTGCTGTTACTGGATCTCATAATGCCTCACATGGATGGCATCGGGGTCTTGGAGAAGATGAGGGATCTGGAAGGGCGACAGCGGCCCAAGGTTATTGTTCTCACCGCGTTCGGGCAGGAAAACATAACCCAAAAAGCAGTTCAACTGGGGGCCGACTACTACATAGTGAAGCCCTTTAACCTCCAGCTATTGGGAGAGCGGGTCAGGCAGGTGGCGCGGAACAGATCTGAATCTGTTCCCCGGGCCGTACCCGTAACCAAAAGGGATTTGGAAATAGAAATCACCCGGATCATTCACGAGATAGGAGTTCCGGCTCATGTTAAGGGGTACCAGTACTTGCGGGATGCGATAATGCTGGTTGTCGATGAGATAAGCTATCTAGGGGCTATAACCAAAGAGCTTTATCCGACTATAGCGAACAAATACGGTACGACACCGAGCAGGGTTGAGAGGGCCATACGCCACGCCATAGAACTGGCCTGGGATCGGGGAGACATAGAAAAACTCAACAAGCTTTTCGGTTATACCGTCAATGGAGACAGGGGAAAACCTACCAATTCAGAGTTCATCGCCATCATAGCTGACCGTTTGCGGCTGGAAACCAAGGTAAGCTGAATCGCGGGAAAGAAACAAGGGAGGCACAGGGGCGCACACGGGAACGTTTCTGTGTGGGCCGTGTGCCTCCCTTGAACTTATTTGAACTCTGGTTTATATTAATTTAAGCGCTGTTAAAAATTAGATGACATTTTAGATGTCACAGTTAGAGGTGAGACGGTGAGGGTTTTGGTCTTCGGATTAGGAGCTTTAGGAACGGTTTATGCCTGTTTGCTCAAGGAAGCCGGTCATTTTGTGGCCGGGGTCGATCGGGAGCCTGTGGTTTCTCGGGTAAGAAAAGAAGGCCTTACGGTGACCGGTATCTGGGGCGAGCATCACGCCTTCCTTGATGAAGTAGTGTCCGACGAGAAAGAACTCAAGGAGCGAAGTTTTGACTTGATAGTCCTCGCTGTCAAATCATTCGACACAGGGACTGCTGCTTCAAAACTCTCGAGTGTGGTTGGAAACGAGACTTATGTGGTTCTAGCTCAGAACGGGTACGGGAACTACCAAGCGGCCAAGAGTTTTCTTTCACCCGACAGGCTTGTGGTGGCCCGGGTGATATTCGGATCCGAGACCGTGGAGCCGGGTAAGGCAAAAGTCACTGTGATAGCAGATGAAGTGGTTATCGGGTCGCCGGACAACCTCATCCATGAAAACGTCTTAAAGAGTCTGGCTGATTTGTTTTCTTCTTGCGGAATTCCCACCAGAGTCTCAGGTGAAGTCATGAAATACGTGTGGGGGAAAATAATATATAATTCGGCTTTGAATCCATTGGGAGCTATTCTCGAAGTTCCTTACGGCAAGCTAGCAGAAAACGAGTACACCCGCAGGTTAATGAATGAGATAATCGAGGAGATATTTGCTGTTCTCGGGGCTTGCGGAGAAACAACGCTGTGGCCCGATGCGGTTTCATACCGCGAGGCTTTCTACGGGCAGATGGTACCCTCTACCGCCGGGCACCACGCTTCCATGTTACAGGACATACAGCGGGGGCGGAAGACGGAGATAGATGCTCTAAACGGGGCGGTAGTGGAATTGGGTAAGAAACTGGGGGTCGATACGCCGGTAAACCGGATAATTGTTTCACTGGTGAAGGCTAAAGAAGACCTGAACCGCCAGAAGATCTGCTCCGGCAGTCGTTAGCGTTGCGGGCTTCCGAGAGCAAGTTGGCGTCGCCGGGGCTTGCGGCAAGGGAGCGGGTTTGGACAGCATGGGGACGAGGTGTTATGATTTAGCTAGGGAAGAAGCGGTTGAAGGCTTGTTTTTGCAGCATGTCGCGATATACGGAAGGTGATATTTTGCATATAAAAGGGAGAGCCCGTTTAGATAAAAGGACCAAGAACCTGGTGAAGCGTTTGCGGAGGAATGAGATCGCGATTATTGATCACGATGATATCGATGAGGTAGCCGCGGCAAGCCTGATAGAGGCTCACCCGCAGGCGGTAATTAACGCTGACCTGTCAATTACCGGAAAATATCCGACTAACGGAGTCTTGAATATTCTGAAATCAGGGATTCCGGTCATTGACGGTGTGGGTCCCCGGATATTTGAGGAGGTCAAGGAAGGGGCTACTATAGAGATACGAGACGGCGAAATATATTGCAACAAGCGTTTCCTCTGCAAGGGCAAGGTGCTCTGCATAAAAGATGTTGAAGAGAAATTGCAAGAAGCGAGGCATAATCTGACAGAGGAACTGGACCGCTTCGTGGAAAATACCCTGGAATATGCCAAGAGAGAAAAGTCTATACTGCTCAATAACGTGACCTTGCCGCAAATGAAGACCAGGATCAAGGGCAGGCACGTGCTGATAGTGGTAAGGGGGAAAAATTACAAGGAGGATCTCAAGGCTATCAGTACGTACATTGAGGAAGAGAAACCGGTTCTCATCGGAGTAGACGGGGGCGCGGACGCTCTTTTAGAAGCGGGGTATAAACCGCACATTATTGTCGGAGATATGGATAGCGTCTCGGATGAAGCGTTAAGATGTGGAGCCGAACTGGTAGTGCACGCCTACCCTGATGGCAGGGCTCCTGGTTTACAAAGGGTGCAAAGCATGGGTTTGCCTGCTCAGGTGTTGCCCATGCCAGGAACCAGCGAAGATGTCGCCATGATCTTGGCCTATGAAAAAGGGGCTGAGCTTCTGGTCGCTGTAGGAACTCATTCCAGCATGCTTGATTTTTTGGAAAAGGGACGAAAAGGTATGGCCAGCACTTTTTTGGTGCGGCTTAAGGTGGGTTCGATACTGGTGGATGCCAAGGGCGTCAGCCAGCTTTATCGCCAACACCTTCGTGCCAAGCATGTCTTGCAGCTGTTGGTGGCCGCTTTCATCCCTATTTTGATCATAATATGGGTGTCGCCGTCTACTAAGCCTTTGTTAAGACTTATCAGCCTCCAGTTGAAGCTTTTGTTTAATTTCTAATCCCGGTGGAGTATATCTCCTCGTAGGAGTGATGTCGCTGATGATAGATATAAGATACCACATAGCCACATTGATAGCGGTGTTCTTGGCACTGGGAATCGGTATACTCATCGGGAGTACGGTGGTCGGGAGCGATGTCCTCGATGACCAGCAGAAAAAGATCATTTATCAACTGGAAAAGCAGTTTGAAGCCTTGAGACAAAAGGAAGAGGATCTCACGTCTAAGGTGGAATTCATGAACGGCCTCATGAAACATTACGAGGACTTTGCCGAGGCACTGGTCCCGTCTATTGTAGAGAAACGCTTGGACGGAATCAAAATAGGGTTGGTAGTTACAGGTGGAGGCGATGTGCCATCCGGAGTTCTAAACTCCTTATCCCTTTCCGGGGCTCGGATAGTTTCAACTACGGTAATATTGCCGGGCATAAGTCTTTTAAGCGATGCCATGCGTTCGCAGTTGGCTGCGGCTTTTGGGGCGGAACAGGATGCCTCCCCGGAGGTTTTGCGAGCGAAGGTAGCAGAGGCGGTGGCTGCTATCATACTCAATGAGGATGTATCGGAGATCGGAGCCATATTGGAAAGGAACGATCTAGTAAAATTCAACGGGGATTACAAGGTGCCTGTCGACGCGGTGATTGTGGTGGGAGGGGCCAACAGCTTGGATTATTACTTCCCACAGACCGTCGACGTGCCGTTGATGAATAGGCTGTCAGCTGCGGGAATCAGAGTGATCGGAGCGGAAGTGTCAGATGTCAAGTATTCTTACATGGAAGTTTACCAAGCCCAGAAGATAACCACCGTAGATGACATCGACATAGTGCCGGGGCAGGTTTCGTTGGTTCTCGCGGTTGGAGGCGAGTCGGGGAACTATGGGATAAAACCTACAGCCAAAAGGTTTATGCCTTCTTTGGCTCCGGGTTATAGAGGTGAATCTCGATGAAGACGGTTACAGTGGTGATACCTGCTTACAACGAAGAAACGAAAATAGCGAGCACCTTGAGGGCTGTCAAGGAAAGCGGGGTCGCCGACCAGATACTGGTGGTGGACGATGGTTCGAAGGACCGTACGGCTGCTATAGCCAGGGATGAAGGTGTTGAAGTAATAGAACTCGAGAAAAACTGCGGTAAAGGTGAAGCTTTAAACCGGTCTGTTCCGTTCATAAACGGAGATATCGTAGTGTTTTTGGATGCGGATCTGGGGGATTCAGCCGGGCAGGCGGAATTGTTGGTAAGGCCGGTCCTAGAGAACCAGGCAGATATAACCATAGCCAGGTTTCCGCCACCTAAGAATAAAGGAGGGTTTGGACTGGTCAAAGGCCTGGCTGCCCGGGCATTGCAAAGGGCCGGCATGGAAGCGCGGGAACCCTTGAGCGGGCAGCGAGCTATGACCAAGAAAGTACTTTTGGAGCTCGTCCCATTTTCATCGGGATTCGGGGTCGAAGTGGGAATGTCCCTGCGGGCGCTTGCTCGTGGTTACAGGCTCTTAGAAGTGGATACCACCATGTCTCATGCGGAAACGGGAAGGGATGTTAAAGGTTTTCTGCACCGGGGGCGGCAATTTTTAGACGTGCTGAAAGTTATTTTAAAAGAAACGAAGGGGTGCGGCGGTTGAGTGTTAATTGGTCGCTAGGCGTGGCGACGGGAACAGCTTTAGTAGCCGAGCTGGTAATGCTTTTTTTTCTTTTGCGATTCTTTAGAAGCTTAGGGGTAACGTCTCCCAACTACCGAGGTGTTCAGATTCCGGTAGCTGCTGGCATTTCTTTTTCCGCCACCTTATTCTTGGTGTACGGAATCGAGCGTCTTGCAGGGTACTACCCGGGGGAAGAAGCGTCCGTATACCTTGCAGCCGTTGCTGGCCTCTCGCTTTTGGGCTTCATCGATGACCTTCTGGGAACCCGGGATACGTTGGGATTCCGGGGACATATTCGCAAGCTCCTTAAAGGTGAACTCACGACCGGCGGACTGAAAGCTGTCGGAGGCGGGCTCATTGCTTTTTACGCCTCGGTCATGTTGTTTTCAACGTGGCAGGATATTCTCATCAATACCCTTATAATAGCTCTCTTTACTAACCTCATAAACCTCTTGGATCTCCGGCCCGGAAGAGCCATAAAAGGGTTCTTAACGGCATATCTCATATTATTTTTTGCAACCGATACTGATGCTTTTCTCTTTGGACCAGTATTGGCGGCGGTTATCGCCTATTTCCCGTTTGATCTGAAGGCAAAGGCGATGATGGGGGATTCGGGGTCTAATGTTTTAGGTTTTACTTTAGGAGTGATGTGCGCTACAGGTACGAGTATGCCTGTGCGGTTGGGGGTTTTAGGTTTTCTGCTTTTGACACACGTATTCACAGAACGTTACTCGTTGACCGATATCATCGAGCGGTGGGCGTTGCTGCGCTTTTTGGATAACTTAGGAAGGGGCGGTGAGCGGCGTGGTCAGTGAGGATCGCATCCTCACGGAGTTTTTAGAGCTGGTACAGGTGGATTCAGAGTCGGGAAAAGAAGGACGGTTGAAGGAGCTTCTCAAAGAAAAGCTCTCGAGCTTGGGACTGGACGTGATCGAAGATGAAGCGGGCAAACATTTGGGGGGAGAAAGCGGCAACCTGATAGCATTCCTGCCGGGAAGGGCTGACAAGTCTGCCATCCTGTTCTGCGCGCACATGGATACGGTCAAGCCAGGCGTGGGGGTAAAGCCCGTTGTCAAAGATAAAACCATCTATTCGTCGGGAGATACCATCCTGGGTGCTGATGATAAAGCCGGGATTGCCGCGATACTGGAAGCGTTGAGAGTAGTCAAAGAACAGGCTATAGAAAATCCCCCTGTCGAGATAGTTTTCACTGTTTCTGAGGAACAGGGACTGATGGGGTCTAAACGGTTGGATTTCTCGTTATTGAAAGCCAAACACGGCTATGTGCTGGACAGTGTTGGTGATCCGGGGACCATAGTTATCCGAGCCCCGCGCCAAAACGAGTTGGAGTTCCGGGTTTACGGGAAAGCAGCCCACGCCGGTATCAACCCCCAAGACGGTATAAACGCCATTCACATTGCGGCAAAAGCGCTTGCGGGTATGAGAATCGGGCGGGTTGACGAGGAAACCACCTGTAACATAGGTACGATAGAGGGGGGGAAAGCCCGGAATATCGTAGCCGATTACTGCTGTATCGGGGGGGAGGCACGCAGCTTGTCTCCGGAAAAACTGGAGCGAATCACCGGGGAAATGGTAAAACATTTCCGGGAGAAAGTCGAAAAATACGGAGGCAGGTGTGAGGTACGGGTGGATCTTTTGTACCCAGAAATGAACCTCGACCCGGAGGAGCCGGTGGTGGCCCTTGCCCAACAGGCAGCCCGAAATATCGGCAAGGTACCGAATCTCATAAAAACCGGCGGAGGAAGTGATGCCAGCATCTTCAACGGGAACGGAATCCGTTGTGTTAACCTCGGTATCGGCATGGAGTCGGTCCACACTACCGAGGAACATATACGGGTCGAGAATCTGGTGGATACCGCTCGCTTAGTGGTGGAGATTATAAGGGAAGCGGGGAGACGGGTTGATCCGAATTAAGAGGGGCACGGTTCTCGCGATTACCGGAAGGCGAAAGGGGCTTACTGAGCTTACGGTTTTAGTTGAAGGAAGGCAAGAAAAAGCCGTAAACTACGACGATCTGACCGGGCCGGTGCAGCCGGGGGATGAGGTCCTGTTGAATACGACTGCCGTGTGGTTGGGACTAGGCAGCGGCGGGGTTCATTACGTCATGGCTTCGCTTGCCGGCAGGGAGAAGGAACTCACAGGCAAGGGACACATTATGAAGCTCCGTTATACGCCTGTGCAGGTAAAGGTTTTGGCTGTCGAAGAAGAAGACAGTCCTCACCGCGATACCATGATGAAAGCCGACAGCTTAGACGGCTGTCCTGTGCTTGTGGCTACCCTCCACTCGGTTGTGGCTCCTATTTGCGCGGTTATCAAGGCTTCCTCTGATCTGAAGATAGCCTATCTGATGACTGATGGGGCCAGCTTGCCGCTGGCGTTCAGCCAGTCTGTGGCAGAGCTGAAGGAGAAGGGACTTCTGGATGGAACCGTAACCTGCGGTCATGCTTTCGGCGGTGATCTGGAAGCAGTCAACTGTTATTCGGGACTGTTGGCCGCTCGGTGGGTCCTGGGGGCGGATGTCATAATAGTGGCTATGGGCCCGGGGATAGTCGGTACCGGAACCAGGTGGGGTTATACGGGTATAGAACAAGGCGATATCCTGAACGCGGTGGAAACCCTGGGCGGCACGCCGATTGCGGTGCCCAGAGTCAGTTTTGCCGATAGCCGTCCGCGCCACCGTGGGATAAGCCACCACACTCTGACCGTTCTTTCCCGGGTGTGTAAGGTGGAGTGCCTGGTGCCTCTGCCTTATCTGGATGCGGAAAAGATGGAGGAGGTTGAGGGAATTTTGGCAAGAGAGGGGCTCTTTGCCCGTCACAGGTTTGTCATCGAGGACGGGACTGTGGTAAGAGGGGCTACTGAGAGGTTCGGGCTTAAGGTCAGTACCATGGGGAGGGATATGAAAGCGGATCCCGAATTTTTCCTGGCCTGCGGAGCTTGTGCCCGGGTGGCGGTAAAACTTCTTTCAGGGGAGCCGCTTGAATTCTTCAGGCCGCAGACGTACACAGACCCCACGTGACAACTAACGGTATCGCAACAGAGAATGAAAAGACAGCTATGTTCTCAGAAGTGTTAGCCGGCTCGCTCCAAGACTCCTTGCCTGCAACACATCGGCTTTTCCCACTCAGGTAGAACTCGAGTAGAGAATGAAAACCGGGGTTACCAGGAAATGGAACGACCGTATCAGTGCAGCGTGATTCTCAAGTATTCAGTTAGCTTCATGTCGGCGGGCAGACATGACAGGGCTTTTCGCAGGTGCTTGACTTTACCCACCAATATTAAGCCGCGCTTTAAGGTGAGAGTTACCACATGAACACCTCCGTTAGTATTGTTACGGCGGTTGGCAATTTTTATGCCGAGAAAAGGTTGGACGAACGGTGATGATTCGAGGAGGTTTACGAGATGGAACTTATTGAAAAGACGTTGCGGAGCGAAAGGGTATTTGAGGGTAGGATACTGTCCGTTAGGGTGGACACGGTGCTTCTACCGGATGGAAAAGAGTCCACCCGGGAGATTGTCGAGCATAACGGTGCAGTGGCGGTGCTGGCGGTGGACGACGAAGGTTTTGTGTATCTGGTGAGGCAGTACCGCAAACCGGTGGGAGAGACTCTTTTGGAGATACCGGCGGGAAAGCTGGAACCGGGAGAGGATCCCTTGGATTGTGCCCGGCGAGAGCTTTTGGAGGAGACCGGGCTGGTGGCCCAGCAGTGGCAACGGGTGTTCAGGTATTATTCGACGCCAGG
Organism: uncultured Syntrophothermus sp.; assembly: GCA_964405385.1. GTDB lineage: Bacteria > Bacillota > Syntrophomonadia > Syntrophomonadales > Syntrophothermaceae > Syntrophothermus. Next base: position 22,687 of record CAYONS010000008.1, read on the forward strand.
CTTTACCAGCGAAGTAGTGCACGTGTATATTGCGAAAGATGTGGAACAGCGCACGGCGAAACCGGAAAGCGACGAGTTTGTGGAAGTGGTAAAAATGCGTGTGGAAGAGGCGTATGAAAAGGTACGCGACGGCACCATCAGAGACGGGAAGAGCATAATAGCCATTCAGCACTTGGTGTTGGATGCGTGCGCCGAGTCGGTTGCCGAGGAGCAAGGGGAAGGGCTGTAGTTTATCAATGAGACCGTACTATGCGGATTTGCACGTTCATATAGGTCGTGCGGCCGGGAGAGCCGTAAAAGTCACGGCTTCCAGCCAGCTTACATTAAGTAACATCATATCGCGGCAAAGCCGGCGCAAGGGGCTGGACATCGTCGGGGTAGTTGATGCGGTCAGTCCCCTGGTTATGCAAGAACTGGAGGTTATGCTCGAGACAGAGGAGCTTACACCGGTGGCTGGGGGAGGGTTGATGAGCCGGAGCGGGGTTTTGTTGCTGCTGGGAGCCGAAGTGGAGACGGTGGAAGGCGCTCATTTCCTCGTGTATCTGCCCGATATCACGGCAGTGAAGGAGCTACAGGTTTTTCTAAAATCCCGCGTATCTAACTTGAATCTGTCAACACCCAAGGCCCGCGTTACGGCCAGAGAGCTTCTTCAGGTCACTGTGAACCTCGGAGGCATTTTCTGCCCCGCCCACGCTTTTACCCCGCACAAAGGGGCGTACGGGTGCTGGGTAGAGCGGTTGGCGGACGGTTTAGGGGATGATGTCGAAAAAATAGAGGCCCTGGAACTCGGGCTCTCTGCCGATAGCGAAATGGCCTGCATGATTAGTGAAACCGCTGCTTTTTGCTTTCTCTCGAATTCGGATGCTCATTCTTTGGGCACTTTGGGCAGGGAGTACAACTGCCTGTTGGTGGAAAATCCCAGCTTTGCCGAAGTGAAAAAGGCACTTCGGAAAGAGGAAGGTAGACGGATCCTCGCGAATTACGGGATGCACCCGATGTTAGGCAAGTATCACCGCAGTTTTTGCCCGCTGTGCGGTTGTCTCGCGACGGACGAAGTCCCGGTGACGACGTGTGGCTTTTGCGGCAACAGGGAAATGGTCCTCGGAGTTTGGGACCGTATCTGCCAGATAAGGGATAGGTTCGAAGATCCAAAAAGTTTTGAGGCAGTTCCTTACCATTACCGGGTTCCGTTGGCCATGCTGCCGGGAATCGGGCCTCGGACTGTGGAGGTTCTGGTGGAGCGTTTTGGGAACGAGATCAACGTTGTGGAGAGTGCGGATCTGGATGAAATCAGCCGGGCGGCGGGAGTCAAGGCCGCTGCTGTAATCGGACGCATGAGACGTGGGGAACTTTCTTTTATACCTGGAGGCGGGGGCAAGTATGGTAAGGTACAAAAAGATTAGTGTTACTACCGATGCCAGTGGGGCCGAACAGGCAGCGCGGCAAGGACTCGTGGTCATGGTTGTGGATGTCATAGACATGTCCACCACCTTGGAAAGCGCCCTAGATGCCGGAGCCCTTTCGGTTTTAGGAGCGAGTCCTGACAGCGTTCGTGTTCCGGTGCCGGTTAATCCCAGCGCCATAGGCAGGGAAGCAGCACGAAGGGCCCAGAAGGCCGGTGCGGGAATCGTGATAATAGCGGAGCCGCGAGCGGGAACGGATGAAGAACGGTTAGCGCGGTGCCAGGAGCTTTTATCCGGGATTGTCGCGGAGGGCGGAACGGTAGAAGCTGTCGTGCCCAACCTGGGAGCTGAAACCCCTAAACTGGTGAACCTGGAAAACCGGGTCGTGGTTGCGGTCACCGACACCGGTGGAGTAGCGTTTGATGCTGCCTTTCAAGCTGGAGGCATCGTTATTACAGGCACGGTAGCCCGCACTCTAAGGCAGAAAGGCATCGAACCTGCCCTTACGGCGGTGCGACGGGCCAGGAGGCTTTTGGCTGAGCGCGATGGAATAGCGATTGTGGCGGCCAGCCGCAACTCCCAGGAGGACATCCTGGCAGCCCAATTCATAGCCAACCTCCTGATGGCAGATATAGAATAGAGACGGGTATCTAGACTTTTCTAAGTTGAGCATCCATAAGGTCGAGGGAGTGGCGGAATATGTCAACTATTTTCGGGTCGACCGTGTTTCGAATATATTCATTGAATTCATTGGCCATCGGTACCAGTTTGGTCTCTGCGAGTTCGCGCCCCTTGGGTGTAAGGTATATCTTTAAGCTTCTCCTATCTTGAGGATCTTCCCTTCTTTCGATCAATCCTTCTTTAGCCAGCCTGTCGATGAGCCCGGTTACTGCCGGACTGTCTAGTTGAATTCGCTCTGCGATATCCTTTACATTGGTTCCTTCGTGATCCATAACATCGAAAATAACGAAAGACTGGGACGCGGTTACCCCGTGTTCCAGACATCTGTTGTTGTACAGCCTGCTTATTCGTCTGGACAGGGCGTTTATGCGGAAACACAAGAAATTCGTGAAATCTAACAACCTTCAATTCCTCCCTTTGTCTCTGTCCCGATATGTCCGAGGGCTTAACAAGTAACCGTTTCTATTAAAAGATGTTTGTATGATAATTGTCAAGTTTTTATTTGGCACGGGGTTGACACTGCAGGAAGACCGTGCTATTAAATAAAATAGTAATTGATAAAATCTAAATAAATAACATGCCAAGCAAAACCCGGGTGTGTAAGAT
>CAYONS010000008.1:25476-32224 GCA_964405385.1 uncultured Syntrophothermus sp.
AAAAAACGGCAGAAAACCACGCAGTATGGGGATGTAGTAGTCTGCGGAAGGCAATCTTTATTTGTGTTTTCTTGTAAGGGGAAACGGGAAGACCAGACGTTCAGGAAAAAGGAGGAAGAGACCATGCCCTCAACGTTTATGAATACTACTAGGGACCAAAAGTTTATCCTCAAAGAATGGTTGGACATGAATAAGGTTTTCGAAACAGAAAGATTCAAGGACACATACACCGTAGACGATTTGGATTTCATTCTGGACAATGCTCTTAAAGGTGCGATGGAGTTTGTTTCTCCATCCTGCAAAGATTCGGACGAAATAGGGTGCCGGTTTGAGAACGGCAAGGTCATCACACCCCAGTCAACTAAGGATGCCTATTACTTCATCGTCAACAACGGGTTTGCGGCTACCAACGTGGATCCGGATGATGAATCGGCTCTGCCCCAGGCAGTGGTTTGGACGTTGAACGAGTATTTTATCGCTGCCAACCCATCTATCCAAACCCTGTGGTTGGCCAATTCGGGAGCTGCTGGCCTCATCCGTGATTTTGGCAGCGAAGAGCTGAAGAGGATCTATCTGCCCAAGATGTACAGCGGGCAGTGGGCAGGAACCATGGTTCTTACTGAACCACAGGCCGGCTCAGATGTAGGTGATGCCACAACGCGGGCAATACCCACCGATGAGCCGGGCGTTTATTTGATCAAAGGCACCAAGTGTTTCATCAGCGGCGGAGAACAGGACGTGACTGAGAACATCGTTCACCTAGTGCTGGCTCGTATTGAAGGGGCTGCCCCGGGAACCAGAGGCCTGTCTCTTTTTGTGGTGCCTAAGTATCTCCCCGATGCTGACGGCAATCCGGGAGAATGGAACGATGTTACTTGTGTCGGCATCGAACACAAATTGGGGCACCGCGGCTCACCCACCTGCGTGCTCAACTTCGGCGAGGAAGGTAAATGTAAAGGGTTCCTCTTGGGTGACCCCCCAGGCGAAGATGGCAGCGGACAGGGGATGGCCCAGATGTTCCGCATGATGAACGAAGAGCGGTTGATGTCCGGTCTTTCAGGGTGCGCTCTGGCAGCTTCGGCTTATCACAACGCTGTCAAGTACTGCCGGGAACGAATACAAGGCAGGCCTACTACCAACCCCAAAGCCGGACGATGCCCGATAATCAAGCACGAAGACGTAAAAAGGATGCTCCTGTTCCAGAAGGCTCATATCGAAGCCTTTCGCGCCATGGCTATTCAAACCTATTACTGGGTAGACATAGAAAAATACAGTTCTGACCCCGAACTCGTCCAACAGGCCAAAATCTTCCTCGAAGTAAACACACCTATAGTGAAAGCCTACTGTTCGGACGTAGCTTTACAGTGTATATCTGAGGCTTTGCAGTGTTACGGCGGTTACGGTTTTTCCGAAGAGTATCCTATTGCCGAGATTTATCGGGACGCCAGGATCTACCCGATATGGGAAGGAACCAACTACATTCAGGCAATGGATTTGGTTGGACGCAAGATGACCATGAAGAAGGGGCAGGTCTTTGCGGCCTGGCTTAAACACATTCAAGATTTCATTGAAAACAACAAAACGGCCCCCGGGTTTGAAAAAGAGTTTGAGATATACGCAGATGGCTGGAATAAGTACAATGAGCTGTTGAAGGTCCTGCAAAAACTGTTTGCCACCCCGGGGATGGCCCAACTGTATGCCACCAGGCTCTTACATGCCACAGGCAAACTGTGGGCGGGCAAGCTCCTTTTGGAGATGGCTTTAATTGCTCAGAGGAAGATAGAAGAACTGGGGTCAGACCATTACGACTATCACTTCTATCTTGGGAAAGTGGCCTCTGCCCGGTTCTTCGTCCGCAATATTATTCCAGAAATCGGAGCGTTCTTGGACGTGGCTAGGACCGCGGACGGTACCTGTATCGAAGTTCCCGAGGAGATCTTCGGCATCTAGCGCTGGGCTCAAATGAAGGCCGTTGCCTTCTCGGCTCGGATGCCTCGAGGCGTGGTCTCTGGCAATCCCGGCACCTGGTGTGCCGGGACGAGACCATGCATTAATCATCGCCTATCTACCGCGAAAACTTGGAGGAGGGGGAGAATTGATGGATTTTAGCCTCAACAAAGAGCAACTCTTGATTCAAAAGATGGCCAGGGACTACGCCGAACAACATATCGAACCTCTAGTGCAACGGATCGAAAGCGAGAACGCGGTGCCCCAAGAAATAATCGAAGGATTAGCTGAACTAGATCTATTCGGAATGCCAATGCCGGAAGCTTACGGAGGCGCAGGGGCCGGATACGACACGTACGTAGTGGCTCTGGAGCAGATTGCCAGAGTTTCCTGTGGGCCTGCCATGATAATTTCCGCGCATACTCTGGGGCTGGGGGCTATCAATAACTTTGGGAGCGAGGAGCAGAAACAGAAGTACATGCCCAAGTGTTGCCGGGGTGAACATATAGCTTCCTTTGCGTTTACCGAACCCGGCACCGGATCAGATCCCAAACAGATTACGACTACAGCAGTACGCGAAGGAAATGAGTTCGTCATAAACGGAACCAAACGGTTCATTTCTAACGGTACTTATCCCGGCCCTATGGTGCTTTTTGCCCGTGACCAGGAAAACGGAAAGATTACCGCTTTCATAGTCGAAAAATTCTGCGAAGGGTACAGCGTTTCTCAGCCTTGGGAGAAGCTGGGCTGGCATGGGGGGGACCTGGTCGATATTTACCTGAAAAACGTTCGGGTTCCCGTCGAAAACGTGCTTGGGGAGCGGGGGTACGGTTATCCCATACTCCAGTACGGCATCGCTTTCGGTAAGATCGGCATGAACGCCATCGCTCTGGGTACGCTTCTGGCGGCGTACGAGGAAGCCGTCAAGTACGCCAATGAAAAGACTCACCGGGGGGAGCCTATCGCCAAGTTTCAGACCATACAGCTGAGGATAGCCGATATAGCTATGAAATACGAGGCTTCTCGTTGGGTAGCCTACCGGCTCGGGTGTCTTGCCAACCAGACCAAGGATTACGCGGATTTTGCGCGGGAAGCAGCTATGGCCAAGGTAATTGTCGCGGAAAATGCTTTTTCTGCGGCGCGAACCGCTCTGGATGTACACGGTTCATACGGACTGATGAACGACTACAAAATATCGCGGATTTACCGAGATGCCGTAATGGGTCCGCAAATCGAAGGTGTTATCGATATGCAAAAGATAATTGTGGCCGGCAATATCCTGTTCAAGTAATGAAAAAAGGGACGACAATATCGAGAAAAGGGGTTAGAGCTGATGCCGCAACAGGAAGCAAGCGAGGGATTTGAGGTAATCGTGGTCGGCGGGGGACTCGCCGGGCTAGCTGCCGCTTACACCCTGGCGGACCGGGGAGTAGAAGTCTTGGTCTTAGAACGGGGAGACTACTGCGGAGCCAAGAACATGACTGGGGGGCGCATCTACCTGAACCCGGTACGGGAGCTCTTCCCAAATCTGTTTAGGAATGCGCCATTGGAACGCTACATCGCGCACGAGGAATTGAGCCTTCTTGCTCCCAGCCGGTCGGTCACCTTGAGGTACGACGGGGGCGAGCTGCAAGAGCCCCCCTTCCAGAGCTACAGCGTTCTGAGGGGGCGGTTTGACCGCTGGTTAGCCCGGCAGGCGGAGGAAAAGGGAGCTATGCTGGTGACCAAGAGTAGGGTTGACGACGTAATTCTTGAAAACGGCGTAGTAAAGGGTGTTAGAGCGGGAGGAGAAGAACTCCGAGCCAACGTAGTCATAGCCTGTGACGGGGTTTTGTCTTTTGTCGCCGAAAAAGCGGGTTTGAGAAAGGAAATATGTCCCCGGCATTATGCCGTAGGTATCAAAGAGGTTATAGAAATGGATAGAACCACCCTGGAGAACAGGTTCAATCTGGAAGGGGACGAAGGAGCGGCCAGGCTCTTCATGGGAGACGTTACGGCGGGAATGTTCGGAGGGGGGTTTCTTTACACCAACCAGGAAAGCATCAGCCTGGGCTTGGTAATAAGCATTGAAGCCCTATCGGAAAACACCAGAGAACTTTCTGCTCCGGATTTGCTCGAAAGGTTCAAGCAAAGACCGGAGGTCGCCCGTCTGATCAAGGGAGGAGAGACGGTAGAATACTCGGCCCATGTCATTCCCGAGGGAGGGTTTGATGCACTTAATTCTCTGTATGGAGACGGCATATTGGTGGCAGGAGACGCTGCCGGATTCGCGTTAAACATTGGAGTTACTGTAAGAGGAATGGAGTACGCTATGGCCACCGGCTATTACGCCGCCCAGACGGCGCTGCTGGCGCGGGAAAGGAATGACTTCAGCCGTTCTGCACTGAGCCACTATATGCGGTTATTGGAGGATTCATTCGTGCTAAAGGATTTCAAGAGCTTCCGTAACGCCTTTTGGGTGCTCGACAACCACCGGTTCTTTCAGCACTATCCCGAATTGCTGGGCAACATGCTGAAGGACTTGTACCATGTTCCGCCAGGCCCAAAGGACAGGCTTTACAGCACTGTGCGCCGTCATTTAGGGGTAAAAGAGGCATGCAAGATTCTGGGTGACGTCAGGAGGATGAGGAAAATATGAGCTCCAACCCAAGCCTGAAGGGCAAGCTCGGTCTTAATGTATTTAAGGAGGGCGGAAAGTTTCACATCCGCATCAGGGAAGGGAAGGAAAAGGACCCGCGGCTGGCCAAGGCGGTCGTGGTGTGTCCGGCCGGCCTTTACAGCCAGGACCCTAAAGGAGGAATTACCCTTAGCTCCGACGGCTGTCTGGAGTGCGGAAGCTGCCTCATAGCATGCGGGCGGGAGTTACTGGAATGGGAGTACCCCGAAGCAGGGACCGGAGTGCAATTCCGGTTTGGTTAGGAATAAAGTTCTCCTACAAGCATTGCAGTTGAGCTCACAAGGGAGGTAGAAGGATGAACATCGTCGTCGCCATGAAGCAGATACCCGACTTGCAGCAGGTCAGGATAAAGAACAGGAAACCGGTTCTACAAGATGTGCCTCTAACTTTCGGCAATATAGATAGGAACGCCTTGGAGGCCGGAGTCCTGATCAAAGAGCAATTCGGAGGCAGTGTTACTGTAGTAGCGGCAGGCAAAGAAGGGCTTGAGGATACAGTCAAAGAGGCTCTGGCTGCCGGAGCAGACCAAGCCTATCTCATAATCTGTGACGCGCAGGAAGAAACAGAGAGTTCGGTGAGCGCTGAACTGTTGGCCAAGGCCACCCAGCAGTTAGGTTCGGTAGACCTGATTTTATGCGGTGAAGGGAGCGGGGACAACTATTCTTCCCAGGTAGGGTCTAGGTTAGCTGAGCTTCTCGACTTGCCCCAGGTGGGCTATGTGGAAAAGATTGAAATAGCTGACGGGAAAGTTTTGGCAACCCGTTCCTTGGAAGACGGGCAGGAAGTAATAGAAGTGGCGTTACCTGCGGTCTTGACTGTAGTGGCTGACTTGAACCAGCCGCGCATACCTTCAGTAACCCAGATACTTAAGGCCGGTAAGAAGCCGAGAACTGTTGTATCTGTTAAAGAACTGTTGGGCGATGTGCCGGCTCCGAAAGTGATGACTCTGAGCAATCTCGCTCCTGAAATTGAACGGAAGAGGACACGGGTCGCAAACGCCGACGAACTCGTGCAAAAACTGCGGGCCGAAGGCTTGCTGGGGAGGGACTAACGATGGCAGGTGCACTCTTCGTATACAGTCAAAAAACAGAGTTGGCCTTGGAACTGATTGAAGCGGCCCGAGCATTGCAGAAAGCGGGGCTTGGAAGTGAGGTCAAGGCCGTATGTGTCAACAACCGTCTTCAAGCAGAAGAACTAGCATCAACAGGCATCGACGTATGGTCCATCAAAGCGGATGGAGTTGTGCTTGCTGACACTGCCGCTTTGGCCTCGGTTATAGCTGAGGCCACGCGCCGGTTGGGCGGCGAAGCCGTAGTGCTGTCCTCGGATCGCAGAGGCAAGGAACTGGCAGGCAGAGTGGCGGCCAAATTAGACGCTGGGTGTCTGACCGATATCAAGGCAGTGCAAAAGGTCGAGGATAGGCTAGGTCTGGTGCGGGACGCCTTGGGCGGGGCCACAGTAGCGATTCAGACGATAACCAGCCCTCTGCAAGTGATCGCCTTCAGGCCTGGAGCTTTTCCGTGCGCCCAGAGAGCTGCGGGAGGAGGAGCGGTAAACGAACTGGAAATAAGCGGAATAAGAGCGACGGTGCGATTATTAGAAGCCAGACCGAAAGAGGCGGAAAGCGCTGATATCAGGAAGGCCAAGACCCTGGTAATAGTAGGACAAGGAGTAGAAGACAGGGATGATTTACCGCTTGTCGAAGAGCTGGCCAAGGCTTTAGGCGCGGAGATCGGATGCTCCAAACCTGTGGCGACGGACAAGAAATGGTTTGCCGAAGACAGAGTGATAGGCCTATCGGGGAAGAGCTGTCAACCGGAGCTCGCTCTGATACTCGGGGTGTCGGGCCAGGTTCAGTTCACGGTGGGGATAAGGGAAGCCAGGGTTATCGTCTCGGTCAATATAGACGAGAATGCTTATATGAACCAGCTGGCTGACTATGTGCTTGTTGGCGACATAAAGAAGGTTTTGCCAGAATTGTTGCAGGCCTTGAAGTAGGGGGTGAGACGGGAATCAAGGACAGAGCAGCTCATAGTTTGACAGTTTGTGTATTCTTGTTTGGCTGGATCTTACGTACCCAGCGAAGGAGCCAAAAGCATCATTACAGGAGGGATTTGCCATGGC
>CAYONS010000008.1:32324-46880 GCA_964405385.1 uncultured Syntrophothermus sp.
CTTACCGAGGACTATAAAGAGGGTATCGCAGTATTTACCAGGCAAAAATCATCCCCTGAATTCAAAGGAAGATAGAGGCAGGGAGGCAGGCGAGATGAACTGGCAGGAAGAATACAAGCGGAAATTGACCACCTATGAAGAAGCGGCCAAAGTTGTAAGGTCAGGCGATATTGTTGGCACCGCACTCGGGACGGGGTCCTGTTCTGGTGAAATGTGGGACGCGATATTAAACCGCCACGAAGAACTAGAAAACGTCAGGATTACGGACTCCATCCAGGTCTATCCCTCCAAACTGTACGACCCTAAGTTCATGGCCCAGTTAGAGGGAAGGGTCACTCATACCCCCATATTTGGGATAATTACTATCAGGAAAATGTACCAGGCCCAGCTTTCTGACTTCTGGCCGGCGACGACTATGGATGCAGCCAGTAAGTATGGGGAAAGGGTCAACGTCTTCGCTCTTATGGTGAGCAAGCCGAACAAACAGGGATACGTGAACCTTGGTCCGACTTGCTTCTACACCGCAGAATGTATAAGGCTGGGAAGAAAAAATGGGCAATTACGTGCTGTTATAGCAGAGGTCAATGATCATATGCCGGTAGTCCTTGGTGACAACTGGATGCACATCTCGGAGTTCGACTATATCATCGAACGGTCAGCTCCCATACCCACCTTCAAACGGGGCCAGCCCACCGAGGTAGAACAACGCATTGGCGAATACGTGCTGGAGCTGATAAACGACGGTGATACCATTCAGATGGGGCTGGGGGGCATATCTGAGGCCGTGGCCGCCGGATTAAAAGGGAAGCGGGACCTCGGCATACTGACCGAGATGTTGCCGCCAGCTCTGCCGCAACTTGTTGAGGCCGGCATAGTCAACAACTCCCGCAAGCCTTTGTTCAAAGGCATAAGCATAGCGTCGTTTGTACTTGGCGACCAGGCCCTATATGATTTTTATCACCGAGAACCCGAGTTGTCAGCTTTACCCGGCGTCTTATACCAATGATCCCAGGTTTATTGCCCAACACCCAAACATGGTGGCGATGAATACTTCGTTGATGATCGATTTCAGCGGTCAAAGCACTTGTGAGGGCGTAGGACACACTATGGTTAGCGGTGTGGGTGGTCAGCTAGATTTCTTGATAGGAGCTTACTGGTCAGACGGCGGCAAGGGGATAAACATGCTCAGCGCGGCTCGTACGATGCCTGACGGCAGGCTTGTTTCTAACATTGTCCCCGAATTGCCCCCCGGGACCCCGGTAAGCGTGCCCAGGACTTTTACGAACTATGTCATCACAGAATACGGCATTGCCAAGCTAAAGTATAAGAGTAGGAGGGAGCGGGCTTTAGAGTTGATATCGATCGCTCATCCCGATTTGAGAGGGGAGCTGATGGACAGCCTCAGAACCAGGTTTTACATGAGCTCTGCAAAGTAAGGATCAACAACTGACAATTGAAAAGGCCGCGTAAGGCTTACGACACCGGCACCTACTCAAGTATGGCCTGAAATAACAATCCCCCCCTTTTCTAACAGTCCACAGCAAACTGGGCCATTATAGGGCCGGTGTTGTTATGATCGGCCAAGTGTCATGAAGGTCTGTGTTGACGCAGAGGAACTGTCGAGGCGCGTCTTGCGGAGCCAGTCATATTGAAGAAGGTTGTGCCATAGACTGTCCCAAGGGAGCTGGGTGAGGGGATAGGCTTATGGTGAAGAACCTGGCAAAACAACACATCGTCAAAAACTTGTGGCAGTATACGCTGCTTTTCCTGATCTTCGTCGTCGGCATGGCCTTGGGAGAAATCAATGCCACGAGTCTAGAAGGATCCACGAGAAATCACCTCGTCCAGATGGTGGACAATTTTCTGAAAGGGGGGAGTATTGGTTATCAAGGGGGATACAGGCTTTTCTTTGCCGCGTTTCTCAACCAGGCACGGGTTGTAGGAATGATATGGTTTTTGGGGCTTACCGTCATTGGGATACCGCTTATCCTTGCCATCATTTTTTTCAAGGGCTTTTCCCTGGGATTTACGCTGGGATTTTTGATAAAGGAAAAGGCCTGGCAGGGGGTGTTGATGGCCACAGCGTCTGTTGTTCCCCAGAACCTCCTTTATATTCCTCTTTTTCTCGCTTGGGCAGTAACGGGCATAAACTTTTCGCTCTGCCTCGTGCGGGGGAGATTTGGCCGGGGAGTGGCTTTGGGACCGGGATTGGCGGCTTACACCGGTGTCATGCTGATGTTCCTGTTGGTGTTAGCACTGGGGGCTTTCATCGAGGCTTTCTTATCTCCTTGGTTATTAGACCTGCTCGTTAAGTAAGTAAAGAAAGTGAAAGGAGGATCAACCGGTTTGTTGATAATAATCAAAGATTGGAAGAGAAAAATGGTTAGACTAGTAAAGGTACTGGTTGTTATTCTGGCCTGTGCCATCCTTATTCCGCAATTAGTGGCGTATATGGGCAGTCATCAGCCAGCGTTTTTTGGGTGGGGGAAAGAGGAAACGCCGAGCGGCAACCCGATGCGGGTCGAGAACAACCCGAATACCAAGTTTACCGAAGTTGTCGACCAGTTCGTTGTGAAACTGCAAGACTTTTATTATCAGGAAAAGGAGTAGCTCGGCAGGAGATGTTTCCCTCTCCGTTTAATTACTCTATCATAAATGTAGGCGCAATTACGGGCAGAATTAACCGGGGGGAATTATGGAGCAATACCTAGGGCTGTTTATTGCACACCTCAGTTTTGAGCGGGGTTTGTCGGACAACACTTTGCAGGCGTACCGCCGCGACATCGGAGGTTTCATTGCCTACTGCCGAGATGAGCGGAATATCTCTGACATTGTCCAGGTCAAACGACAGGATGTAATCGATTTCTTGGGATGGCAGCTGAGATCCGGGAAATCTTATGCCAGTTTGGCCCGGGCCTTATCGGCTTTGAAATCGTTTTTTCGCTTTCTTCAGAAAGAGAGGTACTTGGTTTCTAACCCTGCTGACAACATTGAGAGTCCGCAAGTAGTGCGGCGTCTTCCCAGGGTCCTTTCCGTTTCTGAGGTGGAAAAGCTGTTAGACCAGCCTAACCCAGTAACCGTCCGCGGCATAAGGGACAAAGCCATGCTGGAATTGATGTACGCTACCGGCTTAAGGGTATCGGAGTTGCTGGACCTGAAGGTGGAGGACGTCAATCTGGCGGCGGGTTACGTTCGCTGTTTGGGCAAGGGACGAAAAGAAAGGATTGTTCCAGTTAATAAGACTTCCGTGTTTTGGGTGGAGAGGTACATATCGAGGTCGCGGAGCCAGCTGGTAAAGAATCCGCTGGAAAGAGTTCTTTTTGTGAATGCGCGGGGCAGGAAGCTGAGCAGGCAGGGATTTTGGAAAATACTGAACGGTTACGCGCGTCAGGCCGGAATAGACAAGGAAATTCACCCTCATACTCTACGCCACTCCTTTGCCACTCATCTCCTGGAAAATGGAGCCGATCTGAGAGCGGTACAGGAGATGCTGGGACATGCCGACATAAGCACCACCCAGATTTACACCCATTTGACCAGGAGCAGGTTGAAGGAGGTTTATGAAAAAAGCCATCCCCGGGCGTGAAAGAGGGCCGGAGGCGGGGAGCAGGAAGTTGGAATGGAGACGATAAGCTCGAACTCCAGGTGGAGAAGTCGGAGCTCAAAGACGGCATCCTCAGAACGAGTTTTAGCAACAGAAACTTGTGGTGCAGTCGAGATTGCAGGCGGTGTGGTTTGCTCAGTGTAACGGATAACGGCCTATTGGTCATTTACGAGTGTTTCTAAAGAAAGGAGAGGTGTCTATGGCCCGCAGGATATTCCTTATTGTCCTGGACAGCGCCGGGATAGGAGCGTTGCCCGATGCACAAAAGTACGGGGATGAGAACAGCAATACCCTGGGGAATATCGTTGCCGCGAGGGGAAGTCTTGCGGTACCGAACCTGGCAAGGATGGGTTTGGGCCGGTTGGTGGATATTCCGGGATACGACCGCAGCACTGAGCCACAAGGAGCCTACGGACGGATGGCGGAGAAATCCTGCGGCAAGGACACCACGACTGGGCACTGGGAGCTCATGGGTTTAATCCTGGATAAGCCATTCCCCACGTATCCCAACGGGTTTCCTCCCGAGATAATAGAGGCCTTCGAGCATCGGATAGGCAGAAAAGTCCTCGGTAATAAGCCGGCTTCGGGTACGGTAATAATCGAGGAACTGGGAGAAATGCACATGGCAACAGGATACCCTATAGTCTACACTTCCGCGGACAGCGTTTTTCAAATAGCGGCCCACGAGGAGATCATACCGGTCGAGGAGCTGTACCGTATGTGCAAGATCGCCAGGGAACTGCTTGTAGGCGAGCATGCGGTGGGCCGGGTAATCGCCCGTCCTTTCATAGGACAACCGGGAAGATTTGTGCGCACTGAGAGGAGACATGATTTTTCTTTGAAGCCTCCTGGGCGTACAGTGCTGGACTATTTGGCGGAAGCAGGCATGGATGTTATTGCCGTGGGCAAGATTCACGACATTTTCGCAGGACAGGGCATTACTGCAAGCCGGCCCACAGCCGATAACAGAGAAGGGATGGAAGTAATGCTGGACCTTGCCCAACAGGACTTTACTGGCCTCGCTTTTGCCAACCTGGTGGACTTTGATATGAAGTACGGGCATCGGAACGATGTGGAGGGCTATGCCCGAGCCCTCGAAGAATTCGATGAGTTTGTCCCGCCGCTGGTTAGGCGGATGCAAAGCGATGATGTTTTGGTTATCACGGCAGACCATGGGTGTGATCCCACGACCGCCAGTACCGACCATTCTCGGGAGTATGTGCCGGTAATTGTTTTCGGACGGGAGATAAAAGCGGGGGTCGATATAGGGACCAGAGAGACTTTTGCCGACTTAGGGTGCACGGTGGCAGAGCTGTTGGGGGTCAAAACCGAGGGTTTGGCAGGGGAGAGTTTCGCTTCTCTCATCAGGAGGTGATCAGAGGTGAATTTTTACGACATCATAAAGAAAAAACGCGATGGAGGAGAATTGTCTGCTGAAGAAATACAGTTGTTGGTTCAAGGGATTGCCGAAGGAACTATTCCGGACTACCAGGTGGCGGCCTGGGCTATGGCCGTGTACTTTCAAGGGATGACGGAAAGAGAAACTGCCGATTTAACCTGGGCTATGGCTCGCTCGGGTGAGACCATTGACCTGAGCCAGATAGAGGGGGTTACTGTAGATAAACACAGCACCGGCGGGGTAGGCGACAAGACAACTCTGGTAGCCGTGCCTCTTGCCGCAGCAGCCGGAGTGCCTGTGCCCAAGATGTCGGGACGGGGGCTGGGGCATACCGGGGGAACCATCGACAAGCTGGAATCGATTCCGGGGTTCAAAGTAGATATGGGATCGGCCCAGTTCATAGAGCAGGTCAATACGATAAAGGCAGCCATAATAGCTCAGTCGGGGAACCTGGTCCCCGCGGACAAGAGGCTCTATGCCATCAGAGATGTAACCGCAACCGTTGACAGCATACCCCTTATAGCGTCGAGTGTCATGAGTAAGAAACTGGCTTCCGGGGCCCAGGGCATTGTGCTGGACGTAAAAGTAGGAAAAGGAGCCTTCATGAAAGATTTGGAACAGGCTTTTCAGCTGGCCAGACTCATGGTCGATATAGGGAGCAGGGCGAACCGGACGGTGGTCGCGGTTTTGAGCGATATGGACCAGCCTCTGGGGTGTGCAGTGGGAAACGCCCTGGAGGTGGAAGAAGCGGTCAAGACTCTGAAGGGCGAAGGAGCTCCCGACCTCACTGAGCTGTCGGTAATCCTTGCATCATTCATGCTGGTGGCAGGGGATAAGGCGCCGGATATTTCATCGGCTCGCGCCCAAGTGGAAGGGATTCTTGCGAACGGGACAGGGTTTGAGAAATTTCGGGAGATGGTGGTTTGCCAGGGAGGCAATGCGAAGTGTCTGGATCGGCCTCAAGATTATTTCCGGGCAAGCCTCCAGGTCGCTCTGCCTGCGCCTGCGGACGGGTATGTGGTTGACATCGACGCGGAACTGGTAGGCCTTGCGGCCATGAGACTGGGAGCAGGCAGAGCAAAGGTCGGGGATCACATCGACCACACGGTAGGGGTGGTCGTGCGGAGAAAGAAAGGGGATCCCGTACGTTTGGGGCAGCCTCTGGCTGTCATCCATGCCAACGATCCTTACCGGCTGGAAACGGCCAAGGCGATGTTGGCCCAGGCTTTCCGGATAGGCGAGCAGCCTCCGGTGATGCGTCCTTTGATTCTGGGGGTCGTCACCAGGGACGAGGTTATGAGGTATGTTTAAAATTACTACTCCTTGCCGTTTACGTTTTCCACTTCAAATCCAGATTCCCGCAGTCTTGACACGATGGCTGCGGGGTCGGAGCAGGTTATGCGCAGTACGAGATGCACTTTATCATCGCCGGGCAAGTCAATGCGCACGATGTTGGCGATATTGGCTCCGAGATCGCTGAGTATGGTGGCGATACGCGCGAGTTCCCCGGGACGGTCGACCAGCTTCATATCGATGCGGGTCGTGTCTTTGTTGCCGAACCCCATTATTTTCGTAAAGGCGTCGAAGATATCGGTTTCCGTGATTATGCCTACTATTTTGTCACCCTCCATCACAGGCAAGGCTGCTATTTCATGCTGTCTCATCAGGGCTGCGGCTGTTTCCAGGTAGTCTTCAGGGCCGACGGTGACCACCTCCCGGTTTTTCGGCATGATGTCTCGGAGCAGAGTTTTTTCCAACAGATAGCTGGTTCCGAAGAAATTCAAGGTGGTCGGTTTATTTATAGGGACATTCTCGAGGTCGCTCAAGGTCACTATTCCCACCAGTTTTCCATCTTCGACAATGGGCAGCCTCCGGATGTTGTTCTGGTTCATCAACACAAAGGCGTCGATGACCGAAGCGTCCGGGCTTATGGTTTTTACGTCTTTGCTCATGTAGTATTTAACCTTCACTGATTAGCCCTCCCTTACCGCTTTTATACTTTTTGTTCTTCGACGTGGGCACCCCGTTTACCTTCCCAGCCTGCCTAATAGCTCCGGGTGGAGTTCGCTTTATTTTTTTGACAGGTCCCAGCCCGAACATTCCTGAAAATCCATGCTGCTCCATGTTTTCCCGGCTATTTTCCGTTTGGCTGGAGCTTTCGGTTGATTTCTTCGAGCACATCTCCAGTATTGTCTACATCGAGCTTGACCAGAGCAGCGTGGTCGAGTTCGGTACGCCCTTTATTGATAATGACCAGGTCTTGATAGAAGGTGGAGAATTCCTTGACAAAACCGGCCAGGGGGTACACGGTTAGCGAAGAGCCTATGACTATCAAGAGCTTGGCTTTGAGGATGAGGTCACGGGCGTCGAAATAGTGATGGATGTGTTCCCCGAAAAGAACTACATCGGGCTTAAGGATGCCTCCGCATTTTTCACATAGCGGGACCAGCTCGGGGTACGATTCCACATAACTGGTGGGATAAACGTGTCCGCAGCCGCGCCGGGTGCAAATAAACCGGTCGGCATTGCCGTGTATGGGGATTACATTCTTGCTGCCTGCTTTTTGGTGCAGATTATCGATATTTTGGGTGACGATACCTTTCACGAAACCGCGCTGTTCCAGTTCAGCCAGCATGTAGTGGGCTTTGCTGGGCGGAACAGGGGGGAACATGAAGTGCCTGCGGTAAAACTCGTAGAAGGCCTCGGGATTACGCCTGAAAGCATCGATATTTATGATACTCATTACCCGTTGTTCTCCCAGGACGCGGTATATGCCTTTTTCCCCTCGAAAGTCAGGAATACCGGCTTCGGTGCTGATGCCTGCACCGGTGACCACTACCGTATTCTTTGATTTCGACATAAGTTCGACGATTCTGTTTATGGACTGTTCACGGCTCAAGATACACACCTCCGGGAACCATTTAGGCAATTACTATTTTATAACGCCCGGCATGCGAGTACAAATCAGCCTGGCTCTTTAGAAGTAACATTGATGGCAGGAAGAACTGCCAAGATAAAGAGTTCAACAAGGTCGGGATCGAACTGCGTGCCGGCACAGGACCTGAGCTCAGCTATCGCTTCCTCCTGGGATCGGGCCTTGCGATAGGGGCGGTGGTTGGTGATGGCGTCGTAAGCGTCGGCAATAGCGAGTATACGGGACTCCAATGGTATCTCGGTTTCCTTCAAGCCCAAGGGATATCCGGAACCGTCCCAGCGTTCGTGGTGGTGCAATATCCATTCGGCAATGGGGGCCAGTTCGGGCGCTGACAGGGCTATGCGGTGGCCTATGCTGCAGTGCTTGGCCACTTCCCTTCTTTCCTCGAGGGTAAGGGGACCCGGTTTGGCCAGGATGTGCTGTGGGATTCGAAGCTTGCCAAGATCATGGAAGTAGGCCAGAAGCCGCAGATCGTCCATTCGGTCGGACGGCACGCCAGCGGCTTTGGCAAGAAGGAGCATGGCTTCGCAAAGCCGGTCTCCATGTCCCTGGGCCAAGAAATCCCGTTCCGCCAAGGCGTACATGAGGGTTTGCTTGAGATACGGGTGCATGCCCTTGGGCTGGCGGAGCTTGGCCTGGTACATTTCGTTATCTGCTTTTTCCAGAGCCTTGATCAGGGTGTCAGGCTTCGTGCTTATGGCCGTGCCCACGGAAATACTGAGAGAAAGATCCGGGTTAGCGCCGTTATAAGCAGCCACGGCTGTTTCCAGTTCATATAACCTGGAGCGTATATCACGGCGGTCATGATGGGAAAAAAGGACGACAAATTCGTCGCCGCCGGTCCGAAACACTTTCCCTTTGTCGGCGAAGCACTGCTTAAGCACGGAGGCGAACATCTCAAGAAGTCGGTCACCCGCAAGATGGCCCAATACATCGTTTACCAGCTTAAGTCCGTTAACATCGCAGACCATGATGCCGACCGGAAAATCATCCTGGCAACCGTTTAGCCTTTCCAGTTCTTGCTGAAAAGCATTGCGGTTGTAGACTTTGGTGAGCCGGTCGTACAGGCTTATTTCTTGCAAGTATTTGGTGTACCGGTATTGGTCGGTGATGTCTTGTATGACAGCTACGGCCTCGTTATGAAAAAGGGGCACGAGGTGAACTTGAAAATGGCGCTCTTCGGAATTGGCGAATTTAAGGTGCAAGACCCTGGCATGCCTCTCTTCGGCCATAGCAAAAAGAGCCTCTTCGAGCTGGCGGGCGAAAGGAGCAACAAAAACTTCTCTTAAGGTCTTACCGGCTTCGGGCGCATTGTCAAGCAATATGTCCCGAGGCGAGTCGTACCCCGGGCGCACGTCCAGTACGGTGCCGTCGCCGCTCAGCCTCAAGTAGAGATCCGGCAGAGCCTCTAAGACCGCCTCCAGCTCGGACAACGCCTGTTTTAAGTGTCTCTCGATGGTTACTCTGTAGGTGATGTCTCGCATGGACTGGATGGCGCCTTTGACCCTGCCTTTACCATCGCGGATAGGCTTGGCTTTGGCCCATATGATTCTTCCCGGTAACAGAGGAACCTCGGTTTCGACCGTCAGGGTCTCCCCTTCAACAGTCAGTGTATCGTACAACGCCAGGTCTCCGTTTGTGCGCGATATGGCTGCGTGGGCCAGCAAGGGGCGGCGGTAGCCGTAAAAGGGAATGGCGCACTCGAAGTTGCTCCTGCCTATTACCTCATTGGCCCCGTACCCAGTAAGCTCTTCCATAGCCTGATTCCACACCGTTATTCTACCCTCGGCATCGATGGCGAAAAACGGGTCTGGGAAAAAGTTAACAATATCCTCAAGAAAGCGCGATGACTCCTGCAGAAGTCTTGTTGAGCGGCACTGTTGGATGGCGTGACCTATAAACTGCGCTGCTATCGACAGCAGACGGACAGCTTCTTCCGGCCATTCCTTCGTCTCCTTCACGGCATCAAAACCCAAAAACCCGAGCATTTTATTATCCTGGCCGGGCACCGGAACCACCAGCAAAGACTGTATGTCCTGCATCTGGAGGATCTCCTTTTCAGCTGCGGCTTCAAGGGGTAGATCCGGAACCGATGGTATGTAGAGATAAGGTTTTGTGAAAAGCTGATTCGCCCACCAGGAAAAACCGGCGACCGGCAGGTTTTGCAAGTTATCTTTCTCCGGGGTTATCCCCGGAGCGCACCATTCGTGGGTATTGCTCATTGTCTTCATGTCTTGGGAGTATAGAAAAAGATAGCTGCGGTCGGCTTTGACAAATTCACCGAGTCTTGCCAACGCAAGATCTATGGCGGAATCCAAATTGGACTCATCTGACATCAGCAGTATCTGGCCGGTACGGGCCACGAGCTTCTCCAACTCAAGCTGGTAGGCCAGGGTTTCTTCCATGCGTTTGCGAGAGGTGATGTCTCTTAAGACTCCTCGGAAACCCAATACTCGTCCGTCGGGTGCGATAACCGGGCTGACCGAAGTTTCAACCCAGAGGCGTGATCCGTCCCGGCGTATCAACTGCCATTCGAACCCTTTTATAGGGCAGCGGGTTCGAAAAACACTATTAAAGACCTTGAAAACCAAGTCGGCGGTTTCCGCGCTCATATACTCGACGTAGTTTCTCCCTATAAGTTCCGGGATAGGGTATCCTATAATGTCGGCCAGAGCCCGGTTACAGAGCCGCATGTTCCCCGCCAGGTCAACCTCAAAAAACCCGTCTTCAATCGTATCCAAAATCACCTGAACAGCGGAGTTGATCTCCTGCATACCATCCTCTCCCGTTCGCAACGTCTAGGAGCAGAAGACAAAGCCGTCAATAACGCACTACCATTACAAATAACAAATACAAAAGTTAAATCTGGTATTCTGCGCAAAGACGAAAAAACCTGCCGAACGTCTTAGATAATGTTCGACAAATTGCGACAAATAAACGGGCTAAAGTCCCGGTACCCGGGTAAAAAAAGGGCGACCGCCGTTTGCTAATAACAGCATCGCCCTTAAAGGAGGGTGTGTATTATATTAAAATGCAGCGCACCCTAGGTTGAACTGGATCTATACGTCACGGGTCCAGAGAGCAGCCATTGCCGGTCCGCCGCCTACGCACAGCGAAGCACCGCCGATGGTTAGGCCGAGCCTTTCCATCTCATAGTACATGGACACCTGGATGCGAAGACCGGTGCAGCCCACAGGGTGCCCGAGACCGATGCCGGAGCCGTTGTGGTTGACCTTGTCGAGGTCGAGCTCAATTCCGAAGTCCTCTTTGAGCATCCGGCCGACTCCGAGCCACTGAGCGGCGAAGGCTTCATTGATTTCCCAGTACTCCACATCTTCGAACTTGAGACCCGCCTGTTTCAGTGCCTTGGGGATCACTACCGCCGGTCCCAACCCCATAACCTTCGGGTCAACCCCTTCGCTGCCGATCCAGAGGAGCTTCATCAAAGGCTTGATCCCGAGTTCTTCGGCCTTCGTCTTGGTCATGAGGACCGCCGCCGCAGAACCGTCGTTGATACCGGAGGCATTACCGGCTGTGACTACGCCGCCTTTCTTGAAGACCGGTGGTAATTGGGCCAGTTTTTCCAGAGAGGTGTCAAGGGGATGTTCGTCTTTGTCGAAGACCTTGACACCCTTCTTGGTCTTGATCTCGACGGGGACAATCTCCCGGGCGAAGATACCCTCGGCGTTGGCCTTCAGTGCCCTGGTATGGCTGAGGAGAGCCAATTGGTCGCATTCCTCACGGGTGATCCCGTATTTTTCGGCGACATTCTCTGCGGTGATACCCATATGCCCAGGAACCATCTTGTCGAAGAGACCGTCGCAGATCATGGCGTCCTCGACGCGGTCGCCGTCGAAGAGGCGATACCCGAAGCGGGCTTTACGCAGGATATACGGAACATTGGTCATGCTTTCCGTTCCTACTACGAGTGCTATTTCTGCTTTGCCAAGCATGAGTTCGTGGGCGGCGATCTCGGTTGCCCTCATAGCAGAAGCGCAGTTCTGGTTGACCATGCAGGCCCAGCTGCTGGGCCTCATGCCGATGGCCATAGCTACCTGGCGGGCCGGGCCGGAATCGTTGCCGTGGTGCAGGCACATTCCCAGAACCAGAGTGTCTACCATTTCCGGCTGAATTCCCGCTCTCTTCAAGGCTTCGCTTGCAGTTATGGCCGACAGATCATTGGCTTTAATATCTTTCAAGCTGCCCATAAAATCGCCAATGGCGGTACGGCAGGCACTTACCATTACGACTTCGTTAATCATCGTGTCAAACCTCCTTAAATAAACGTTTCCCAGCGAAATTCTGAAACAAAAACATAGACTTCCAATTTGTCCTGTACCCAAAAAGGTGGCCTCGGGCAGCGGGCGCGGCACGCTGCCCGAAAATAATACGGGGAGGTAACTGAGCAAAGAAGTCGCAAGACTTCTTTGGGAACCGGCTCATTAATTCCCTAAGGTCTAATCTTGTTAGTCCTCACCCAGATCTTCATCCGGTCGGCTTCCTTGATTAATTCATCGCGAAAGTCCGGATGAGCGATGTTGATGAGGGCCTCGGCTCTCTCCCAGGTGGATTTTCCTTTCATCATGGCCATCCCGTACTCAGTGACTACGTAGTAATTGATGGTGCGAGGAACCGTGACTATGGTACCCGGTTCGAGCGTAGGTACAATGCGAGATACAAGGTTTCCGTTGTCGTCTTTTATGGTAGAGCTGAGGCAGATGAAGCCTTTGCCGCCTTTCGACTTGTAAGAGCCGAAGATGAAATCCAGCTGACCGCCGGTGCCGGATATGTGCCGCGGACCTGCCGCTTCGGAAGCTACCTGGCCGAACAGGTCGACCTGAACCGCGTTGTTGATGCAGACCATGTTGTCGTTTTGACCTATGACAAAAGGATTGTTGGTGTAACTGACCGGATAGCTTATGCAGGTCGGATTGTTGTCCAGGAAATCGTAGAGCTTTTGCGTACCCATGGCAAAGGTGTAAACCATCTTGCCCTTGTCGATCTGTTTCTTTCGACCTGTGATACGTCCGGCCTCGTACATGTCCACGAAGGAGTCGACCAGCATTTCCGTGTGAACACCGAGATCTTTAAGGTCAGACTGGGCGATCATGGCACCTATAGCGTTAGGCATGCCCCCGATACCTAGCTGAAGGCAGGAACCGTCGTGGATCTCTTCCATGATTATTTTGGCCACTTGTTTGTCGACTTCGCTGATTGGAGCTGGCGGAACCTGGATCATCGGGCTGTTAGGCCCTTCTACAATGTAGTCGACTTCCGATATATGGATGTTTCCGTGCATTCCGTCGAGGCATCTAGGCACCGAAGCGTTGACTTCGACAATTACTTTCTTAGACGCCTTGGCCACCGCATAGCTGATGGAATTAGAGGTTCCAAGGTTAAAGTATCCGTATTTGTCCATGGGGGTTACCATCAGAAAATGAACATCCGGTTTTATATATCCTCTTTCGTAAAACGATGGCCCCTCATGGTAAGTTAGAGGCAAGTAGTGACACAAGCCCTGGTCGTGCAATTTGCGGCTGGCTCCGCTGAAGTGCCAGTCATCGTAAATAACTCGTTTCTTTTCAGGGTCTGCTAACACTGCCTTGGGTGGAAACGGGCAGGTTACGGTTCTGATAATGATGTCCTCCAACTCCGGGATTCGCTTAGAAAGGGCCTCATCTAGGTACCGGGAATTCATGACGAATTCACCGTAATGCACGAGGTCTCCCGACTTTACCACAGAAACGGCCTCTTCGGCAGTAACAAGTTTTTGCTTATATTCTTCCTGATAGTTCATCATACTTATCTAACTCCTCCCCATAAAGTTAGGCAAAATCAAGGACGAGAACCCCATAAGTATTACAGGATGCGCTGCCGTGTTCAGAATATCCTGCCGCGGCAGCGCATTGATCCGTTATTTGGAGAACCGGCGGATAATGTCGTTAGCGATGACTATCCGCTGAACCTGAGCCGTTCCTTCGAATATTTGCATTATCTTAGCATCGCGGAAGTATTTCTCTACCGGGTATTCTTTGGTGTAGCCGTAGCCTCCGTAGATCTGCACGGCATCGGTAGCGACTTTCATAGCTACATCGCCGCAAAAACACTTGGCGAGGGAAGCGGCCTCAGTATACGGCAGTCCCTGGTCCTGTTTACAAGAGGCAGACAGGTACAACAGGCGTCCGGCTTCAATCAGCTGCGCCATGTCGGCAAGCATGAACTGAATGGCCTGGAAACTGATAATAGGCTTGCCGAACTGCTGCCTTTCCATGGCATACTTAACCGACGCTTCATAGGCGGCCTGTGCAACTCCCAAGGCCATAGCCGCTACGCAGGCCCTGGATATATCGAGGGTCTTCATCGCGATTTTAAAGCCATCGCCTTCCTTGCCCAGCATGTTCCTGGCCGGTACTTTCACATCCTCAAATATCACCTGTGTCGTATTGGAACTGCGAATGCCGAGCTTGTCTTCTTTCTTGCCCACCGAGATTCCAGGGGTATCGCGGTCAACCATAAAAGCACATATACCTTTGTGCCCGAGCTTCTTGTCCAGGGTTGCGAAAACCGTATACTGCCCGGCAACCCCGCCGTTGCTGATGAACTGCTTGGTGCCGTTCA
>CAYONS010000009.1:0-19005 GCA_964405385.1 uncultured Syntrophothermus sp.
ACGGTTCCGCTGTGTCAAGCTAAGGCTTGACACAGCGGAACCGTCCCCTTGTGTCGGGTCACCTTGTGTCCGTTGCTTCTTAGTCCCTTTTTTGCAACGGCTTTCGCTTGATGCGCCGGTAGGTCATGGGAGTGATGCGCAACCCCGGCTTCAGTTCCCGGGCGTACTCCCCTACCATTTCCTCGCTTCTGGCAATGGTCTGGCCCGCCTTGCTTATGAGGTCAGATGCCGATTGGACTGTAGGATGGGCGGCAAACTCTTCTCGGGCGGTGCTCCTGACCGTCTGCCACTTGTCTCGAAGCATCCCGGCGACTTTTTCCGTCTTGTCCGAAGCCCAGGCAGCCATGTTTCTCCCTTTCTCTTCTAGGAACGAGCGATGCCTTTTGACAGCCCAAACTGCCGCCGTTCCGAGCCCAGCTACCAGCATCGCTTTCCATAGCCAGGATACCGGTCGTTCATTTTTGGCCACAGCTCCACCTCCTAAGACCTGACTGTGCTTAGTCTGCTCGGATTCGCGGCATAACATGCCTGGATCAGAGGGGACGGTTCTCTTGTGTCAACCCGTGGGTTGACACAAGAGAACCGTCCCCGTGAGCTGTGATCAGACTACTGCCGGGTGAGGCGGTTCAGTTCGGACCAAAAGCCGGGGTAGGATACGTTGACGGCTTCTGCCCCTTGAATTACCGTTTCCCCCTCGGCTACCAATCCGGCGATACCCATAGCCATGGCAATACGGTGGTCACCGTAGCTGTCCACCCTCCCTCCGGTGAGCCTACCCTGCCCCCGAACGTAAAAGCCGTCCTCGGTCTCCTCTACCTCTACCCCGAGGCGGCGAAGGCAGGTGCATATCGTCTTAATGCGGTCGGTTTCCTTTACCCGCAGTTCGGCAGCATCCCTGACAACCGAATCGCCCTCGGCCATAGCCATAGCCACGGCCAGTACCGGGATTTCATCAATCAAAGACGGAACCATTTCCCCCTGGACCGTGGTGCCGGAAAGGCCGCCGGCAGAACGCACAAGTATGTCAGCTACCGGCTCTCCCCCCGCCGTGCGTTGATTGGTAAGTTCAATATCGGCTCCCATAGCCTTAAGTGCCGCCAGGACCCCGCTTCGCGTCGGGTTTATCCCGACATCAGGCAGAAGGATTTCCGCCTCAGGTACCAGCGTCGCTGCCACTATCCAGAATGCTGCCGAGGAAATATCCCCCGGCACAGTCATGTCTAAGGGATTAAGCAGGCCTCCAGGGTTCAGGCGGATGACTCCGGGTCCTGTTGATATCCTGGCTCCCATGCCCGAGAGCATCCGCTCCGTGTGGTCGCGCGAGGCAACCTTTTCCCTCACCACCGTCTCCCCTTCGGCTCCCAGACCGGCTAAAAGAAGAGCAGACTTCACCTGGGCGCTGGCTACCGGCAGATCGTATTCGATGCCCTTCAGATTGCCGCCACGGATGGCCAACGGGGCAAACCGTCCCTCTTCACGGCCGTCGATGCCGGCTCCCATCATACGCAACGGTTCAACCACCCGGCGCATGGGACGAGAACGCAAGGAGGAATCCCCGGTCAATACCGCAAAAAACGGACAGGCTGATAATATCCCCGACATTAACCGCATGGTGGTGCCGGAATTCTCGCAGTCTAAAACGTCTGCCGGTTCCCGCAGCCCGCTCATCCCCTGCCCCTCAATCAAAAGCTCGCCACCGGCCTCATGAACCTCTACTCCAAGCGCCTGTACACACCGCAAGGTGGCCAACGTGTCTTGAGCCTTCAGGAAATTGCTAATGCGGCTCTTTCCCCAAGCCAAGGCCCCGAGCATGGCACACCGGTGCGATATCGACTTGTCGGCCGGAACCGAGACCAAGCCTTTCAATCCCCTTACGGGGCGAACAGTTATATCCATTTCTTCACCTCATCCAAGCCTTTATTCCTGCAGCACGCAACAGCTTTACCGCTTCCTCGCCGTCCTCGAGCGATGGCACTCCCAGGCGAATCGTACCCCCATCGCCTTCTCTTACCCGGAGTATCTCGATGTCAACTATGTTTATCCCGCCTTCACCGAGGACCGTCCCTAAATGTCCGATCACCCCGGGTCTATCCGGCACCACGGTAATTACTTCGCACATACTGGGCAGGGCACCTCTCGGTCCCCTAGGAACCGATTCCCGCAGACGCTTCGCCGAATCCAACTCCCGCCTGAGCTTGGCCCGGTCGACTTCAGTCAAGCACTGCCGCAACCGCATCAACTGCTCCAGGAGGCCGTCCACCTGCTCCAGAACAGCTTCCCTGTTAAACATCAATATGTCTTCCCACATGGCAGGGTTAGAAGAGGCAATCCTCGTCGTATCACGAAACCCTCCTCCCGCCAGCGCCAGGGCTTCCGGCCTCTTTGCGGCCTGGTTCACCAAAGCCACTGCGGCCAGGTGCGGCAGGTGGCTGACCGTTGCCACCAAGCGGTCATGCTCTTCGGCTTCCATTCTTATTATCTTTGCCCCCGTGTGGTTTATGAGTTCCGTCAGTGTCCGGCAAGCTTCCTGCGGAGTTCCCGGCAGAGCCACTATGACGTAAACCGCGTTCTCAAACAGGTACCTGTCGGCCCCGGCCAGGCCGGTTTTCTCCGAACCGGCCATCGGGTGGCCGCCGATACCCCAAACCGAAGCAGGCAGCCAGCGGTCGAACCACTCCATTACCACCTTTTTCACGCTGCCTACGTCGGTTACGATGGCTCCGGGCCTCAGTACAGGAGCGCACACCCTTATCACCTGTTCCATACGTCCGAGAGGACAGCACAGGAAAACCACATCCGCCTGTCCTGCTCCTTCGAGCAATCCCTCGGTCCGGTGCACCACCCCGAGGGCCACGGCTTCCTTCCCAACACTGTCTTCGGGCTCAACCCCTATCAGTTCTTGGACCAGAGGCGAATCTCGCAGAGCCAGCCCCAATGAGGCTCCTATTACCCCCAGTCCGACAATAGTAACCACCAAACCCATCCACTTTCCCCCTCGGTCCTAGTTACACCTGCACCTTTTCAACAAGCACAGGAAACCGCCTGAAAAATCCGATGCACATTACTTACCAGTCGCTCGAAGTTCGAAGGAGTAAGCGACTGGGGCCCGTCAGACAGGGCCTCTGACGGGTTTTGGTGAACTTCTATCATCAGCCCATCGCACCCTGCCGCCACCGCCGCGCAGGCCATGGGCCCAACCAGCTTCCATTTTCCCGTCCCGTGACTGGGGTCGACTAGAACCGGAAGGTGGGTCAACTGTTTAACCAAGGGCACCGCTGAAAGGTCCAGGGTATTCCTGGTGTACGTCTCAAAAGTCCTGATCCCCCGCTCACACAGGATAACATTGGGATTACCGCTGGAAATAATGTATTCTGCCGCCATGAGCCATTCTTCAATAGTCGCGGACGGGCCCCGCTTCAAGACCACGGGAGTCCTGACCTTCCCCACTTCCTTCAGCAAAAAGAAGTTCTGCATGTTCCTGGCGCCGATCTGCAAAACGTCCACATATTCGCACACCGTAGGCACTAGCCGCGGGTCCATGACTTCGGTAACCACGGGCAGCCCGGTCAACTGCCTGGCCTCGCGCAATATCTTCAATCCCTCCTCTTCCAGCCCCTGGAACGAGTAGGGCGATGTACGGGGTTTAAAAGCTCCTCCCCGCAGCATGGTAGCCCCCGCTGCTTTTACCATCTCTGCTACCTCCAAGAACCCCTCGCGCGATTCTACCGCACAAGGCCCGGCAATGACCTGCAACTGGCCGCCTCCGATTTCTATATCGCCCACTCTCACTACGGTATTTTCTTCCTTGAACTCGCGAGAGCACAGTTTGAACGGTTTTAATATCGGGACAACTCTTTCAACCCCCGGAAGAGTTGCTAAAGATTCCATCAGAGCCGCGTCGCGGTCTCCGATAGCTCCGATGATGGTCCTTTCCACGCCCCGCGAGAGGTGGGTGGAAAACCCCCTGTCTTTTAGTTTTTGCTCTACCCTGGCCACCTGCTCTGAGGTAGCACCTTTCTCCATCACAATAACCATCCTGCCTTCCTCCTCTGCTGACTATTCGTAAATTTGGTTCTCTGTTCCCGGCCTCGTAGCAAACCACAACAAATGCCGGACCAACCATCCTCCACCTACGATTCTGAATTCTCAATTCTCAATTCTTAATTCTTAATTCTTAATTCTTAATTCTTAATTCTCATCCGGTATCGCTCCATCCTGCCGACCTCCCCCAGCGCGAAATAAAAAAAATACCACCCGGCAGGAATCTGCCAGATGGTATCTTCTGCCACCATCCGATTCCCTACCGTCCTACCTACCTACTGCGTAACTCAACCAGCCGTCCTACGATTATAAGTTAGCACAGAACAACGCCAAAATCAACAGTCCGCCCACGCTTGCATTGTGCCTTGTAATAGGAGTAGAATATCCATTAGTAATAATAATTCTTATTTAGGAGGCTTTATCGTTGCAGCCTTTATTAAGAAAGCTAAAAGCAAAAGGATACAAGGTTACCCCGCAACGGAGACTGATACTGGAGGTTCTGCACGAAAACCGGCATGCCAGTGCTGAAGACATCTGCGCCGTCTTAAAACAGAAAGAACCTAACATTTCGCTGGGGACCGTGTACCGCAACCTCAGTCTTTTAACCAAACTGGGGGTGGTTACCGCAGTCGATTTTCGCGACGGGCGCCTGAGGTATGAGCTCAACGACTCGCATCACCACCATTTGGTTTGTATTGGGTGCGGCAAGCTGGTCGAGTTTCCGGGCTGCGACCTGAAGAATATCCTGGGCGATGCCGCGGAGAGAGCAGATTTTAGGGTAGTTGATCACAGCCTTGAAGTTTTCGGCTATTGTAGGGAGTGTTTCGGGTGCCGGTCGTAGAGCTGTTTTTAATCGGAGCCATTTCACTGGAGGAAGGGACAAACCGGTGCGCTTAAGAAGATTTTTCTCTATCATGGCCCTGGCCTTGCTTGCTGTTTCCGTGAACTTGCTGGCGGGCTGCCGCGGTTACGTGGAAACCGCACATCGATTCCCGTCTCATCCAAACATCACCGTGTATGCTACTTTCTATCCGGTCTTTGATTTTGCCAAAAAGATCGGGGGCGACCGGGTAGACATAAAGTGCATGGTCCCGCCAGGGGCTGACCCCCATTCCTGGGAGCCTTCGCCCCGAACCTTGGCTGAGGTGCAGAAAGCCCAGGTCCTGGTGTACAACGGAGCCGGTATGGAACCCTGGATCGACCGGGTGCTGGCCACCCTGGACACGAGGTCCATAATCGTTGTCGAAGCCACCCATGGACTGCCCTTGCTGCGCGCCGATGCCGAACCTACGGACAGCCACAACCACTCCGCTCATCATCACGGGCAAACGTGGGATCCCCATGTGTGGCTCGATCCGGTTTTGGCCCAGGGCATGGCCAGGAATATTGCCGCCGGGCTTGCGGCTGCCGATCCGAACGGCCGCGAGTTGTACGAAAAGAATTGCTCGGATCTGGTGCAAAAACTTCAGGAACTGGACCGGTCCTACCGTTCTGTACTGGCAAAGTGTCAGAAACGCGATATAGTGGTCACCCACCAGGCCTTCGGTTACATGTGCAAGCGTTACGGACTAAACCAAGTGGCTTTGATGGGGGTTTCGCCTGAATCCGAACCCACACCGGCCACTATGGCCGAGATTATCAAATTCTGCCGGGCCAACCGGGTGACATACGTGTTTATGGAGAAAAACTCCAATCCCCGACTGGCCCAAGCCATAGCCGCTGAAGCCGGAGCCAGAGTTTTGGTCTTAGACCCTGTGGGAACATTGACCGAAGAACAGTACGAATCGGGCAAAGACTATTTCTCCATAATGTACGCCAACTTGGAAAACCTCAAACAGGCACTGGAGTATAAGCCATGAAGCGTCCGGTCATCGAAGTTCTGAATGTGTTTTTCAGCTACCCCAAAAAACCGGTTCTGGAAAACATCGAACTGGTAGTAAATTCCGGGGACTTTATAGGGGTTATCGGTCCCAACGGCTCCGGCAAGAGCACTTTGATCAAGCTCATCGCCGGGCTGCTCAAACCTGACCGCGGGGTGATCCGGCTGTTGGGACAAGAGGTTTCGGAATTCAAAGAATGGCACCGCGTGGGATACCTGTCCCAGAAGGCGTCTGCTTTCAACCCCAGTTTCCCGGCCACAGTGCAGGAAGTAGTGCAGAATCACCTGATAGTCCAATCCCGTTTGACCGGAAAGCTAACCAAAAATCAGGTGAAAGACAGGGTAGAACGGGCATTGGCCATGACTGATCTCACAGGATTGCGTCACAGACTCGTGGGAGAATTGTCCGGAGGTCAACAGCAGCGGGTCTTTCTCGCCAGAGTGATCGCCAACCTGCCCGAAGTTCTACTGCTGGACGAACCTCTGGTGGGAGTAGATCCGCATTCCCAGGAGTTGTTTTGCTCGGCCCTGCAATACTTCAACCGGCAGCTAGGCGTGACCATCCTTATGGTAACCCACAACCCTGAGCCCATAGCTGACCTCATTAACCGCCTGGCTTGCCTGGAAGAAAGACGTCTCTTCATACACGACGATCCTGAGGAGATAAGACACGAGCTGCAGCCCCACCGGCACCTGAGAGGGGGAGGTATTGGTGTCTCCACGTAAAGAAGGTCACGATGACCCGGTAAATCACCGTTCGAAAGCTCTGGCCAGACCGTAGAATTATCCTAGTTACTCTGAAGGAGACGAGGTAATGGAGATACTTCAGTATGCTTTTATGCAGCGAGCCATATGGGCGGGAATTATCGTCGGCGTGGTATGTCCGTTGATCGGCATGGTTCTGGTACTGCGCCGTCTGTCGCTTATCGGCGATGCCCTGGCCCACATATCCCTGGCCGGGGTCGCCTTCGGCCTCGTAGCCGGCGTAAACCCCACGGCAGCGGCCCTCGTCTTTTCCGTGATGGGAACCTTTGCCATCGAGTGCCTGTACCGTTTTTACCGAAGGTACGCAGAGCTGTCCATTGCCATCATAATAGCCGCCGGAATGAGTCTCGCCGTCATTCTCATCAGCCTGGGACGAGGAACAACCGCCACTGTTCTCAGTTTTCTTTTTGGCAGCATCATCGCCCTCAATCCCACGGATGTCCGCCTCATAACCGCCGTGGGGATAATCGTTCTTGCCGTCGTCCTCTTGCTCTACCACCAGCTCTTCTATATGTGCTTTGACGAGGAGGCGGCAGCAGTGGCCGGGATCCCGGTTACCAGGGCGAACCTCCTCTTTACGTTTCTGGTCGCAGTAACGGTGGCGATTTCAATGAGGATCGTCGGTGCTCTGCTCGTTTCCTCTCTCTTGACCGTTCCTGTGGCCGCCGGCCTCCAGTTGGCTCGTAGTTTTCGCTCAGCCGTTATCGCATCAATCGCGCTGGGCTTAACCAGCGTAATAATTGGCATTATTATCTCGTTTTACCTGAACCTGCCCCCCGGTGCGACAATAATCCTCACATCCCTGCTTCTCTTGGCAGCTGCCCTTTTAATCAAACGCAGAGTCCGCGGCCCTGTCTCTTAGACCGACGGTGACTTACCGGCGAATCCCAGTTTTTTCCCCTCAATCCTGGCGATTCTTAATACCTCATCGAACAGGACGGCAAAGTTGTCTGGTGTTAATGATTGTTTACCGTCGGAAAGGGCGCATTCTGGACGCTGGTGGACTTCAATCATCAGCCCGTCGGCTCCGGCGGCTATCGCGGCCTTGGCCACCGGGCGCACCATCTTCCACCTGCCGGTAGCGTGGCTGGGATCCACTATGACCGGGAGGTGAGATATTTCTTTGATAATCGGCACTGCTCCGATGTCCACGGTGTTGCGGGCATAGTTTTCAAAGGTGCGGATGCCGCGCTCGCACAGGATAACCCGCGGATTGCCTGCAGCCATAATATATTCGGCCGCCAGAAGCCATTCTTCAATGGTAGCGGCAAAACCGCGTTTGAGTACCACCGGCTTGTCCGTCCTGCCCACCTCCTGCAGCAAAGAGAAGTTCTGCATGTTGCGGCTTCCCACCTGAAGAAGATCAACATAGCCTTCTACGAGCTCGACATCCCGGGTATCGAGAACCTCGGTCACCACCGGCAGTCCCGTAATGTCCCTGGCCTCGGCCAGTATCCTCAGGCCCTCTTCCCCCAGGCCGGCAAAAGAATACGGCGAGGTTCTCGGCTTAAACGCCCCTCCACGCAAAATGTGTACGCCCATGTCAGCTAAAACCCGGGCGATACTGAGGTATTCCTCGCGTCCTTCTACCGCGCAGGGACCGGCTATGACAGTGCAGTAGCCCTCACCGATGGTAACTGTTCCTTTGGGAGTATTTATTTCAATCAGGGTATCCGCCTCACGGCTTTCCCTGGCCGCCAGCTTGAAAGGTCTCATATCACATTCCCCCAGTTTGTATTCTACCCCACCGAAAAACGCGTGAGAACTATCTTAACGCCTGCTTAAGGTTTGCCGTTAAAAGGCTCAGTTCCGAAAAAAGCCGCCTCTTGTCATCTGAGTTTTCCTCTATGGTACGGACCAAGGCGCTCCCCACCACTACCAGGTCCGCATAGCCTTTTATTGCCGTCACCTGAGCCGCAGATGAGATTCCAAACCCTACTGCCAACGGATGAGACGTGTGAGCCCTGGCCCGTATCAGATAGTCCGTTAGATCAGGCAGGCGGTCGCGTTCACCGGTAACCCCTGCCACCGACACGCAATAGATGAAACTCCGGGCATAATGATCCGCCTTCGCCATGCGCCCTTCGTCAGCAGTCGGCGCCAGCATTGGGATAACGTCCATGTCTGCCCAGTCGTATTTTTCGCGCTCCTCCAAGGGGAGATCCGGTATTATGACCGCCGAGGCTCCGGCGGCTTCAAGCTCCCGGGCAAACGCCTCAACCCCTTTCCGCAGAATGGGATTGAAATATGAAAACACCACCAACGGCAGCGAGCAATTGTCATAAACTGCCCGCACGAACTCCAATGCCTTCGTCAGGTTCATTCCTCGTTCCACCCCGCGAAAGTGAGCCCTCTCAATAACCTCGCCATCAGCAATCGGGTCGGCGTAGGGAACCCCGATCTCGAGAATGTCACAGCCGGCTTGCTCCAGAGCTTTCGCGCATTCGACCCCTGTAGCGAAATCGGGTTCGCACGCCATCATGAAGCCTACAAGGCCTTTTTCTTCGTGCTCTTTCAACTGCCTTAACCGGAGCTCCAAACGGTTCACAGCTTCACCCCCTCGAGTATCGCAGCCACCGTTTCTACGTCCTTGTCGCCGCGCCCCGACAGATTCACCACAATGCAGTCATCGCGGGAAAGAGTCGGTGCTATTTTTATGGCGTAGGCCACGGCGTGCGCGCTTTCAAGCGCGGGAATGATTCCCTCCATCCGGCTCAAAGTCAGGAAAGCGGATAATGCCTCTTCATCGGTTACGCTGGTGTACTCTACCCGACCTGCATCCCTTAGGTAGGAATGCTCCGGTCCCACCCCGGGGTAATCAAGACCCGCAGAAACCGAATGAGTGGGGAGCACCTGCCCCTCTTCGTCCTGCAAGACCGTGCTCAAAGCCCCGTGAAGCACTCCTTTGTAACCGCAATTCAAAGTAGCAGCATGCTTACCGGTTTCCAGTCCCAGACCGCCCGCTTCCACCCCAACCAGCCGCACGTCGTCGTTCAGAAACTCATGGAATATCCCCATAGCGTTGCTTCCGCCCCCAACACAGGCGATGATGTACTGGGGCAGCTTGCCTTCTTCCTCCAGTATCTGCCAGCGCAATTCCTTGCCGATGATAGACTGGAAATCCCGCACAATCATAGGGTAGGGGTGGGGGCCCACTACCGACCCGATGAGGTAATGGGTGTAATGGCTGGTCGCGATGTAGTCACGAAAAGCCTCGTCCGTAGCCTCTTTTAAGGTCTGGGATCCTTTGGCCACCGCCTTGACTTCGGCGTTTAGAGCCTTCATCCTGAAAACGTTGAGCCTTTGGCGTTCCATGTCCCGCGCTCCCATGTATACCGTGCAGGACAAGCCCAACACCGCCGCCGCCGTAGCCGTAGCCACCCCGTGCTGCCCGGCCCCGGTTTCGGCGATGACCCTCGTCTTACCCATTCTTTTGGCCAGCAGAGCCTGGCCGATGGTGTTATTTATTTTGTGAGATCCCGTGTGATTTAGGTCTTCCCGCTTAAGGTAAATCCTGGCCCCGCCCAGCTCCCGGCTCAGCCTCTTGGCAAAATGCAGTCCGGAAGGCCGTCCCACGTACTGATGCAGGTAGTAAGAAAGTTCTCTCTTGAAATCCAGGTCCTCTTTAAGCATTTCGTATTGCGAAGCCAGTTCTTCCAGTACCGGCATCAAGGTCTCCGGCACGTACCGCCCCCCGTATTCCCCGTAGTAACCTTTTTCATCAGGGTACATTCTCACGTACATCCTCTCCTACCGCTCAATTATCCGTATGCCCAGCAACACAGCTCCCCAAGCTTCCCTTTTGCTTTTCACCCTTCCCCGCCCCAACTACCGACCAATTCTTAATTCCTCCAATACCACGCCAGTTCCCTGGTTTTAGCCGCAACATCGGGAGCCGTCACCAGAGCCTCTCCCACCAGAGCGGCCGAGAACCCGTGTTGTTCCAACACCCGCATGTCCTTCCCCGTC
The DNA here is from genome assembly GCA_964405385.1 of uncultured Syntrophothermus sp. GTDB lineage: Bacteria > Bacillota > Syntrophomonadia > Syntrophomonadales > Syntrophothermaceae > Syntrophothermus. The sequence continues at coordinate 10,655 of CAYONS010000009.1, forward strand.
CGTATACCGCTTTCGGCAATACACTGGACCTTGCTCCCGGCCAACCCCACCAAATCCAGACAAACCTGGGTATTCACTGTAAAATCCCTGAGGTTGCGGTTGTTTATGCCGATGATCCTGGCCGGCGTATCCAGGGCTTTCTCCAACTCGTCGCGGTCATGAACCTCCACCACCGGCTCGATGCCCAGTTGTTGCGCGGTTTCCACAAAGATGGGAAGCTCCCTGGGCAAGAGACAAGCTATGAGGAGCACGGCGTCCGCTCCCAGAAGCCTGGTCTCATACAGCTGTTTAATATCAATTATGAAATCTTTGCGCAAGACCGGCAAGCTTACGCGAGACTTAACCTTCTGTATCAAAAGCGGGCTCCCTTGAAAATATCTCTCTTCGGTTATTACTGAAATGGCTTTGGCCCCGTTTTCCTCGTATAATACCGGGAGCTGATCGAACCCCGTCTCCGATGTTAACCTGCCTCTGACCGGGGAAGCCTTCTTCATCTCGGCGATCAAAGAAACTCTCCCTTCGGCGTCTAAGGCCTCGGCAAATCTCCTCAGCGACGGTAGTGCTTCTGTCTTTTGAAATCTTTCCATTATATCTTTTCCATAGGCGCCGACCTGTTCCTGCTTGTGCCTGACGATCTCGTCTAGCATTGGCTCACCCGTCTTTCCTGACTGTACTGCACTAATTGTCTCAGCTTTTCTTGAGCCCGGCCTGAGTCAATAGCTTCCGCCGCCATGCACATGCCCGAATCCAAATCCTTTGCTTTTTCCGCCACCACCAGTGCAGCGCCCGCATTAACCAGAACCATCTCCCGGGCAGGTCCAGGCCTGCCTGCCAACACTTCCCTCAGTATCTGCGCGTTGTGGGCTGCATCCCCTCCGCGTAAGTCTTGGTCATGATACCCGGTGGCCGCACTTTCCCTGACGATGCAGCCGGGACTGATAGAGCCTCCCTCTACCTGCGCCACCCGGGTGACACCGACGCAGGCAATTTCATCCATTCCGTTCTCGGCATGCACCACCAACGCCCGTTTACGTCCTAACCTGGCAAGGGCCTCGGCCACAGGCTGTATCATGTCCGCGTCGGCCACACCCATCAACTGGTATGTCGGGCCGAACGGGTTTATCAGAGGCCCCAGAAAATTGAAGGCTGTAGCTATTCCCAGACTGCGGCGCATAGGGCCGAAGCGCTTCATCACCGGGTGAAAACCGGGAGCAAACAAGAAAGCTAATCCTATCTCTTCTAACAGCATCTTTGCCTCATCCAGAGTAAGATCGACCCGAACTCCCAAAGCCTCCAGAACGTCTGCGCTCCCTGCCTGACTCGTTACGGCGCGGTTTCCGTGTTTGGCCACCGGCACGCCGCAGGCGGCACAGACGATGGCTGCCGCTGTTGAAACATTAAAGGTCCCGCAGCCGTCGCCCCCCGTGCCGCAGGTATCGAGCAGCCCCTCCGTCCCGTCGCATCTAATGGCCCGGTCCAGTAAGGCCCGGGCAAACCCGAACAACTCTTCCCCGGTCTCTTTACGCAGACGCAAGGCCGCAAACAAGGCGGCTACCTGGCTTTCCGGAACCTCCTGTTCCAACATCAACTCAACGACCTGGTACGCCTCCTCGCCGGTGAGATATTCGCCACCCACTACTTTCTTCAGGTACTTAACAAACACTTTTCTCCTCTCCCCTCTTCTCATCTCGTCTCGGAAACTGTTTGCCGACGCTGATCTATCTAAGTTCTTGACATACTGCGCCCGAAAACGAGCCACAGACCCGGCACTCAGGCGTGACTTTCTTTCGACGTATGCCAGCTCCGAACTCTGTACCCCATTGTAGCTTCATTATGGCACCAAGTTATCACTGAGTGCCGGGCAGGTATTATTTTTTAGACACTGATTAACGCAGATCTCAATTCTTAATTCTCAATTCTTAATTCTCAATTCTTAATTCCCGATTTCCCGCACACTCGAAGAAAATTCGCTATAATCGTCCTCCCGCACTCGGTAGCTATGGACTCGGGGTGAAACTGCACGCCCTCCACCGGGAAATAACGGTGCCTGATCCCCATAACCTCTCCTTGGTCGGAGCGGGCCGAGACTTCAAGACTTTCAGGCAGGCTGCTCGCATCCACCACTAACGAATGGTAGCGGGTAGCTTTGAACGGACTTTTCATCCCTGCCAGCACCCCCCGGCCATCATGGTAAATAGGCGAGACCTTGCCGTGCATGGTCCTCCAGTTTACCCGCACGTCCCCTCCAAAAGCTCGGGCAATGGCCTGATGCCCCAGACACACTCCCAAAATAGGGAATACCCCACTGAAAGCCTTTATAAGGCTCAAGGTTATCCCCGCTTGATCCGGATTTCCCGGGCCTGGAGATATGACCACCCCCTGAGGCTGCATTTTTTCAACGTCGCTCAACTCCAGCTCATCATTCTTGGCCACTTCCACTTCCGCTCCCTGTTCCTCGAGGTACTGCACCAGGTTGTAAGTAAAAGAATCGTAATTGTCGATTACGAGTATCATTTCTCCACCTCCGCCTTGAGCACAGCTTCCATCAAAGCCCTCGCTTTGTTCACCGTTTCCTGGTATTCGTTCTCCGCGACTGAGTCAGCCACGATACCGGCTCCGGCTTGAAGGTAACAGTGCCGCCCTTTAAAGAGAACCGACCTGATGGTAATGCAGGAATCCAAGCTCCCGTCAATACCTACGTACCCTACTGCTCCCCCGTACGGGCCGCGCGGTTCCTTTTCCAGCGATTCGATTATCTCCATCGCCCGGTGCTTAGGGGCGCCCGTCAGCGTGCCCGCAGGGAAACAAGCCTGAAAGGCATCAAGGCAGTCAAGCCCCTCTCTTAATCGCCCTTGAACTTTGGAAACCAGGTGCACCACGTGAGAATAAGCCTCGAGCTTCATAAACTCGACCACCTCAACCGTTCCCGGGCGGCTCACCTTGCCGATATCGTTGCGGCCCAGGTCAACCAGCATCAGGTGTTCTGCCCGTTCCTTTTCATCGGTAACGAGCTCGTGTCGCAAAACTTCGTCTTTTTGTTCATTTCCGGTCACCGGCCTGGTACCGGCAATCGGCTTGGTCTGCACTACGTCCCCCTGCACCTTAACCAGCATCTCCGGCGATGCTCCTACCAGAGTCAGCGAGGGAAACCGCAGGTAGAACATATACGGTGACGGGTTTATCTCCCGGAGTTCGGCGTAGACCCGCAGGGGGCTGGCCCGGGTTTGCCTCTTCCACCTCTGGGACAAAACAACCTGAAACGCGTCACCGACGCGGATGTACTCTTTGGCTTTTCGTACCATTTCCATGAACTCATCTCGGGTGGTATTGGAGACGAACCCTGCATCAGGTTCGCTGACGCTTACCGGCCTGGTGGCTTCTCGGGATTTGTCGTCCCCGGTTGAAGCCAGAGCGCGGGCCACCCGGTCTACAGCGGCCTCGGCCCCCTTCGCTGACCCCAACCCATCACCGAAGAATCCGCAAACTCGTACCTGATCCATGTAGCGATCGTGTACCACTGTAATCCCGGGGAAAAAGAAGGCGGCATCCGGTTTATGAGATTGTGGCGAAGTGCTCCGCGGAATCTTTTCTTGATCCAGGCCGATTCCGTAGCCCCAAAAGCCTACTAACCCTCCGGTAAATGTGCCATCCGATCTTTTGTCACTCTGAGATTGCGAATGCAAAAAATTTCTCAGAAACGGAAACAGCCCCTGTCGTAGCTTCTGCTCGCGCCCGTCGCTCCTGATTTTCAACGTCCCATCGCTGTATTCTGCCAGGACCAGCGGTTCAAAGCCCAAAATCGAATACCTGGCGTTTTCGCTTTCAGTCAGGCTTTCCAGGAAAAACACAGGCAGGTCTGAATCGGCCAACTTCAAAAAGAAGCGGTAGAGATCAAACCCCGGTATGAATAAATCCCTTTCCACGGCACAAAAGGCAGGAAAATCAAAACCGGCACCCAGGTGAGTGCCGGCACAAATGGTCCGGTCTCCTCTCATCTCGGTCTCTCCTCTCCTCGTCTCATCGTTCTCGTCTATTTTCAGTTGTCTCAAAAACTTAACTCATCTCGTTCCTTATCCACTCCGCTATCTTAAAGTTTATTCTGCCCCCACCCTCTTGTCAAGTACAATGCATAAGACACAGGCCCTCATGACACATTTCGGTATCGTGGAGTTAACCCCGAAGATGAGCAAGATTTTCTACCGGACAAGTCTTCTGTTATAATAAAGCTACCTGCTGAGTCTTTACAGATCACTCCTTTTGACTCGTCGACGCGATGAGACACTTCTAAAGGAGGTGTTGCCCCTTGTTATCCGTCGATGAACTGAGAGAGCTGTACGAAAGAACCGACGGTCCCCGTGTTTCCCTTTATTTCCCTGTCAACAGAGGAGACAGCGCTTACTCGCATAACTCTATCCGGCTCAAAAACCTCGTTAAAGAAGCGGAAAACCGTCTTGTCGAGTCTGGGGTTCGTACGAGCGTGGCCAGAGATATGCTGCAGCCGGCGGAAAAACTCATTCTTGACGAACCCTCGTGGCGGCAGGCCGACGGATTAGCCGTGTTCGCCGACAGCGGCCAATTTCGTTTCTACCGCTTGCCGTTTTCGCCGGAAGAGATCGCATTTGTCTCTGATCGTTTTTACGTTAAACCCCTGCTATACTCCCTGAACGACAATTGGAGGTTTTACGTCCTGGCTTTGAGCCAGAAACGGGTCCGCCTGTTTACCTGCACTTCCCGGGAAATAGAAGAAGTAAAGCTCGAACAGGTTGATATTCCTCTCAGTCTGGAAGAAGCCCTGAAGTACGATGACCCGGAAAAACAGGTTCAGTATCATACCCCATCTCCGGGAAGAGCCCAAATATTTCACGGTCACTCGGTTAATGACGATTCCAAGCAGAACATACTCAGGTTTTTTTATCTGCTGGACAAGGGCCTAAAACCCCTGCTTTCGTCCCAGGGGATTCCTCTTATATTGGCGGGCGTCAGTTACCTCATCCCGTTATACCGGGAGGCTAACAGCTACCAACCTCTCCTTCCGGAATATGTCGAAGGTAATCCTGACCGTATAAGCAGCGAAGAGCTGCATTCCCGGGCCCTAGAGGTAGCTAAGCCCTACCTTACTAGAGGTAAGGAAGAAGCGGCCCAGAAAATAAAGAGTCTTTTGGGTACCGGCCTCGCCTCTTCCGACATCCGGGACATCGTGCCCGCGGCGTGCCACGGGCGGATCAGCGCCCTTTTTGCGGTACGCGGTGTCCAGCAATGGGGAGTGTTCGACCGCACCTCCGGCCAGCTTCAAATTATGGAAACCAGCCAAAACGGCTGCGAGGATCTTTTGGAGCTTGCGGCCGTACACACCCTGGCCAATAAAGGCACGCTCTACTTCGTGGAAAAAAGCGAAATGCCGGCAAACGGTCCAGTCGCAGCTCTGTTCAGATATTGATACGGGATTATGAATAAGGGTGCGGTTCCTTTAAGTCGATGGCTTCGACGAAAGGAACCGCACCTGGTTAAAATCTTGAAGCTTTCACCTAGCGCAAGGCATCGGGGATAAACAGCGATTTGCCGAACCTATCGCGGCCGAAGGAGGCTATCAGAGACTGTCCCTTTTCCCCGGTAATGAACTCTATGAACTCTTGGGCAGCTTTGTAGTCGACATTTTTGTGTTTCTCAGGATTCACGGCTATCACGGAATAAGGATTAGACAAGTCCTCGTCCCCCTGCACCATCACTTCCAGCTTAAGCTTTGGAGCCATGCTGAGGTAGGTGGCCTCGTCGGTCAAGGTGTAGGCTAGAAGCTCACCGGCCATAAGCAGGGTATCGCCCATGCCCTGTCCTGACTCCACGTACCAGTCCCCCTGGGGCTGCACTCCTGCCTTGTCCCACAGTCCCAACTCTTTCTTGTGGGTTCCGGAGTCGTCTCCGCGGGAGATGAATTTGGCCTTTTTCTCTGCTATGATGCGGAATGCCTGTTTCGCATCTTGGCTCCCCTTAATCCCAGCCGGATCGTTCGCAGGCCCTACGATCAAGAACACATTGTGCATGACCGGCTTCCGGTCCACGCCGAATCCGCCCGCCACGAACTCCTGCTCGGCTTGGGGTGAGTGCACTAAAAGCACGTCGGCGTCACCGCGTTTTCCCATCTCCATCGCCTGCCCGCTCCCTACGGCTATGACTTTCACCTTTATACCGGTTTCTTTTTCAAAAGCGGGAACCAACACGTCGAGCAGCCCCGAATCTTGAGTGCTGGTAGTAGTAGCCAGGGTAAGACTTTTTTCTTCGGGGGAACGGTTGACCAAAAACCATAATGTCCCTAACACGATAATAACCAGAGCTATCAAAGTCACATTCCGCGCTCGCCGCACTGCAACCACCGTTTTCTCACTCCTTACCTTTTCTGTCTTACCGTTGTTTTCATATGGCAAAGTCTGTCCTGTCGCTGACGCCATCCCATACCGACAACAAAAAAGCCAGGCCCGAGGAAAGCCTAGCCTGGTGGCGATCGCACCTGCATAAGCAGCCCTCCTTTCCAAACGGGAGGCATGAAGGTTTCCCTCCATACCCTATCGGCTCAGGGACCATAGCCGCCGCCTTAGGTCACAAGAGCTCGGAGAACCTTGTTCATATGGTTTTGTTTCCCGGTTTAAAGTTTTCGCTGTGACTCCCCAAAATCCTCCTCGTATCGATTATTATTCCTGCTCAATACACCAAAGTACCGTTCAAAAACCTCACTGTCCTTGGGTCTTTGGGACTGCTGAAAAAACCGTTCACATCCTGGTGCTCGATGAGGTTCCCATCATACAGGAACATAACTTCCTGAGCCACCCTCCTGGCCTGAAACAGGTTGTGGGTAACCATTATCACGGTGGAGCCGTATTCCTCCCAGCACCGCTTTATTATGCCCTCGATGGCCTGGACGCTCGACGGGTCCAGATTGGCGGTAGGCTCATCCAAAAGAAGGACCCGCGGCCGCAAAGCCAGAGCCCTGGCCAAGGCTACACGCTGGGCTTCCCCGCTGGAAAGGCGGTGAGCAGGGTAACGCACGAAGTCCCGCATGCCGACAAATTCCAGAGCTTCCATGGCCCTTTTTTTAAGTTCGCTGCCCGCTATTTTCCTGAGCCGCAGACCGTAAGTGACGTTATCGAAGACACTGGTCCTAAACATGTAGGCCCTCTGAAACACCATGCACATCTGCCGGGCCAGCGCCAACCTGGTCTTCTCTGAACTGCCGGCATCTACTCCCAAGAACTTAATCCGGCCTGAATCCGGGAGCAGAATAAGGTTCAGGATTTTCAACAAGGTAGTTTTTCCTGCCCCGTTCGGTCCGACCACAGCGTAAATCCGGTCCGAAAAAAGCTCCAGTTCGGGAATGCTGAGAACGGTCCGTTTACCGAACCGCTTTTCTATTTTTCTTAGCTCAAACAGCCTGGTATCGCCCACAACCAATCACCGCCAACACAGCCTGGCCTGCATTATGCATCACTTTCTTTCCACTAAAAGAAGGCCACTACATTCACCGTTACCGCATCCGGAATTCATCTATCCTGAGGAGAGCTATCGAGCTCACTGCGAACGACATTATCAAAAGTATTATACCGAAGGCAACGGCCAATTCGAAATTGCCCTGCCGGGTTTCCATGACAATGGCCGTCGTCAGCACCCTGGTATGGTGTTTGATGTTGCCCCCAACCAACATGACGGCCCCTACCTCAGCCAGGGCCCGGCCGAATCCGGTCATCACGGCCGATACAATCCCGACCCGGGCCTCCTTAATCAGCGCCCAATTCGCCTGGGCCCTGGTAGCACCCAGACTGAGCGCGTTCTCATACACCAGCCGGTCCTGACCCGCTACCGCAGCCGCAGTTAAACCGGTGACAATGGGTGTGACCAACAAGAATTGGGCGGCGATCATTGCTGCCGGGGTAAAAAGCAGGCCCAACCCGCCCAAGGGACCGCTGCGGGAGAGCAGCAGGTACACAACCAGACCGGCCAGTACTGGGGGCAAGGCCATCAAAGTATATATCAGGCGCAGGCACGCTCTTTTTCCAGGAAAATCGGCGATCCCCAGCCAGGCCCCTAAAGGCAGGCCGGCCGCTGTTCCCAGTAACGTAGCCGTTCCTGAGACTGTCAGCGAAAGCAGAATTATTTCCGTTATATATTCCTTTTCCGCGATTAAATAGGGAAGAACAGGCGTCTCCATCTGTCGCCCTCCGCCTCAGAAATTGAGCCCGGTCTGCGAAAAAAGACCAGGCCGGATACGGCTTAACCCAGCCCGGTCGCCAATACTACCAGTCAGCCAGCTTTCTTAAACTATTCAACCTCATTCGCCGCCTTCCGTCAAGTTGAGGGGAAAAGCA
>CAYONS010000009.1:19105-44341 GCA_964405385.1 uncultured Syntrophothermus sp.
ATGTTCCCCTTTCGCCCGTCACTCTGCTAACAGCTTAAGAACGGTTGAGGCCATTTCCCCAGGGCTAACCTTCAACCGGTGGCGGACCGGTTTGTTCTCAAGCCCTTGCAGGCCTCGGGGAATGGCAAGCCCGCATTTTTCCGCCAGCAGACGAAGCAGGCTGAATTCATCATGCCGTGAAGCTACGTCCGGCCCCAAAATGGCCTCCGCCACGCTTCCCGCGAACTTAAAGGGACTGGCCGTTGAAGCTATGAGAGTGGGAGTGTCGTCTCCGGTCTCCTTTCGGTAGCGATGGTACACCTTTACCGCAACCGCAGTGTGGGTATCCAACAAGTACCCGCAGGCATCATAGGTAGACCGGATAGTCGCCAAGGTCTCCTGGTCGTTCGCCCAGTCGCTCCAAAACGTTCCTTGAATCTTCTTCAACACTTCAAAACCGACCTGATACCTGCCTGTTTCCTGGAGCTGTCTCATCCAACCCCGGACCGGCTCGGGGTCTCGCCCTGCAATCTCCCACAAGAGCCTTTCCAGATTACTGGATATTAAGATGTCCATAGAAGGAGAAATCGTTTTCATAAAAGGACGGTTGCGGTCGTAGACTCCGGTGCGGATGAAATCGGTCAGGACGTTGTTGGCGTTTGCCGCACATATCAGCTTATTTACCGGCAGCCCCATCTGTTTGGCATAGAAAGCCGCCAGGATATTGCCGAAGTTGCCCGTAGGTACCACCACGTTCACCGGCTGTCCGGTCTTGACACCGTTCATCTTCGCCAAATCCAGATAGGCCGAAATGTAGTACACTATTTGGGGAACCAGACGGCCCCAGTTGATGGAGTTGGCCGATGAAAATTTTATTTTCCGCTTTTCCAGAACCTCCTTAATACCCTGGTCTTGAAAAATGTTCTTGACTCCGTTCTGGGCGTCATCGAAGTTGCCCTCTACGGCAACAACGTGCACATTGCCCCCTTCCTGGGTTACCATCTGCCGCTCCTGGACCAGACTAACCCCCTCGGCCGGATAAAACACGATGATGCTGGTGCCAGGCACATCCCTGAATCCTTCCAAAGCCGCCTTTCCCGTGTCGCCAGAAGTCGCCACTAATACGGCTATATGCGCATCTTCTCCCGTTTTACGGGTACTGGCAGTCAGCAAGTGGGGTAAGAGCTGCAAAGCCATGTCTTTGAAGGCACAGGTGGGCCCGTGCCAAAGCTCCAGCGCATATACGTTGTCGTGGATAAGCCTGACCGGAGCTACGTCAGGGTGGTCGAATTTCCCCGGGCCGTACGCCGCCTCCACATGTGCTTTCAGCTCGTCAACAGTAAAATCGGTCAAGAATTTCTCCAAAATCGCGACTGCTCGTTCTTGGTAGCTCATGCTCCTCATCAGAGCAAACTCATCCTGGCTCAGGTTAACCCCTTCCCAGGGGACGAACAGCCCCCCATCAGGAGCAATGCCCAATTTAATAGCCTCGGCCGAGGTCACCGGCGCTACTTGGCCCCGTGTGCTGATGTATCGCATAGTAATACCTCCTTGCCATACTTATAGCCCAAAGCGGCTTCGTTGACAACCGTTGAAAGATGATGGGATCATAGAGGCAAAGCGAGTCTACGAGAAAGGATGTGCCGTGCCAGTGGCTTTTAAAATCGGGATATGCCAGATGATGGTAGAAAACGACAAGGAGGCCAATATCAGAAAAGCCAGGGAGATGATCCGTGAAGCTTCCCGCAAAGGTGCAAACCTGGTGGTTCTGCCGGAGATGTTCAACTGCCCTTACGAAAGTTCCTGCTTTCCTGTATACGCTGAGCCCATCCCTGAAGGGCAAACCTGCCTTGCGCTCTCCAAAACAGCGCGCGAAGAAAAGATTTACCTCATCGGGGGTTCGATACCCGAGAGCGACCTGGACGGTAACATCTTCAACAGCTGCCCCGTTTTCGGACCGGACGGTGAGTTTCTGGGATGTCACCGCAAGGTGCATTTGTTCGATGTGGACCTGGAAAGCGGTCTTTCCTTTCGAGAATCTGACACCCTAAAGGCCGGCTCCGAGCTTACTATCATAGCTACGCCCCTGGCAACCCTTGGAGTACTGATCTGTTACGATATTCGCTTCCCCGAGATGGCCCGTCTCCTGGCCCTGAGCGGGGTACAGGTGCTGCTTGTTCCCGCCGCATTCAACACGACCACCGGTCCGGCTCACTGGGAGACCCTGCTGCGAACCCGGGCCGTCGACAACCAGTTTTTCGTCGTCGGCGCCGCTCCCGCCCGCAACCCCGAAGCCTCTTACCAGGCATGGGGCCGCTCCATGATAATAGACCCGTGGGGAACCGTGCTTGCCTCCACGGGTGATTCAGAAACCGTTCTTTGTTCAGATATAGACCTGGGCCGCCTGGAGCAGGTACGCCGGGCCCTGCCTCTGCTCCGCCACCGCCGCACCGACCTTTATAGGCTGGAGCTGGCAAAATTACGATAACAGGTTGATCAACCTGGGGGCACAAGGGGAGGACACAAGGGGACGGTTCCGCTGTGTCAGCCTTAGCTTGACACAGCGGAACCGTCCCCTTGTGTCCTCCCCTTGTGCCCCTTTGTGCCCCTGCGTGTGAGGTGTCACCCGCTGATGTCGGTGCGCAGGCACTTGGCCCCGCGCAGGTATACGTGTTTAACCTCAGTAAGGCTACAGTCCCTGTTCACCAGCATCAATACCCGGATACACCGGGGTAAGGCTCCTTCAACCGCCATCTCCTGACAGCACAGCAAAGGAACATGGTTCCATCCCATACTGCGTGCAGCCACCGCCGGGTAGTCCGAACATATGTCCCTGGTCGCAGTGAATATCACGGCAGCCACATCTTCTAAATCAACCCCGTTGCGTTTGACTATCTCCTGTAACAGCTCAGCAGTCGCCTGTGCGATGTCCTCGGGACAATCCCGCTCCACCGTGGTTGCCCCTCTTATCCCCCTCAACCTCAACATTCCGGCCATCCTACCTCCCTACCCATGTCTGCGTTAAACATGCCCATGTTGAGACCATCATGGCACGGCCCGGTGGCCTAATCCGATGGCCACCTCATCCAGGTGGAGAAGGCCGATGCCCAAAAATATGGCCACACTTACGTGGTCCTGGTACCTGGCGATGCCTATCTTTCCTCCTACGTTTAAACCCAGCGCTTTTGGGATTATCTGGCTTATAGCCTCCCTGGTGGCTCCTGCTACCGCCCCTTCATCGGGATGAGTGTCTTTGATTACTCCTTCTCTCTTGGCAGCGACCACTGCCCGCTCCACTATCTTGCTCACCGAATAAATGAATTCTCCCCCGTAGTCAACGGCCACGGCTCTTATCTTGTTTTCTTCCCACAGGCGCTTCTTAAGCTCGGTTTCTTCACTGCGAGTCGCGGTCAGAGCCATCCTGATCGCCGCCGCCGCCACTGCCTTGCTGCCGATCTCGCCCATCTTCTTCCCCCTTTACGACGGATTTCCCCGGTTACAATATCTTCTTGCCGCTTAATTGTGTAAATTTTCATATTCTTGGTGTTCCGTCGATTATCCTGCTCTGCCTATAGGGAAGATATTCACATGGGCTACTTCACGATTACCTTGCCGATCATAACCATGCCCTGGGACGTAGTGAATGTTTGATGAAGAGAAGGCGCCGCCAGATTGTCGGAAACACCTGCTATTTCGAATGTCACTGGAAAATTGTAATAACTCGCGTCTACCTCTACTACGTCCCCGCCCATCACCTTTATCTTCACCTCGTCCGTACGAAAGCTCGCCACCTCTTCGTTGTTGACCAGGACTTTGGCCTGAGCCAGAGACGAGTATTCTTTCAAAGAAATAGTCAACTCCCCCCAAGGGGAAACCACTTTCTGGTCTTGCCCACTCGCCCCGTCAGCCTTCTCAGGCTTATCCGCCGGGCCGCTGGCCGGGTATTCGATGCTTTGACCTTCGAGGCGTTCTCCGAGGCTCAAGTAAAAACGCAGAGGCTCCCTGGTCATCAGGGCCTGGACTACTACTAGAGCTACCACCCCAAGGACGATCCCTCGGATGAGGAACTTCTCGACTTTGTCCAGGAGCTGCTTCAAGCTATCATCTCCCGCTTGCTGTTTCTTGTTTTATGTTATGCCCGCAAGCGAAAGATTATCCCTGCCTAGTCCTCAGCGGATTTCAGTATGGAAAATGCTAGAGCTGCCGCTCCGAACCCGTTGTCAATGTTAACTACGCCCACTCCTGCCGCGCAGGTGTTGAGCATGGCCAAGAGAGCAGCCAGACCCCCGAAGCTCGCGCCATATCCCACGCTGGTCGGGACTGCCACCACCGGGCGCCGCGTCAAACCGCCTACCACGCTGGCCAAGGCTCCTTCCATCCCGGCTACCACTATCACAACCCTTGCTTCGTTAATATCCTGCAAACGATCTAAGAGCCGGTGGATGCCGGCAACCCCCACGTCGTAGATCCGGACAACTTCCGCTCCCATAAATTCAAGGGAAACCGCAGCTTCCTCGGCAACCGGCAGGTCAGAAGTACCTGCAGTCACCACGGCTACCCTCCCGGCCCTAGCAGGGCATTTTCTATGTATAGTTATGAGCCGAGGCATTTGATGAAAGATGGCGTCCTGGACTTTTTCCTTGACTGCGGTAAAGGTTTCTTCGGTCGCTCGGGTCGCCAGCACATTGTTTCCTTCCGCTGCCAGCTTGTCGACGATTACGGCTACCTGTTGTGGGGTCTTTCCCGGGCAATACACAACCTCCGGAAACACATCTCTTACTCCCCGGTGATGGTCAACCTTGGCAAAACCAAGATCCTCATAGGGAAAGACTTTTAACCGAGCCAGAGCCTGTTCAACGTCCAGGTTGCCCCTGGCCACTTCTTCCAGTAGGGCCTTTAAACGATCCCTGTCCACCGAGTTTTTCTCCTCACCAATTCTTGCGCGCGTACTCTATCCCAACCAGGAAGGCATCCCGGTTTTCCTCTATCAATTCCTTGCGCTTGCCCTTGAAAATTTCATGGAAATGCCCCATCACAAAATCAAGATTTACGATACCGGTCTTGGCAATATAGGCTCCCAATATTATCATGTTGGCACCACGGGCAAAACCGTATTCCTGCGCCAACTGGTTAAGAGGCAGAGAGTACACCTGAATATCCTGCCTTTCCGGCATCCGGTCTACCAACGATGTGTTAAGCACCAGCACCCCGCCGGGTTGCACACTCCGTTCAAACCGATCGAGCGAGGGACGGTTGAGGATAATGGCATGCAGGGGGCTATCGGTCAGGGGGGAGCTTATATCGCCGTCGGAAACAGTTACAATGCAGTTGGCGGTGCCTCCCCTCATTTCTGCACCGTATGATGGAACATAGGATACGTTCATCCCCTCCATCATAGCGGCATGACTGAGAAACAAGCCTATGAACAAAACTCCCTGCCCGCCAAATCCTGCTACCAAAACCTGTTTCTCCACTTTTATTCCTCCTTAACCTTGAGGTCGCCCAACGGGTAGTAAGGGATCATGTTTTCCTCCAGCCATTTCATGGCCTCAACTGCTCCCAGCCCCCAGTTGGTCGGACAGGTCGATAGTATCTCCACCAGGGAGAACCCGAGCCCTTTGAGCTGAACTTCGAAAGCCCTCTTAATGGCCCTTTTGGCCCGAACCACGTTCGCCGGGCTGTTAATGGCCACGCGGCTTACATAAGCAGCTCCCTCAAACGGAGCCAGTATCTCCGCCATTCTGATGGGATATCCTTCCCGGTCCTTGTCGCGTCCGTAAGGTGAAGTAGTGGTAACCTGTCCCAAAAGCGTAGTCGGTGCCATCTGTCCGCCGGTCATGCCGTACACGGTATTGTTAACGAAAAAAACGCTGATCCGCTCTCCTCGGGAGGCGGCGTGAACTATCTCCGCCATGCCGATGGAGGCCAGATCTCCGTCGCCCTGGTAAGTGAAAACAACCCTGTCTTTGAGCACCCGTTTCAATCCAGTCGCCACCGCCGGAGCCCTCCCGTGGGCCGCCTCCAGCATATCGCAGTTAAAATATTCGTACGCAAGAACCGCACATCCCACCGGGCACACCCCTATGGTCTTTTCCCGGATCCCCAGTTCATCCATGGACTCGGCCACCAGGCGGTGGATTATTCCGTGCCCGCATCCGGGGCAGTAGTGCCAGGGCTTTTCCGTCAGGCTTTCCGGCTTTTGAAAAACCTTTTTCACGCAAGCCCCCCCTTTTCCGCCACGTTCATGATCGCGGCCTCAACTTCCCTGGGGCTGGGAATAACCCCGATTCGCCCGTAAAACTCTACTGGCGCCCTCCCCTCAACGGCCAGCCTCACATCCTCAATCATCTGCCCCATGTTTATCTCCACCGTCATGAACACCTTGGCCGTGTCCAGGCACTGCCTTACAGCATCATCAGGGAAAGGCCACAAGGTCATGGGACGTATGAGTCCGGCTTTTACACCCCGGTTCCTAAGCTCGGTGACGGCCTTTTTCACTACCCGCGACAATAGACCGAAGGCCACCACCACGAGCTCCGCGTCCTCAGTCATGAAAGACTCGAACCGTTTCTCCTGAGCTTTGATTGCGGCGTATTTTTTCTGCAGGTGAAGGTTCCGCATTTCCAGCTCATCCGGGGGCAGGTGTAGGGTATTAACGATGTTGGGGCTGCGCCCCGCGCATCCAGTAGTGGCCCACGGCTTGGCATACTTCTCGGTCACCGGATCTCTCACTTCAACAGGCTCCATCATCTGTCCCAGCATGCCTTCGCTCATAATCATAACCGGTGTCCGATGCCGGTCTGCCAGGTCAAAACCCAATATCGCGAAGTCCATCATTTCTTGCACGCTGGAAGGAGCCAGCACTATCAAATGATAGTCTCCGTGTCCTCCACCTTTACAGGCTTGGAAATAGTCGGATTGGGCCGGTTGGATGCCTCCGAGACCCGGACCGCCCCGTGATATGTTGGCTATAACACAAGGCAGCTCTGCCTCGGCGATAAAGGAGATGCCCTCCTGTTTGAGGCTGATGCCGGGTCCTGACGACCCTGTCATTACCCGGGCTCCTGCGGCAGCCCCTCCATAGACCATATTGATTGCTGCCAGCTCGCTTTCTGCCTGAAGAAAAACTCCCCCCACTTGAGGCAGGCGCCGGGCCAGGTATTCTGCCACCTCGCTTTGGGGAGTAATGGGATAGCCAAAAAAATACCGGCACCCGGCAATAACCGCTCCTTCTCCCAAGGCCTCGTTGCCCTTCATCAAGACTTTGGCCACATCATCACTCCCTTTCCACTTCTATGACCAGATCCGGGCACATGCGGGCACATATTGCACACCCGTTGCACTCTTCCGGATTGACGGCCCCCGCAGGGTGATACCCCATTCGTTTTATCCGGGTCTTATCGATGCCGATAACACCTTTAGGGCAAAAATATACGCAAAGCTCGCAGGCTTTGCACCGACCTTCGTCGAATATGACTCTCCCCTTAGCCATCGCATCTCCTCCTTAAGCTATAACCACTCGGGTCGCAAATAAAGTTCGAGCGGTTGGACATTCGTATCGGGCAGGCACGCCCGTACCGCTTCGTAAAAACGTCTTTCCACCGTCACGCAGACAATAGGCAAGCTCAACCTGTCTGAGTAATCACGCACTCGTTTGTGCCCGGCAACGATTACTTCCAGGTCGGTATCGCCCATTAGGTTCGGGTTGCTTACAATTCCCGTAAATTTCAATCGAGAAACTCTCTCTAAGGCATGCTTTAGTCCTGCCACCGCTTCGAAGTCACCGGCAAAAGGTCGGTACGGATTGATGACCAGCAAGAAATCATGCGAACGGTCCCGCATGTAAGGACGGAGGTAACCCAGCACCTGAGAAACCACCTCATCCCCGCCTACATCAAGGACCATCGCGTTACCCGTTCCCAAATAACCGACCACCTCTGGGGGCACTTGAGGCACGTCGCCAAAGCGAAGTCGCTTCGCGGGAGCCAGCAATTTCACGCCGTTAGACGTTAACAGGCTTTCCAGTTCGCGCGAGCAGAAAAACGGGTTGACTATATCTAAGTCAGCTAATACGACCTGGCCATACTTTTGCGCTATCTTCAGAGCATAATTCAGAGCGGTTTCGCTCTTACCGCTCCCAAATCCTCCGGCAAATATTGTTATATTTCCCAAGTGCTCTACCATCCCGAATCTTTGTGCTATTCGATAATATAGAATACATCATACTCAAAAGCAACAACAAATTGCCTGTTTCGACCTGGTCTGTCGAGTAAAAAGCTTTCCTTACCTGGTGACCCGGCAGGATAATTGCGATAAAATGGAGTATAAGTTGCACAAATAGGTTCGGGGAGGATTGTAATGTCATCCGAGCAGAGCGCTGTTTTGGAAGCCCTGTTTGACCAGAGTATCGAAGGTGCAGTGGCAACAGTCAAAAATATGCAGGAAGTAGACCTGATAATCGGTATACCATTTTACAATGAAAAAGACGTTTTGCCCGAGGTGTTAGCCCTGGTGCAGGAAGGCGTGAAGCAGATTCAGCCACTGCGGGCGGCCCTTCTTCTCTGCGTAGGGGATCCGGCCGGGGCTGACGTCCTGGAAGCAATAAACGAGGTCGATTTGAAAGTCCCTTTCTGCGGTTTCCTGATGAAACCCGGGATTAACGGAAGAGGCTCAAGCATAAGAGCCATAATCGAGTTGGCCAACTACCACACCGCTGACCTCGTGATATTGGCCGCTGACCTCAAACGAGAAGGACTGCGGGGATTTCAGCCTGATTGGATCAGCCGCTTGCTGGCCCCTATCAGAGAGGAACATGACCTGGCAGTCGGCAACTTCGAGCGCCATCACTTTGAAGATGTCATCGGCGGCCTTTTTGCCGGACCTATTCTGGAAGCCCATTACGGTTACCGGTTCCAGGATCCACTGAGCGGAGTATATGCCATGTCCCACGATCTTGTGGAAAACTATGCCATAGAGATCAAATTCTGGACTGATATCACTCAAGGATACGGAATCGACCCGTGGCTCTTGACCCGCGCCATTGTCTGGAATAAAAAGATATGCGAGGTCAAGCTGGGATCCAAACTGGCCGTCGCTTCTCTGGAAAAGGTTAATTACGTTTTTAAAGAAATCGCGGCCTCTCTTTTCACCTGCTTGAAAAAGGATGAAGATTACTGGACGGCGAGAAACAGCCTTATCGCCCGCACCCCAGACATATGCAGGTGCGAGTACCGGGATGTACCTTATGCCGCCTACTTCCCTTTGCGCGACATGGTAACCACCTTCAAGCGCAGCTTCAACCTGTATAACGTCCTTTATAAGACGGCCCTCCGCCGGGAATTGTACGAACTTCTGGAGAGAATAGTCCACACTCCGACCCGTGATTTCGCTAACATCGACCCGGTGTGCAGCTTCAATGCCGCGGTATGGGCAGAATTAGTTAATTGTTTCCTCCTGCAGTATTGGTTCGGGAGCGGAGTCGAGCGCGATGATATTTTGAACGCTCTCACCTTTGCATTCAACGGCAGGCTCGCCTGTTTTGTCTCTGAACTGACAGAAATAGAGGAATCTTTTGGAAAGACCGCTGTGCCCGTAAGTCTGCCGGTGTTTATCAAAGCCGCGGCCCAGGCCATGAAGAACAACCAGACTGAAGAATTCTACAAGTTGAAGCCAGAATTTGCCGAAAAGTGGCTGGCCAAGTCCCGAGAGGTCAAACCCCCCATAACCCCCACTCACTACCTGGAATTCATCCCGGGAATGCCTGTTGTCCTGCCCAAACGTATCGAAGGCAGGGGGGGCAGGGTTGTATGGACCGAGGGGGTGTTCAACCGGCTGCAGAACAAGTACCAAGATTCCTTTAATCATTTCATAACCTCCGGACTTGGGCTGCCCCAGGATGCCGAGCCGGGAACTATCGTGCGGGCGGTCCGCGATTTCCTGTACGATCTCGAAGGCGCCTTCGAGCGCATGATTCCCGGGGACCTGTACTCGGAAGAAGGAGCAGAGGAGGTTGTGAACGGTATCTTCGGCCTCATGCCCATCCCTAAGGGGTTCAGCGTCAAGACCGAGATTTTCAAAGAAATGCTTTTGCGTTTTCCACCTCTTAACGTCATCATCCCCGCTGGGTTCAAAACTGCCCGGGAACTGATTGACAACATGGATGCCCGCGATGCTACCAGCCTGGCCAATTTGATGGAAAACCGAAAATACGTGGACCGAGCCCTGCTGTGGATTCTGGACAACATCACCCCTGAACAGATGGACGAGATAGAAATCAAACCTATTATTCTGGGAAGCAAAGTGCTGGGGGGTGCAGTCCGCCAAGCCAGCATTTCTGATATAAACAAGATTACAACCCGCATCACAATAAATCCCTTGAGTAAGGGTATGGGGGGCGAGTTTCCCAGACTTCGCTATTGTCTGCATATCCTGAGGCATATCATGATCGCCCATAACTACGCCCTCTTGTGGAAAACTTACGCCCGTGAACGCAAAAACCTCGGGGAAAAGATCAGGAATTCCCTCATCGGCCGTTATCAGACCGACGCATTTTCTGCGCACAACATCTTCGAGAACTCTCATCACCGGGCGTTGGTGGCCACGCTAAAGGAGGTAGCAAAACAGTTGCATGACAAAGGGCAACATGATTTGGCTCACCTCCTGGACCTTATGACGGAAAGCTACGGTCTCAGCCAAATCCTGGACGACGGGACCTTTTTGCCGTGTTCCGCCTGGACCTGGGCGAGCTACAGTTACAAGGGGGGAAAAGGCGTGCCCACCCCCCTTTCCAGCCACGTGGAGGAAAAATGGTTCAACCACGACCTCTTGGAGGATATATACACTGAGCTGGGCTACGATGTGCAAGACATAATGCAACTCACAGTACAACTAATTGGCGAAGGCAAGGCAAGTGAAAACCTACTGCAGGCTCTGGTGGGAGGCATTCCCAAAGACGTTATGGTCGTTCCTCAGGAAACGGTCGATTATCCCCCGGCCAAACCCCTGAAGCGCTATGAGGGGAATCCGATACTGTCGCCTATCAAAGAACATTACTGGGAAAGCAAGTACGTGCTCAATGCTGGCACGTTCCGCCTGAAAGACAAGGTTTATATCCTTTACCGGGCCTACGGGGATGACGAGATTTCCCGCATCGGGCTGGCCATATCCGACGGATACCGTATTCTGGAGAGACTGCCTGAGCCCATATACGCCCCGGGAGACGCCAAGGAAAAAAAGGGGTGTGAAGACCCCAGAGTAGTGGTTATCAACGACGAGCTCTACATGGTCTACACGGCTTACGATGGCCAGATCGCCCAAATAGCGGCGGCCTCTATTTCCCTCGACGACTTCCTCAACCGCCGTTTCGACAGATGGAAGCGCATAGGGCTGGCCTTCGAGGATATCTGGAACAAAGATGCCATAATATTCCCGGAGAAGATCAACAACAAATACGTCATCTATCACCGCATAGAGCCCAGCGTATGGGTCTCTTACATGGATGAGCTGGTCTTCCCCGTTCCCAAAGAAAAGCATGCCATCATCTTCGGTCCTCGCGCGGGACGGATGTGGGATTCCCTGAAGATTGGCGCCGGCACCCAGCCAATAAAAACGAGATACGGGTGGTTGATGATCTATCACGGCGTCGATCGCAACCGGGTGTATCGCCTGGGAGTAATACTGGTGGACAAGAATGACCCGGCTCGGGTTTTGTACCGCTCCCCCAACCCCATCCTCTCACCGGAAACCGAATACGAGATCGGAACTCCGGGAGAATCCTGGGTGCCCAACGTGGTATTCACCTGCGGGGCCGTTCCGGTGCAGGACAAGGCCGTGCTCGACGAAGAGGACGAAATCCTGGTGTACTACGGTGCTGCCGATACGCATGTCTGTGTGGCTTCCGGCAAGGTGGGGGACCTCATCCCGGAGTCGGTGCGAAAGTCTATTAATTATACTGTTATCTGAGTAGCAAGAAAAACAGCCAGGAGAATCGAGTATCGGTCATCTCCCGGCTGTTTTTCTGCAGCATCTGAGTCTGTTTATAGGAGAAAAGAACTCTCATCTGCCAGCACTTCGGTCAGTTTGGCCATTATTCCCTCCACATCCTTGTCTGACAGCCCCAGTGTCTTTAAGGCGCCGGTTTCAAACGAGTAGTCAAGCCCGTCTACTCCCAGCCCTATCCCCATCATCATAACTACGGCATCGCCCAGATGCACAATGGCTGTAAGCATGGGATCGATACGTGCGGCACTCGGCTCGTGGTGACAGGCTATAGCCTCTACCAAAGCCTCGGGCAAATTCCACTTCTCAGCGATGCGGGAACCGACCTGGGCGTGGGTGAAACCGAGAATGCTCTCCTCCGCTTCGGGGAAAGAAGTTCCGTTGCTTTCGATGGCTTGAACGACTTCCCGGTAGGCTTCCTTGAGGTGTTGATTTAGTATGACCTTGCCTATGTCGTGGAGCAATCCCGCAGTATAGGCCTCTTCCTGGTTCCTGAATTTCACAGCTTTGGCTATCATCCGGCAGGAAATAGCCACCGCTTGGGAATGACGCCAGAGCTCTCCCGCCTGCAGAGCGTAACCCTGCATCTCCCGACTGAGAACCTCGCTGACCGAAGCGGCTAAAGCCAGGCTCTTTATAGTTTGAAATCCCAGAAGCACGGTAGCTTCCGTAACCGTGCGAATCCTTCTGGGAAATCCGTAGTAGGCCGAGTTAGCCAATCGTAAAACCTTGGCTGTCAACCCCTGGTCCTGATTTATCACACGGTTAATGTCCTCAACGGTTGAATCCGGATCTTCGGTGAGCTTTATAACCTGAACCGTCACGCTGGGCAAGGCTGGTATATCATCTACTGATGCCACCAGCTGTTCGAGTGTGATGCGCCCCATGGTCATCCCCTAACCTCTCTCCAGTTTTTTTCTTATGTACACTTTGAACTCTTTTAGAGCCTCGTTGGCTTTGAAAAGCAGCCTCTCTATGTCGAATCTGCTCAAAACCACCTGATCAGGTTCCAGCACCTCGACTTTGCGAAACTCCTCCTTGAGAATGAAACGTAGAGCATCCTCGAGGCTGTCGGCTCTGAAGGTTATATTAGCCGGCGCAAAACCAACAGATTGGCCGGAAAATTCGTCGATCACCGTGTACACGTCGGGACTCAGGTCGATATCTTCGATATGAATGCCCTGGAACGGCACGTTGCGCAGAAAAGCCACTTTCTGTTCCCGTACCTCTTCCGCTACCTGTTCTGCGTTTTTTCCCCCGAAAAGCTTGCCTGTCCTAACACCTTTGTAATCAAAGCGCACTCTAATCTTCAAACACTCCACTTGTTCCTTGTCACCTGCCTTGATGTTCTTTGAGACGCCGTCTTTATTTATGATTTCTAGAAGAGGTCTGGCTTCTCCTTCATCCAAAATCCTTGAGCTGCAATTTATCCCCGGGCCAGTTCTTTCAAACGTCTTACTTCCTCTGCGGTTAAATAACGAAATTCACCGGGCCTCAACCCGTTTAGGGTTAGATCCGCAAGCCTGGTCCGTTTCAGGCTGATGACGGGATGTCCCACAGCAGCGCACATCTTCTTCACCTGCCGTTTTCGCCCCTCGTGTATCCTTATTTCCAGAAGCGTGCGGTCTTTCTCTCTGGCTAGAACCTTGACCTGCGCCGGCCCCGTTTTTATCCCATCGACCATCACCCCGCCTTTCAGCTGTTCCAGAGCCCTGCGAACAACCCGCCCCTTGACCCAAGCCTCATACGTTTTCTCTATTTCGAAGCGGGGATGAGTTATCAGATAAGCAAAATCCCCGTCATTGGATAGCAAAAGCAAACCCTCGGTATCGTAATCCAGCCTGCCCACCGGGTACACACGTTGGTTAACCCCTTTCAAGAGGTCACAAACCGTAGGACGCCCGTGGGTATCAGCAAGAGTACAAAGATACCCGGCAGGCTTGTTCAACAGGATGTACACCGGCCTTTCCCGCTGCACCACACGTCCGTCCAGCTCAACCAGGTCTGACTCTTCGTTCACGGAAAAACCGAGCTCCCTTACAACCTGCCCGTTGACTTTGACCCTGCCGGCAGCTATTAAGGCCTCAGCCTTGCGGCGCGAGGTTACGCCTGCTTGGGCAAGATACCTGGCCAGTCTCAACCCCGTCGTTTCACCTCTTTTCTTTACTAATTAGCCCATTGTTTAGAGGAGAAAAAAGCCTGCAAATCAGACACGGGGATGTGTATCAGGTTATCCTGATCTATCACGGCCAACACAGCCACATCGCGCCCCGAGTTCTTTTCTTTGTAAATGTTGACAATACACACCGTCATCTGCACTCCGTCAACGTATACGGTAAATATATCGCCTTTATCCACGTTCATCACCCTCCCAAAACCGTCCCCCTACCATCACGGCTTCCGCCTTAGCCGCGAGCTCCAGCGGGTGATGGGAAAAAATTACGATATCCGCCCTTTTCCCTGCTTCGATGGCACCCAGCTCATCCTGCACGCCTGCCACGGCCGCCGCTTTGCAGGTAACCGCAGCCAACGCCACCCCTTCATCCAGCCCCTCCCTTGCCGCCAGTCCGGCACAGAGTCCAAGGTATTGAATGGGTATTACCGGGTGGTCCGTAATAAAACAAAATTCAACCCCTGCCTCGTAAAGCCTTACAGCGTTTCGGAAAGAGACTTCTTTTAGTTCAACCTTGGCCCGGTTGACCAAAAGGGGGCCCAGAGCTACCTTGACCCCTCGTGCCGCCAGTTCGTCGGCCACCATAAAGGCCTCGGTTCCGTGTTCGATAACCATGTCGATGCCGAATTCATCCTTTAATCGCAGAGCCGTCAAGATATCGTCTGCACGATGCACATGAACGCGCAGAGGCATCTCACCCCGGAGCACCCTGAACAAAGGGTTGTGCCGGAACTGCTCTTTCGGCTTTAGATCGTCCTGTTTATCAAGCGATCTCGCCGCAATGTAGAGAGACTCTCTGAGCATCGCCGCGCTCGCCATCCGCGTTGCCGGCGCTTTGTTCTGAGTGCCGTACACCCGTTTCGGGTTCTCCCCCAAGGCTGCCTTCAACCCCCAGGGATTGCGGTAAATCATACCAGAACGGCGGGAACTCCAGGTTTTAAGCAATACCGCCTGCCCGCCAATAATGTTCGCGCTCCCCGGTAACACCAATACCGTGGCAATTCCTGCTCTAACCGCATCGGTGAAACCAAGATCCCAGAAGTTGATGCCGTCAACAGCCATGAGATGCGGAGTAAGCGGGTTAGTGGACTCGTTTAGGTCATTCCCTTCTATACGGTAAATCTCTTCTTCCAAACCCACGTGACAGTGAGCGTCGATGAATCCCGGACAAACGTGCTTCCCCGTTGCGTCGATGATCTCGCATCCCGCAGGGATTTCCAGATCGTTGCCCACGGCCTTAATCCATTCTCCTTCGATCAGGACCGTAGCGTTCTCTATAATCCCGGCGGCAGACATCGTGTAAACCCTGCCCCCGCGTACGGCTAACATCCTAAACCTCCCGTCTGTCGGAGCAACAATGATGCTTACACCCCATCGCTATCCTTCAATTCTTAATTCTTAATTCTTAATTCTTAATTCTCAATTCTTCATTCTTCATTCTGAATTCTCCGTCCTGCCGCATCGACCAATGCTTGAAACAGGCTCGCTGAGGCCTCGTCTGTCATCAGTTCCGGGTGCCATTGCACCCCGACGATAAACCGGTTGCTTAATGACTCAACAGCTTCAACCGTCCCGTCGCGAGCGGTAGCAGATACAACCAGTCCCCGACCCGGCTCGCGAACCGCCTGGTGGTGATAACTATTCACCCTTAATTTCTCGAGTCCCAAAATACCGTGCAGTTTGGTACCCTTTACTAACAATATATCATGAAACGGGTGATTTGGGGGTGCTTTCTGAAAGTGGCAGATTTCTGCCGTCAGGTGTTGGACCAAACTCCCCCCGAAGGCCACGTTTATGACCTGGGCTCCCCGGCATATTCCAAGTACCGGGATATCCTCTTTTTGAGCCCATCTTACCAACGACAGCTCGAACTCGTCCCTTTCCGGGTCCACCGGTCCCAACTCGGGATGCGGCTCTTCGCCCCATTGAACCGGGTCAACATCCCCGCCCCCGGCCAACAGCAGTCCGTGACAGGTAGTCTGATACACCTCTATAACGCTGGGGTCGGCCGTCGAAGGCAGGATCACGGGCACTCCCCCGGCCTCGATTACCTTTCTCACATAATGCTTCCTCAAATAGTAACGTTCCTCTTCCGCATCAAAAGAACAGGTAATACCTATCCTGACCCCAAGCCTGCCCCTCCTCACATTCCTCAGATACATTTCCTTCCATTAAATAGGAAAACAGGCTTTGTGCCTGTCTTCCTAAGACCTATGTAAGTCCTTCAAGCGTCGATTAATCCTAAACTTATTTCCAGGGCATGATTTACTTTAGCCATAGTCTCATCATCGAGCAGAGCTATGCGTTGTTTCAGCCTGGTCTTGTCTATAGTGCGTATCTGCTCCCCTAAGATGACGGAATCCTTGTCTAAACCGTATTTGGCAGCCCGAAGTTCAACATGAGTCGGCAGTTTGGCCTTGTTGATCTGGGAGGTAATAGCCAGAACGATAGTCGTCGGGCTGTACTGGTTGCCTATATCATTCTGAACCACTAGAACCGGCCTGATGCCGCCCTGCTCCGACCCAACAACCGGATTCAATTGAGCAAAATAGACTTCACCGCGTCTTATCGTCAAACCCATCACTCCGTTAGCCTTTCTAATCCTCTCATCAGACCTTCATAATCAGCAAGCCAGCACTCACAGGCGAGGTTCAGGTTTATATCGGCCATTTCCAGGTAGCCTTTCTTCATCTGCTCTTTGAGAAGCCTTTTTTTGCGCTCCCCCAAGTACATCCTGAGAGCCTCACGGATAACCTCGCTCCGGTTCTTGCTCTCGGCCAGGTAAATATCCTCGAGCTCCAGTAATAGGTTTTCCGGTACCGTGATCATTATCCTCCTTGAGGCCGACAAAACCGAACACCCCCTAAAGCTCATACGCAGGCTATGAGTGATACTACCATTATAACGGGCGCCAGGGACAGCCGCAAATCCAATAATTACAATACAGTTTTCTTGTAAATTCTAGGTATACGCGGCCCGATCATACATACTATCTCGTAATTTATCGTGCCGATGATCGATGCCAGCTCGTCGGCTGTAACCCCGTCTTCGGGTCGCCCGAAAAGAATGACTTCGTCTCCTTCTTGCACTCCTTCGACTTCGGTTACATCGAACATGCACTGGTCCATGCATATCCTCCCTATTCCGCATACCCGTTTACCTCTTACCACCGCCTCTACTTTTCCAGACAATAGGCGGGTGTAGCCGTCAGCGTAACCTATGGGCACCGTAGCTACCTTGGTGGTTCGGGAAGTGGTGTAGGTGCATCCGTAACTGACCGAATGTCCGGGAGGCAGTTCTTTCAGCATCACGATCCTGCTGAGCAGGCGCATGGCAGGTATCAAGTCCAGATTACGGTTTACAACCTCGTCGGACGGCCACAGGCCGTAAACGCTGATACCCGGTCTTACGAGATCCAGATGGGTCTCGGGAAGATCTATCAGAGCCGCGCTATTCGCCGCGTGTCGCAAGCGGGGCCTGATTCCTTTTTCTTCGAGTGCGCGGCAAAAGGAGAGAAAACGACCGAACTGCCACTCGGTGTAGCTCTTGTCCCGGGCATCAGCCGATGCGAAATGGGTGAAAACCCCTTCCAACACGATTCCCGGGAGGCTGGAGATATACTCGATTTCCGCCAAATTACGATCGTCAGGGTAGAACCCCAACCTACCCATACCGGTGTCCACTTTGATATGGAGGTATCCGGACTGCTGCAGCCTGCACGCCGCCCGGGAAACAGCTTCAGCCAACCCGCGATTAAAACAGGTCAGACGCACACCGTGCCTTACCGCCTCCTCGACACCCTCTTCAGAAGTCGCCCCCAAGACCAGTATCGCCGGGCCTTGTATTCCAGCCTCCTTGATCAACAAGGCCTCTTCCAGCAGGGCTACTCCTAAAAACTCTGCTCCTTCCTCTACACAGGTCCTGGCTACCTCCAACATCCCGTGCCCGTAGGCGTTAGCTTTGATAACCGGCATAATGCGAGCCTGCCCGCTGAGCCCCTTTCTAAGCTCTCTAAGGTTATGGGCCACAGCCCCCAGATCAACTTCAGCCCAAGTAGGTCTCGCAAGATGCATCATGACCTCGCCAAAGCCCTCACTACGTCATTTCTGGTCACTATGCCTACCACTTTTCCGTCGCGCACCACCGGAACCCGGTTTATGGATCTTGAAGTCATTATCCGCGCGATCTCAAAGAGGGGGGTTTCCTCGTCAACGGCCACGACCTGCCTGGTCATTATGTCCTTCACTTTTGATGCTGCGAATCTTTTCAATTCTTCGTTGAAGCGCCGCGGGCTCTCCAAGAATATGATGCTGTCGAACAACGTAATGTAGAAAGGAAGTTGGAGGTCGCGGGCTTTTACCATGAAATCGTTTTCCGTCACTACT
The DNA here is from genome assembly GCA_964405385.1 of uncultured Syntrophothermus sp. Lineage (GTDB taxonomy): Bacteria > Bacillota > Syntrophomonadia > Syntrophomonadales > Syntrophothermaceae > Syntrophothermus. The sequence continues at coordinate 37,640 of CAYONS010000009.1, forward strand.
CCTACGAGCTTGCCCTCTTTGTCCACCACCGGAACCCCGCTGATCTTGTTGTCAGCCAAGATCTTGGCCACCTCTTCCACGCTCTGATCCGGTGTAACGGTTATGACGTCTCGGGTCATCACATCTTTCGCTTTCAATGTAAAACCCCTTTTCTTAAAGAATATTACGCTAAGGCGCTTATCTTGACTCAAAATCCTTCAAAACCGCAGGGATAGCTTGGACTATATCCATAGCAGCCAGTCCGCGCTCCCCCTTTTCTTTCTTGGCTTCGTCTCCGGCCTTGCCGTGCACGTATACCCCGCAAACCGCTGCCATATGTGCACGCAGGCCTTGGGCAACGAAGGCAGCAATCACTCCGCTCAGAACGTCCCCGGTCCCTCCCGTAGCCATCCCTGGGTTTCCGGTGACATTGACGTACACCTCTCCGTCCGGAGCGGCTATCACCGTGTTATGTCCTTTCAATACCAGAGTCACTCCCCACTGAGAGGCGTAACGGCGCGCCACTTCCATACGGTCAGACTGTATCTCGTTTATACCAAGCCCCGTCAGCCGGGACATTTCCCCGGGATGAGGCGTCAGTATCACCGGCACCTGGCGGTCTTGAAGCGCGTTGATATCTTCGGCCACGGCGTTAAGCCCGTCCGCATCTATGATTACCGGGACCCCTGCCTTCTCCAGAATAAACTTAACCACGGCGCTGGCTTCTTGGTATCGTCCCATCCCCGGCCCTACTACACAGACCGATACCCGGTCCAGCAGGTTCTCCAGAGCCGGCAGGGCTTCAAGAGAGATGGTCTTGAGAGGGGTTTCGGCCAAGGGAAAGCTCATGACTTCAACAAGCCTGCTCTCTACAGCCGGCTGCAGCGACTGGGGAACAGCAGCGGTTACCAGTCCGGCTCCGCTGCGCAGCGCAGCCTGTGCCGCCATTACCACTGCTCCCGTCAGCCCTGCTGACCCTCCAACCACCAATACATGGCCGTAGCTGCCCTTGTGGGTGTCGGGCACCCGCGGTTTAAACAAGGCGGCTACCCTGTCTTCGGTGACCAGATTGGTCTTGATCTCGGGAGACTCAAGCAAACACCTGGGTATGGATATGTCCGCAACTGTCAGAAGACCTGTGTAACTCCTTGCCGGCTCGAGAAAAAATCCTTTCTTGGGCAAAGCCATGGTGACCGTCCACGTAGCCCGGACCGCCTCTTTGCGCACCCTGCCGGTATCAGCCTCCACACCCGACGGAATATCAACAGCCACCACGGGCTTAGCGCAGCAATTTACGAGCTTCACTACCTTGGATTCCAACGGCGGCATCTGCCCGTGAAACCCGATGCCGTAAATAGCGTCCACAACCAGGTCGGCCTCTGCCAAAGCCGAATGCAATCGGGACAACCCTTCTTCCGACAATATCGAGAAAACCCTGTCCGTAATCTTCTGCAGTATCCGGAAATTGACGGCCGCATCTGGCGTAAATTCTGACGGCTCCCCCAGCAAAAAAGTATCAACCTCAAACCCGCTGTTTATGAGATGGCGGGAAACCACGAACCCGTCTCCTCCGTTGTTTCCCTTGCCTGCCACTACCACTACTCGCGGCCGCTCGACACCAGAAAGAGCAGTCTTGACTGCCTCGACCACCCCGAGTCCGGCGTTCTCCATCAAGACAATACTCGGTATGTGAAACTCCGTCGAAGCTCGCCGGTCCAGATTCCTCATTTCCTCTGCCGATACTATTTTCAAGCTCATCTCCCCCTACCTGACAGAGGCCACGACTACTGCGATCGCATTGCCCCCCGCGTGCGAAAGACTGACATCGATATCGGTAAGCCCAATCTCCTGCGCCATGTGCGCGGTCTGTCCGTAAAGCTTGAGCTGAGGTCTTCCTTTATCTTCGACCAGGATTTCTATCTCTTGTAACCTAACCTTTCCGGGCAGCCCAGGGTGCAGTTTGCAAAAAGCCTCCTTCGCCGCCCACCGAACGGCCAGCGAAGGAAACGGGTCCTTCTTGCTGTAACAGTAGGTTCGCTCCGGTGCTGTATATATCCTGGTGAGGAAGCGTCTTGACCTCAGGACTGCCCGTTTAATACGGCTGATCTCCACTATATCGACTCCGACCAGGAACAAGAAACCACATCCCTCTCTCCTTAAATTATTCATCAATTGCCTGTAAAATAAAAGCCCTGAAAGCCGGTTTCAGGGCCATAAGATCGTCATGCCAAACGACGGTCAACCTAAAGTCCAGTTCCGCCAGATTCTCCCCTATTAGGCCTGGACTGCTTCCAATGATTCGAGTTCCCGCTTCTCGGTTTCCGTCAGTATCTTCGTCATATCAAGCATGATCAAAAGCCTATTGTCCAGTTTGCCTACCCCCGTAAGGTACTCGGCGGTTATGCCACCTATGATGGCCGGCGGCGGTTCTATGCTGGCAACCGGGAGACGCAGAACTTCTGTCACCTCATCTACCACAATGCCCACCGTCTGGCCGCCTACCTCGACCACTATGATACGGCTGTCGTCGGTCTGTTCGGCTCCCGACATGGCGAAGCGTTTCTTAAGATCAATGACCGGTATTATCTTGCCCCTCAAATTTATGATGCCTTCCACGAAATCGGGGACCTGGGGCAACTTCGTGGGCTTGGTGAGGCGATTGATTTCCTGTACCTGGGTAATGGGCACCCCGTATTCACAGATATTGTCGCCCGAGCGCAGGGTAAATACCACCAATTGAATCTCTTCCGCCATCCTTCTCCCTCCCGTTCAGCTTTGTCTGGCCTTTTTGTGTAAAACCTTGCTAATCCAGAAATTAGTCCCCTATTATCATAATATTATTTTTTCTGTGCTGCTACGCAATCTTCCTCTTGGCGACAAAGAATTTTTTCGTTCTCTCCACTACTCTTTTGTGACATGTTTCCTTCTTCCCTGCGCAGGAAAAACAGCGCAACTGGAGAATAATACTTTTTGAGTCCACCTGACCGGTTTGAATTCTAATGCAAAATACCGCCCTGTGTGGCAATAACAGCAAAAGGAGGTGTTTTGGGGACAGAGTCTGAGACAAGCGGAGAATATCAATAATTACGGAGATTTTTGGGGAGTGGTATGCTTATGGCGGGGGACAATACTTTCAGAGCCATTGTCGTGGATCAGGTCGATGGCAAGATAGTGGCCGACATCAAACAGCTAACCTTGGACGACCTTCCACCAGAAGACGTTCTTATCAAGGTGGACTACTCTACGGTAAATTTTAAGGAAGGGCTGGGTTTCGCAGGGCGAAACAAGATCTTCCGCAAGTTCCCGATGGTGCCCGGACTGGATCTCGCCGGAACCGTTGTGGAATCATCTTCGCCCAAATTCAAGCCGGGCGATCAGGTCATACTTAACGGCTGGAGTGTAGGGGAAAGGTATTGGGGCGGTTACGCCCAAATGGCCCGCATCAAGTCGGATTTCTTGATTCACCTGCCAAAAGGCATGGATACCAAAAAAGCTATGCAGATAGGAACCGCCGGATACACTGCTATGCTCTGCGTTATGACCCTGGAAGAAGCCGGGGTTACCCCCGACAAAGGGCCGGTAGTAGTAACCGGAGCAGCAGGTGGCGTGGGAAGCAACGCCGTAGCGATTCTTGCGAACTTGGGGTACCACGTCGTGGCCCTGGTCAAGCAGGGACAGGAGCACACTTTCGACTTCTTAAAAGAAATCGGGGCCAAAGAGTGCATCTCAGGGCCTGAGTGGGCGGTTGAACCCAGTCCTCTTGAGCACCAGCGCTGGGCCGGAGCTGTAGACACGGTGGGAAGCGTGGTTCTTGCCCGGCTCTTGGGAGAGATGAACTACGGCGGATGCGTCGCGGCCTGCGGACTGGCTGGCGGGCATGAGCTCAAGACCACGGTCATGCCCTTCATCTTACGGGGAGTAAGCCTGAGGGGTGTCGATTCCGTGTGGTGTCCCAATCCCAGAAGGATAGCCGCTTGGGAACGCCTGGTTACCGATATACCCGATGCCGCCCTGGAAAGAATTAATAAGACTATCAGCCTCGAAGAAGTCCTGCATTACGTCAAAGAGATACTGGAAGGCAGAGTCTACGGGCACCTGGTCGTTGACGTGAATAAGTAGTGAGCATAGCGGTTTCTGCCAGGCCTGTATCCAGGCCATTGCTTGGGCCTGAGAAGACAAGCCTTTACTTCTGTTGTTTACTATGAATTTGGCTATGGATTTTAATGGGAGGGAGTTGACAGAATGAGTAACGGAATTCCTGCCGGAACCAAGATACCCTGTCGGGTAAGCCGCACCCTGGATGTTGGAGACTTCTCTATACTGCACCAACTCACCTGGTTTAACATGGCTGTTCACAGCAATTCCGAATACGCCAAGGGAACATGGTTCAAAGAGCGCTCTTTGGCAGCACCGGTTATCTTCGTCGTAGCTGACGGTCTCGTCCATAACGCCGACACCGTGGCCGAACTCCTCGGTAACTACGGGTACGAGATCTATGCCTACGTGGGAATAGACAACGTCAAAGTGACTAAACCTGTCCTTTTCGGCGATACCTTAACTGCTCAAGCGGAAGTAGTAGATTTCCGTCCCACCAAGAATCCCGAATTATTCCTCTTCGTCTACCAGAACAAGACCTACAACCAGCGCAATGAACAAGTAATCGAATACCAGAGCACCATGCTAGTCAAGAAGAAAGCTTAAGAGAATAAATAACCGACACGGGGACGGTTGTCTTGTGTTAATGCCACCGTTGACACAAAACAACCGTCCCCGTGTGTCATATTCGAAAAAATGAGAAACATCGCGACCTTATTACGGAATATGATATAGTCTCCTAATGATTTTGTTTTTCTTGCTGTCACGTAATGGGACGCTAATTTGCCCCACATTGTGGTAATATAAAGGCGGAGAATCTAAATAAAGTTAGCGTAGGGAATCGCATAAAACAACTCGGCAAGCAGCTGGGCCTTAGCCAGGAAGAATTGGCCGAAAAAGCCTATATTTCTCGCTCTGCCCTGGCAAACTACGAAAGTGGCTTGCGGGAACCCAGAGGGGTTATATTGGTACGACTTGCTGAAGCCCTGGAGACAACTATCGGCTACCTTCTGACGGGCAAAAAAGAAGAAGGGCCTCCACCCCAGCAACAACCCGACCCTGGCACTCCCTCCTGGTGGTACCGGGACACCCCCCACCGATGTGGAATTGGACGAGTTTTTGAAAACGACACGCATCTGGTTCATGGGCCAGCGGCTCACCGAGGATGACATAATAGAGGAAGTGAAGGATTATCTCAGGTTGAAGTGGGAACGGGAGAAGAGGAAGAGGGAAAGAAAGAAGGAAAGGGAACAAGAGTCTCGAAAGGAGGAACGATAAGGCGTGAAGGACAGCAAACAAATAATTGAATTTAAGTTTGAGACACCACCAGAGTACCGTCGCGTCCACGCTACTGGCTTTTGGGGCATAACAAATCCCGCTGGAGAACTATTGTTCGACGTCATAGAAGATGTCCCTGAATATCCAGAAGTTGTGCGCTTAATACTCCCCGACAATGTAGAAGAACGTGAACCAGCGAGCACTAACACAATTAGGGTCAAGCGAATACGCCATATCGGGGTAATCTTGCCGATGTCGTCGGTACCTGACATTATTAAGTGGTTACAGGAGAGACTGGACGAGTTTCAAGCGAGTCAACAGCAAGAAAACAAACGATAGCTTCTAGTTATCCATTAGTGTAATGAAGAAGATTGGCAACCTGCCCTTCTCAGTAGCATAATACAAGTAAAGGGGGATTGGCATAGTGGGTGGTATCCTGAACAGCTGGTCATCTGCTGGAACACAGATACGGCCTACAGCTGGACTGTTGGGTAGTCGCAAAAGAGAGAGTGCTGTTAATGTTTTTGCTCAGGGTTTTGAGATGACTGGTACACCCTCATTCGTCTCCAGTCCGTCGTCCCCTTGTTATGCCATGTCAGGCTTCGGTAGGGGTGATAGCGAAGTGACACTGAAACATCTAAGAGAATACTTGCTAAACAATAACTTGGGCATTCAAGAAGACTTGAAGGAGTTCCTGGCCGAATTGTTTGATATTCTAGAAAACAATCCTGCTGACAAATGGGTAGCACACTTAAGGCAATTTTTAGAGGACTGGGAGGCTACGGCAGAATTATGCCTTGACGAAGATGCTATCGCGGAATTGCATGAAGCCGGAGAGAGCATACGGCGGGGCGAGACCATAAGATGGATACCTCCGACAGATATGTGATTGAATTTGCTTCCAGCAAGGTGATTAAAAAGTATCAAAGCCTCCCGCACGATGAAAAAAGGCGCATTGACAGGGCATTTCAGGAACTGTCCAAGTCCCCTTTTTGCAACCCTTCCAAACACATCAGGAAGCTTAGAGGCAAGTGGGCCGGGCACTATCGTTGGGATATCAATAGTATGCGCATAATCTACACCATAGATAATGTCAGAAAAACGGTCTACATCGAAAGAATAGAACACAGAAAGGATGCTTATAGATAGCAAAACCGACAACCTGCTACTGCTGGTGTGGCAGGCTTTATCATAATTGGTCCATGCGACAATATTCGACACCGTTTCTATTGACAAATAGCAGGTGTGCCTGATTGTAGAATTGCACAATATTTGACCGCGGCATTTGCAGGTTGAATTAGCCTAAAAGTCCAGTGAAAGTGCAAAAATTGCAGGCTATTTGTCCGGGGT
>CAYONS010000010.1:0-1096 GCA_964405385.1 uncultured Syntrophothermus sp.
CTACTTGGTAGTACTGCTTGACAAAGGTTTTGAGCGTGTACTAGAATAATGCTTGCAGGCGGCTTCAAATCCCATGAGGCCCCTTGCGAGAAGCGGCAGTGGCGGAATTGGCAGACGCGCTAGATTCAGGATCTAGTGGTTGCAAGGCCGTGGGGGTTCAAGTCCCTTCTGCCGCACCAAGGAAAATCGGGACTTCCAGCGATTGCCGACGACTGGAAGTAGTCATAGAAGCATCTGGATAATAAAATTCTACTGCAATGACAGCTGCAAAAAAATTAGCAGGGGAACAACACCTGCTAATTTTTTATCAACATAGGGACGGGTCCTGCGGTTGAGGGCTGCGGCTCTCTCAATTGCAGAACCCGGTCTTCGTGCATCCCCGTGCTTTTTAAACCCACCTACACCGTGAATTTATTCGCTTCTGTCGCCAGGTTCTCGGCTATAGAAGCCAGTTGCTGAGCCGAAGCGGCTACTTTTTCCGAAGAAGCGGTTACCTCTTCCGTCGATGCCGCCACTTCTTCCGCAGCCGCTGAATTCTCCTCAGCCACGGCGCTGGCCGACTCCACGTTCTTGAGGACCTCATCCTTGGCTTTCACGATCTCGTCCATTCCCGTATACGTCGATTCTATCAAGGGCGCGATCCTGCCCACGGACGTTAATATGTCGTCGAATGACCTAATCGTATTTTCTACGGATGCGGTCTGGGAAGTTATGAATCCTTCCACCTCCCTGGAAGTCTTGCTGTGGGCAATCCCCTGCCCTGACAGAGTCCGCAAATACCACCCCCTTCGCTGCCAGACTGTAGCTAAACCCTTTAGGCATCTAGAGTTTACATAAGAAAAGAACCCAGCCAGGATATTGCGCATTGTGACCAAGTTCTTCCCTACCCACTAACCGACAGTCGCTCACCTTCTGCCAACGCGCCTGCCGTCAAATCTCGGTGTCGTCGAGGCAGGTGTCCAAAGCAGAACGCAAGTTATGAAGTTAGTTAAATTTTTAGTCAATTATACTTAGTTAGTTAGTTAGTTAGTTGGTTAGTTGGTTGGTTGGTTGGTTGGTTGGTTGGTTGGTTGGTTGGTTGGTTGGTTGGTTGGTT
>CAYONS010000010.1:1196-41698 GCA_964405385.1 uncultured Syntrophothermus sp.
TTGGTTGGTTGGTTGGTTGGTTGGTTGGTTGGTTGGTTGGTTGGTTGGTTGGTTGCAAGTTTCACGCCAGTGTCCCGTTCTTTACAACCGACGCGGTTTTTCCCTGGGCCTAACAGGATTGCGCTCGAGCTTCTACGTGTCGGTTACGGTGTATCAAGCCCATAATACGCCCAATTCATACCTGTAAAATCGACTGCTGCTGGTGTTCGAGGCCTAACATCATCCGGTGACAAAATTCCTAAAATCGCTGGGACTTTTGTCGCTTCATAGTAATTTATACCATGTTTCGTCGCAGCTGTCAACGCAGGGCGTGCGACACGAAAAGACGCACAAGGAACGTTATTACAGGAACTTCGGGGGCAGGGGCGGTGATTCAAGGAAGGAGACAACCTGGTTCAGGGTTGGCCGCCCTGGTAGAACCACCATCTTGGAATGTCCTTGGGCTATTAGCCTCCCCTTTTCATCGTGGACAGATGCGGAAGCCAGGCAAACAGTTTTTCCTGTGCGGATCCTCTTCCCTTCAGTTGTTAATCTTCTTCCGGCTGCCGCAGCCAGAAACTCCACGTCCAAATCCAGCGAAATGATACCAGTCCCTTCTTCGAGGTCACAGTAAACGGCCCAAAAGGCGGCAGTGTCGATGAGTGAAGCGTAAAGTCCGCCGTGCACGCTGCCCAAAGGGTTAAAGTGTTTTCGTTCCAGGTCTACTTCAAGACAACAGTAGCCTTCACCCAGGGCGGATACCTTCATGGACAGTAGTTGAAAGTACGGGCTGCTGTTCAGGAGCGGGATTAGGGACTCAATATGACGGGGATTGATTATCTTGGCCATGCCCACACCTCGCGCAAAGAACTTGTAAGATTATTGTAACCTGACCTTTGTTGCTAAAGAAAGAAAATTACTTGCTAAAGAACCCCGGTTTGCCCCGATAGCCTTTCGTCTTGCAAAGAAATGCGGGATTGATCATATTGATGATTGATCTATAAATAATTCCACACCTTGCGGAACAAGGCCTCCGAGACCTTTTTCGCCACATTCGACCGCTCAATCCCATGAATAGGACCTTAAGGCTTCTTTACTCTGAAATAGCCTAGATATTGAGTTTGTCCTTTCTCATCCGAATAAGGTACACTTACACCATCGATGTCAATTCTTATCCAGACGTTTGGCTGAGAGGAGGATTCTCGATGACAAAGGATTTGACGTGCCGCTGCATCGGGTGGTTGGCTACCCTGGGGCTGGTTTTGTTCCTGTTCTTGGGCTTCATTTGTGCGGGACAAGCACTGGCGGAAGTCCAGGAGCGTAATCTGAGATCAGGCTGCGAAGGCGCAGATGTGGCCATACTTCAGAAGACTCTTAATTTGAAAGGATATTACTGCGGCCCAGCGGATGGGAAATTCGGCGTCAGAACTGAGAAGGCCGTCATAGCCCTGCAGCAGGAAAATGCTTGCAAGACAGACGGTATCGTTGGCCCTGAAACTCGGCAGGCTCTGAAGGCTTACCAGCCTCGTTTGTTGTTACAGGGTTGCACCGGCAGCGATGTCTTGCGACTCCAGGAAACCCTTAAGGAGAGGGGATTTTTGACCGGAACAGTCGACGGCAAATTTGGACCCGAAACAAAAAAGGCGGTTATAGCTTTCCAGACGGCCCACAATTTGAAGGCAGATGGAATTGTCGGTCCTTTGACCAGGGAAGCCCTGGCTAAGTACGAAGAATCCTCGTCTGGGAGCCTTCCCAGCCGTGGAGGAAACGAACCCGTAAGATACGTGCAAGTCCTGGACATGAAGGCTACTGCTTACTGTCCCTGCTCCCAGTGCAACTACCCCTGGGGCGGAAAGCCTTCCGCTTTGGGTTTACCCCTCGGATACGGGATTGCGGCCGTTGACCCGACTGTAATTAAGTTGGGCACTCGCCTGTACGTTGAAGGATACGGCGAAGCTATTGCTGCAGATACCGGCGGAGCAATTAAAGGCAACCGAATTGACCTGTGTTTTAATACCCACAGCGAAGCCCTGGCCTGGGGCATCAAAAACGTCAAGGTTTACGTACTGCCTGACTAGACGACCCTGATGTTACAGAGACTGGCTGAGCTTCGGATCACCATCTTACGTGCCGTGGCGAAGCTCTGCTAGTTTCTGTTTCACCTTTTCTTCCACGTTGGGAGGAACCAGCCCAGTTATTGCCCCTCCTAGAAGTGCCGCTTCCTTGACCCCTGAGGAACTTATGTAGTGATAATCGCTGCTTGACATGATGAACACCGTGTCGACTTCTGGCAAGAGATACCGGTTCATCATGGCCATCTGCATCTCGTACTCGAAATCCGCCACTGTCCGAAGCCCCCGAATAATCGCACATGCCCCTTTTTCTTTAACATAGTTGACGATCAAGCCGCTGAACCAGTCGACTTCCACGTTGGGAACATGTTTCGTCGCTTCCTTGATCATTTCTACCCGTTCTTCAAGGGTAAATAAGCTTTTTTTGTTTACATTGGCAACAACTGCCACTATTATACGGTCGAAGAGCTTGCTGCTCCTCTCCAGGATATCCACGTGACCTTTTGTAAACGGGTCAAAGCTGCCGGGATATACTGCAATCCTCATTAAAATCCACCTCTGTCACGTTTCCGTACGAGAATATTTTACCACGATGCGAGCCAGCAGATAACGAAAAAAAGGGCCTGGTAGCGCACGCAGGCCCTTTTGTTCTAGTTCCTAATACTTAAAGAAGCCTTCTCCTGTTTTCCTTCCCAACTTCCCTGCGCGGACCAGTTTTACCAGCAGGGGACACGGACGGTATTTGTCATCACCAAATTCGCGATGGAGGGTCTGCATAATAGCCAAGCATATATCGAGTCCAATCATGTCCGCTAAGGCCAGAGGCCCCATAGGATGTCCTGCGCCAAGTTTCATGGATGTGTCTACGTCTTCTGGACTGGCAACTCCTTCCATCACCGCGTACATAGCCTCGTTTAGCATGGGAATAAGTAAGCGGTTGACGACAAAGCCCGGAGCTTCATTTATCTCAACCGGGGTTTTACCCAGTTTCAGTGACAGTTCCTTAATAGCATCGAAGGTTTCCTGGCTGGTGGAAGCCCCTTTAATGATTTCGATAAGCCTCATAGCAGGTACTGGATTAAAGAAATGCATGCCTATAACTTTGTCTGCCCTCTTGGTTGATGCTCCTATCTCCGTGATACTGAGAGCAGATGTATTGGAAGCTAAAATGCACTCAGGCTTGCATATCTCATCCAGTTCCTTAAAGATGGCCTTCTTGATGTCCATGTTTTCAACCGCAGCTTCTATTACAACGTCTACGTCCTTGGCGGCAGCCATGTCAACCGTGCCGCTTATCCGGGCCATTACCGCTTTCATATCCTCTTCGCTCATCTTGCCCTTTTCGACCATCTTGCTCAAATTCTTTTCGATACCCTTGACACCCTTGTCCACAAATTCTTGTTTAATATCGCGTACGATTACCTCAAACCCGGACTGAGCGGCCACCTGGGCAATCCCAGCCCCCATAGTGCCTGCGCCTAAAACCATGATCTTCATTTCTCGTTACCTCCCTACCCCAAAATTCAGAACCATATCTCTCTTCTTAGAAACCACGTCCATTCCTCACCGCCGGTCGCTCCCTCCCCCCTTTCCCATATTTTCTGCGGCACCTCCTGCATGCGATAACATGCACGCAAATTAGGCACCACGTGTCAAATTCTACGCCTTTTTGTGAATTCCTTCTTCAGTCTTCGATTTTCCGTCTAGATTTTGACTCCCTTCCCAAAAAAACCGAGGGACCCGCTGCTTCGCGAGGTCCCTCGAGTTGCCCGCTATTTCACGCCTACGGAGTCTCTTACTGCATTGCCTGCCAGACCAGTTCCGGAAGATCAAGTACCCTGGCCTCTGCCTCTACACCTTTGACTCCGTCATTGATCATGGTCAAGCAGAACGGACAGTTGGTAATGATCATCTCCGGATTCGGCTCAAGCAACTGGTCGGTCCTGGTGTCGTTGATGCGCTTGTACCCTTCCACTGCGTGCTCTTCGAGCCACATGCGGCCTCCGCCGGCGCCGCAGCAGAAACCGTACTCACGCGATCTCTCGATCTCCACCAGGTTGCAACCGGTAGCCTTGATGACGCTCCTCGGATCTTCGTACACGTTGTTGTGACGCCCGAGGAAGCAAGAATCGTGGTAAGTCAGCTTGGCCCCGATAGACTTGGTCAACTTGATCTTACCTTCGGCTATGAGTTTTGCTAAGAATTCAGACGCATGATAAACCTCATAATTGCCGTTCAGTTGCGGATATTCGTTCTTCAGAGCATTGTAACAGTGCGGGCAAGGCGTTACTATCTTCTTCACACCGTAGTTGTTGAACGACTCGATATTGGAATTGGCCAGAGTCTGGTACAAGTACTCGTTGCCGAGACGACGGGCCGAATCGCCGCAGCAGTATTCCTCTGTTCCCAGATAACCGAACTTGATTCCCGCCTGAGCAGCGATTCGAACCAGCGCTTCGCCAACTCTCTTGTACCGGTCGTCAAATGCTACGGCACAACCGCCGAACAACAGGTACTCGAATTCTTCGCCGTCTTCAGGCACCAGATTGACCAGTTCCCTCACATTCCGTTCATTCAACCAGTTGGCGCGGTTGGCAAACCCGACGCCCCACGGGTTATAGTTCCGCTCCATGTTGGTGAACGCCATCTGGGCTTCGCCCGGCATATCTCCTTGCCACATCACAAGGTTGCGGCGCATTTCGATTATCTTGGGAATATGCTCGATGAACATCGGGCAATGTTCCATACAAGCACGGCAGTTCGTACAATCCCATACAACATCGGTAGTAACTACATCATAGATCAGGTGCTGTTCCATCACCGGCTTGGCTTCTTCTGTTTCTGCGGTCATTGCCATTTCCGCCGCCTCTTCTGCGTGATGGCCGGCGTCCTTGGCAGCTATCAGATAGGGAGCCTTGGCATCCCAGTGCTGCTTCATCGCCTGGATTAAGGTAAGCTTCGGATTCAGATGCTTACCGGTGAGATAAGCAGGACAGTTCTCCTGGCAACGTCCGCACCTGATACATGCATCCAGATCCACGATGTCTTTCCACGTAAAGTCTTCGATCTTCTCCACTCCGAAGCTTTCCGCTTCCTCAATGTTGTACACCATGCGGCAGGCGCTCGGTCCCAGATCCCTGGTAAAGTAATTGAACATGCTCACGAAAATATGCCACAGCTTGGTGAAAGGCACCAGAGCTATGAACAAGAAGGCCAAGGCCATGTGGAACCACCACAGCCAGCGGTGCCATACCAGAGCTCCGTCCAAAGACACCCCGGAAAACATCTGGGCGAACATCCAACCAAACGGTGAGGCTTTGGCCTCGTACAGTATCTCGTCTATCCTGGTAGCCAGCTTGATCTGAGCCGCGATACGCAGACCCTCAATTAAAAATCCGGTGAACAGGATAGCGAAGATGAGAAGAATAATCCAGCCGTCAGATGATTTGGTGTCGTTAAGGCGGTCAGGTTTCTGGACATACCTGATGAAAGCCAGAACCAGAATTCCGATCATGGCCAAAAAGCCGAGTACGTCGACCACCCATGAAAAGCCGATATAGGCTGCGCCTTCAATCGGAGGCCAATGCAGCCAGAAGTGCATAGCGTCGACTCCTGCTGCCAGGAACAGTACAAGGAACCCCCAGAACAAGAAGGCATGCATCCAACCCGCTAACGGCTTCTTGATGACTTTGGCCTGGGCAAAGCTGTAGACAAACCAGGAGACTATCCGTTGCCAGAGATTGTCTATGCGGTTAATCTTGCCGTTAGCCAAAAGCCAGACCCTTATCCGCTTGTACACTCCATAGGCAAACACTGCTATAGGGATAAACATGAAGATATAGATCAACCATTCGTAGGGAACATTGGCCCCGACTACCCGCATAGGCACGTCGTAGACCTCTAATGGTTCGTAACCGAAAATCATGCAAATATTCCCTCCCCAGTTTTATGAATATGAATACTGGATATGCGGGCCAAAGCCACACATATCCAGCCATTCACGTCCTCGCTGCTCAAGATAAGCCAAGCCTACTTCTTGAGCTCATCGATCAAAGCGGGGATAACTTTGAACAGATCGCCGACCGCTCCCAGGTCAGAAATACCAAAGATCGGAGCTTCCTCGTCGGTGTTGATGGCTACCACGTACTTGGAAGAAGACATTCCGGCCAGGTGTTGAATAGCGCCGGAAATACCAGCCGCTACATAGAGCGTGGGGTTAACCACCTTACCGGTCTGTCCTACCTGCAGTTCATGGGGCAACCATCCCGAGTCGATAGCGGCGCGGGAACCGCCGACCGCTGCTCCCATCAGGTCGGCCAACTGCTCAACCAGAGCGATTCCTTCCGGCCCTTTGCATCCACGGCCACCAGATACGACAACATCAGCCTCTGTGAGCTCCGGTCTTGCCGATACGCTGGGAACAAATTCCTTCACGTTCTGATATACATCAGCCGGGGTTGCAGCAACTGCTACGTTCACTACCTCGCCAGCTGCAGCCTTCTCAACCGGAGACCAGACTCCCGGACGAATAGTCGCCAGTACAGGAGATCCAGCCACTTCTACCTTAGCCAAAGCCTTACCTGCGTAGATAGCCCTGGTGAAAAGACCCTTTCCGGCGCTGATTTCGGCAGCTATGCAGTCGGTAGCCAGTCCGAGCTCCAGTTTCTGTGCCAGCCTGGACGCCATATCACGGCCGTTAAAGCTGTGGGCAAACAGCACCGCGTTAGGCTTGTATTCAGCTATCATAGCTGCCATTTGAGCCACAAAAGCTCCGGTATTGTACTGGGCAAAGATATCGGCGTCAGCGACATATACCTTGGCTGCGCCGTACTTGGCAAACTCAGGAGCCAATCCAGCCACGTTCTTGCCAAAAACTACTGCGGCAACTTCGTCGCCCCACTTCTGGGCTTCGCTCAGCATTTCGTACGTTACCTTACGGACGTTCCCATCCCTTTGCTCGACAAATACCCATGTTCCAGCCATTCAGTTACCCTCCTTTAACCTACTTCTTGATTTCGACTTTGACTTCGTTCTTGATGAAGTCGGCAATTGCCTTAGCCAGGTCAGCCGGTTCGCCGGTTACCTTCTTGCCAGCAGCTTTAGCGGCAGGCAGCGAGAACTCGACTATCTTGGTCTTGTTTTCAACAGCTTCAGCAGCTACGGTGCTGACCGGCTTCTTCTTCGCTTGCATTATTCCTTTCATAGAAGGATAACGAGGCTCGTTCAAACTAACCTGGGTGCTGATCACAGCAGGCAGGGCTACCTCGACCACAGTAGTTCCACCGTCGGCTTCGCACTTACACGTGGCCTTTCCATCAGCAATTTCCAGAGTCGTCGCGACGTTGATATGCGGCCAACCGAGAACCTCCGCGATCCTGGTCGGTACCTGAGAAGATCCGTCGTCCGCCGCAACGTGGCCAGCCAGAACGATGTCAGCTCCTTCATCAGCTATTGCCTTGGCCAGAGCCTTAGCGCGGGCATATTCGTCAGCTGCTGTGTCCTGCTGAATAAGAATACCCCTGTCTGCTCCCATAGCGAGCGCCGTGCGGATAGCTTCGATAGCCTTGTCTGCACCCGCGGAAACTACTACTACTTCCTTGGCTATACCCTTTTCCTTCAGCCGGATTCCCTCTTCCACAGCGACTTCGTCGTAGGGATTGATAATCAGGTTAATTCCCGCATCAGAAATCTTCCCATCCTTCAACTCGATCTTAGCTTCGGTGTCAAACGTCTGCTTTACGCATACCAGAACTTTCAAGGTCATTCCTCCTTCTTTCTTTGTGTGATGTGTTCAATCGCGTTCCCATAGTCTCCCTAAAAACACCCAGAACCGATAGTGTAGACGCATCACCCCCAAGAGAATTTTTATATTCTTGCCTCAGCGTTGCCACCGGCACGGAGCCCGATGCAGAAATCACCCATCACAAATACTTCGATAGAATTTTCATATTTCCTCTTTGTTCTCAATCAAAAAGTGAAATTTTTTTCTAGGTTGAACCAGAACTTGGATTGCATTGTGGCTTTGGTTCGGCAGGTAATTAGTCTATTACCTTCTCATAAAAAAACGTCGCGACACTTCTTAGGCCTATTTCTCGAGCTTTGAAAATCTGTTCGGTGCTTCCGATGAATAACACTCCTCCCGGTCTCAACGAATCAACAAACTTCCGATAAAGCTTTTCTTTAGCATCTTCAGTGAAATATATCACCACATTCCGGCACAAGATGAGATCTAGGTTGGAAGGATACCTGTCTTTCAACAGATCGTGTCTTTCGAAGCGTACACAGGCTTTAATCTCGTCCTTGATGCGGAAATTTCCGTCCTTTTCATCAAAGTACTTCTTAACCAGAAACGAAGCTACCCCTTGCAGGGCTTTAGCCGAATAAATTCCGATTTTAGCTTTTTCCAAAGCATCCTGGTCTATGTCTGTTGCCAGTATCTTTTCAAACCTTTGAGGGAAATACTCTTGAAAGAGTATGGCCAGCGAATAAGGTTCCTCTCCGGTCGAACAACCGGCGCTCCACGCTCTCACTTGAGGTCGTTTCTGCAATAGCTTCGGTATTATGTCGTTTTTCAGTATTTCCCAGTGATTCCAGTTGCGAAAAAACTCGGAAACATTTATGGTTATGTGATCTAGAAATTTCCGGTAAATCCCAGGTTCGCTGTCCAGAAGCCGGACAAAAGAAGCGTAATTAGGGGCATTCACGGAACGCATAAAGCTCCCTATGCGTCTTTCCATCTGCGGCCTTTTGTAAGCATGAAGGTTAATGCCGCTCTTTTCCTGAAACTTTCTTACAAACCATTCCCACCCCTGATTCCCTTCCGCCAAATTCAATCTGTACAGCCCTCCTCATTTTACAAGTGAGTAATAGCTTTTGCGAAGGCTTCGACCGTGTACTCGATGTCCTGTCGCGTATGGGCAGCCGAAATAAAACAAGTCTCAAACTGGGAAGGCGGCAGGCTTACACCCTTTGCCAGCATGCTGGCAAAGAATTTGGCATAACGCTCGGTGTCACAGGTCATAACCGACGCGTAATCCGTCACTTCCTCCGGAGTGAAGAACCATGAAAACATCGAACCGAGACGGTTCAATGTTATATTGGCTCCCGTGCTGCGGATGACATCCCGAAGCCCTTTCTCCAGAAGCCCTCCCAGATCATCCAGGTATTGATATATCTTTCCATCTCTCAACTCTTTTAAGGTGGCGATTCCGCCGGCCATAGCCAGGGGATTACCCGACAATGTCCCTGCCTGATAGACGGGCCCTTCAGGGGCTAACAGGTCCATTATCTCCTTTCTTCCGCCGTAAGCTCCAACCGGCAAACCCCCGCCGATTATTTTACCCAGGCAAGTCAGATCCGGCCTGATACCGGCAACGTGCTGGTAGCCGCCGTAGCAGATCCTGAAGCCGGTTATCACTTCATCAAAAATAAGTAAAGCCTCGTATTTTTCAGTAATGTCCCGCAATCCGGACAAGAACTCGGGCCGCGGCAATACGAGCCCCATGTTACCAGCCACCGGCTCTACTATGACCGCCGCAATTTCAAAAGGATTTTGGTCGAACAGCTCTTCAACCGAATCGAGATGATTGTACTGAGCGACCAGCGTGTTTCGGGCCAAATCCTCCGGCACCCCCGGGCTTGTGGGAATTCCGGAAGTCAATAATCCCGAGCCGGCTTTGATGAGAAAGCTGTCCGCATGCCCGTGATAGCATCCTTCGAATTTCACAATCTTGTTGCGCCCGGTAAATGCCCTGGCGAGCCTAATAGCACTCATGGCAGCTTCCGTTCCTGAATTTACCATTCTCACTTTTTCTATCGACGGAAAAGCCTCGCATATCACGGACGCGAGTTCAACTTCTTTTTCGCAAGGAGCGCCGTAGCTGGTACCGTCAGATGCTGCTGCTGTTACTGCCTCCACCACCGCCGGGTGAGCATGCCCCAGGATGAGTGGCCCCCAAGACCCCACATAATCCAAATACTCCTGCCCGTCTACATCCCAGATCCTCGCACCCTTGCCCTTAGAAACGAAGAAAGGAGCCTGTCCAACTGCCCTGAAAGCCCGGACAGGACTATTCACCCCTCCCGGGATGTACTTTTGGGCCTTTTCCCATAGCAGGCGGGAATTTGGTCCAGCAGCCATCTTTGCACCTCTCCTTCTTCTCGTTAGTAATACACCATGCTGGTCTTCTTGAACTCCCTGACGCTCTTTAGCACACGGTAGCGGCACGGATTCACTTTCTCAGCTATACCTTCAACAACCCTGTTCACTTCCTCTTTGTTACGACCGTGGATCATCGTGTACAGGTTATAGGGCCAATCTTCAGGGGTATCCCGCAGGTAGCAATGGCTGACCTCTTCAAAAGAAGCCATATACTCCCCGGCTTTATCAACCATAGCTTCAGGTATCTCCCACATCACCAGAACATTGCAGGCAAATCCCGCCTGACGATGCCCTAAGATGGCTCCGAAACGCCTTATAATCCCCTCTAGGCTAAGTTTAGCGATTTCTTCGAGAACTTGTGCTTCAGAACATCCCAATCTCTTGGCAATTTCCGAGAAAGGTTCAGCCACCAGAGGGATATCGCCCTGCAGCTCTCTTACCAACTTTTCACGCAGATTATCCATGATTCTCCATCCCATCAACACTGAGCACCACTTGTATCTTATATACTTTGCGTGCGGGAAGCACCAGAATCCGAACACCGCAGTTCTTCTCTATATCCTTTACCTGTTTTACGGCTTCCTCCTCGGATCTAGCAGTTAAAGTAAACCACAGGTTGTATTCGCCATCGCGCTCGTAATTGTGGGTAACCCCGGGATAACGGCTCACATACTCGGCTACTTCCTCCAACCGTTCCGGGTTTACCTTCGCCGCGCAAAGGGTCGAGTAAAAACCTAGCTTCTTCGAATCGAAAACAGCCCCTATCCTCCTAATAATCCCCTCGTTCTTGAGCGCCTGCACCCTCTGTATCACTTCGGCCTCGCTTATGCCTGTTTCAGAGGCTATCCTTGCCCAGGGCCTGCTCTCCACAGGAAAATCTCGCTGCATTATTTCGAGAATCATCCGGTCTATCCTGTCCATATGTCTAATGCTCCTTCGCCGGTCTCGGGCGGTACAAACACCAGGAATCCTCAGCCATGTAATCTCCCCGGCTGTAGTAATAAGCTCTCGCCCGGCAGCCTCCACAGCTGCCCTTATAGTCACATACCCCACACTTTCCTTTATAGTCCATGGTCCGCAATTTTTGCAACACCGGGTTGCTGCTCCATATGAGACTGAAGGGGACTTCCCGGACGTTTCCCAGGCGAATATCGAGATAGGCACACGGCTGCACGTCTCCCCGAGGGCTTATTATGCAGTAGGAGATGCCGGCCAGGCACCCTCTGCTGAACCGCACCGGCACCCCTTTCTTGTCTGCAACTCGGATAAACTGGGGCGCGCACGTAGGCTTCAGTTCTATGTTCACCTTTTTTTGTTTCTCCATCAGCCGAACCAGGGTCTGTTCGTACTCCCTAACCCTTAACGCTTCCTCCTCTATGTTCACCGCACGTCCTGTCGGCACCAGAAAGAAGAAATGGTGAGCAACAGCACCCAACTCCACAGCCATGTCGGTCAGAGCTTCCAGTTCCTTGACGTTCCAGTCCATCACCGTCGTATGAATCTGAAAGGGAATCCCTGCCTCTCTTAAGTTCTTGATGCCCTCTAAAGTAAGCCGATAGGCATTATCCAACTTTCTGAAAGCATCGTTCTTGCTCTCGTCCAAACTATCCAGGCTTACTCCGCAGGCGGCAAATCCTGCCTCCTTTAACTTCGCCGCTACTTCCCGGGTAATCAAGGTTCCATTCGTGCCCAAAACCGGTCTCAAGCCGTTTTTACGAGCATACGCCCCAAGTTCAAAAATATCGGGCCTCATCAACGGTTCTCCACCGCTGAAGATCATGACCGCGAACCCGGCTTTTTTAATCTCCCGGATCAGGCCCTTTCCTTCTTCAGTGTTCAATTCTTCTTCCAGCTTCATTCCGGCATCCCGGTAACAGTGCTCGCAGAACATGTTGCACTGGTTAGTAGTATTCCACGAAACTAACATCATTTGCTCCTCCCGGTATTCGACTGCCGCAATACTCTACCCCAGCAGCCGCGCCGCTTCCTTGGCAAAGTACGTGATAATAATATCAGCCCCCGCCCGTTTGATGGCGGTGAGCACTTCGAGCATAATCCTCTGTTCGTCCAGCCAGCCGTTGGCAGCAGCCGCCTTGATCATCGCGTATTCCCCGCTGACATTGTACGCGGCCAAGGGATGGCCGAACCTTTCTCTGGCCTTAGCTATGACATCGAGATAGGCAAGGGCCGGCTTAACCATAACGATGTCTGCCCCTTCAATAATGTCCAATTCGATCTCGCGCAGGGCCTCCCGGCGGTTGGCAGGATCCATCTGGTATGTTTTACGGTCTCCAAACTGAGGTGCCGATTCCGCTGCCTCTCGAAAAGGCCCGTAAAAAGCCGAAGCATACTTGGCCGCGTAAGCCATTACAGCCACATCAGAAAAACCGCTGCTGTCAAGGGATTGGCGAATATATCCGATTCGTCCGTCCATCATATCGGAAGGAGCTACTATATCGGCGCCAGCCCTCGCGTGAGACAAGGCCTCTTTAGCCAGTATCTCGAGGGTAGCGTCATTATCAACGGTTCCTCGGCTGGTGACTACCCCGCAGTGACCATGATCCGTATATTCACACAGGCACACGTCGGTAATGACCAGCAATTCCGGCCAACGGTCTTTAATGACCCGAACTGAGCGCTGCACTACACCATCGTCGTCATAAGCTGAACTCCCAACAGCATCTTTTTTCTCCGGTATACCGAAAAGCAGCACAGCCGGAATCCCCAGGTCCACTACTTCTTGAACCTCGTTTTCCAGCATGTCGCAGGAAATCTGACAGACTCCGGGCATAGACTTCACCGGAATCTTCTTATTTTCGCCATAAACCACGAATAAAGGGTAAACAAAATCGTTTACCGACAGACTCGTCTCACGCACCATCCGTCTCATCGTTTCACTGCTGCGAAGCCTTCTCAACCTCGTAACCGGATAAGCCAAGCTACATCCCTCCTAACCGCTAATCTCGGTTTCCTCCAGATAGCAAGCGGGATCTTCAGCCCACACATCTCCGTAAGCCGCCCTGGCCCTTACCCTGCACCCCCCGCAGACAGAATTATGCCGACACCGCCCGCACCTGCCTTTCAGGTACTCTCGTTTATTTCTCAACATCACTAGCAGTTCGTCATCCCCGGACCATATCCTGCTGAAGGGCGTGTGCCGCACGTTGCCGAGAGTGTAGTCCTGCCAAAACTGGCAGGGGTGAACATTACCTCGCGGGTCGACATTGGCGAACTTGGTTCCTGCCGAGCACCCGCCGTGCATGCCGAGCAGAGTGAGTATTTCGCCGGCCCGTTGGGGAAGGTGCTCCTCGATATACTTCTTAAGGTACACCCCATCAGCATGGTTGTCAGTCGTCAGTATCTCCACCTCTACTCCCCTTGCGTGCAGCTCTAGGGTCTTTTCTATCAATAAGTCCAATATCCTTCTCTTGTCGCCGGAAGAAGTGTCTGTGCTCATGATCTCGTTCCCCCGACCTGCATAAACCAGGTGATACATGCAGAAACGAGGAATTCCTTCCCGAGCAACTATATCCAGTATTTCCGGAAGATCTTTTTGGTTCCACTTGTTGACCGTAAAACGGATACCGGTCTTAACACCTTCTGCAAGACAGGCACGAATGCCGTCCAAAGCCTCAAAGAAAGCCCCTTTCTTGTTCCTAAAATAATCGTGGGTACCCGGGGCACCGTCGATACTTACCCCCACGTATTGAAACCCAGCATCTTTGATGAGTCTTGCTGTATTTTTATCTATGAGGGTACCGTTCGACGACAAGACAGGCCGTAGACCTAACTCAAAAGCCTGCTTTCCCAATTCGAATATATCTTGGCGGAGCAACGGTTCCCCCCCGGAAAACAGCAGCACCGGGACCTTCATTTGCGCCAGGTCTTCTATGAAAACACGGGCTTCTTCCGTAGTAAGCTCATCCTCAAATTTCCGATCTTCTGCCTCGATGTAACAATGCCGACACCGCAGATTACACCGGTTGGTCATATTCCACACCACCAAGGGGCGCGAACTGTCGGAAAATTGGAGCAACTGGGGAGGAGCCGTACCCTCTGCCCGGCACTTAATGACATCCGACACCGTAGCGGTGCCGCACAAAAGCTTAGTGAAGCCTATCATTTATTTACGAAACCCCCTAATCCTTCGCAAACATCTCTAATAACGCCTCAACCAGTCCTGGGATGGTATAATCACGGGCCACCTTATCGACTCTTATCCCTATCTCTCGTGCGGTAGCTGCCGTAACCGGACCGATACAGACAACTTTGGCTGTCTTGATAGTCTTTCTAAGGTTTTCTTCGCCCAATATCTTAACAAAATTCTTGACGGTCGAGGAACTGGTAAAAGTTATGGCATCTACCCTGCCTTCTGTCAAAACCCTTAAGTTCTCGGGGCTCACCTCTTCGGCTACCGCTTCGTATAAACCCACCTCAGTGACCTCGGCGCCACAGCTTCGGAGCACCTCAGGCAAGATATCTCTCGCCCCTCGTGCCCTGGGGAGCAATACCCTGGAACCCGGCTTAACCCGATTCTTTAAGTCCTCGCTCAGCCCTTCAGCCCGAAATTCTTCCGGTATTACATCAACGATTAGGCCCCTGTTTCGCAGAGCCTGGGCTGTAGCCGGACCGATGGCAGCGATCTGCAACCCTTTCAGGTCTCGGATATCTTTATTCGTCTTACCCATTTCTTCAAAAAATATCTTGACCCCGTTCACACTGGTGAATACCAGCCACTGGAAACTTTCAATCATCTCGAGTGAACAATAAAGAAGTGACATGTCCTGGCTAGGAACAACCCTTATGGCCGGAATTTCTATCGCCTGGCCACCAAACTCTTCGATCATAGACGACAGGCGGCTTGCCTGCTCCCGGGACCTGGTTACAACGATACGCCTACCAAAGAGAGGACGATTTTCAAACCACATCAATTCATTCCGCAGTCGGACTACCTCTCCTACTACCAGGATGGCAGGAGGTTTAAGATCGGCTTTTTCCACCTTGTCCTCGATATCAGCCAAAACACCGGTCACGACTTGTTGGTCAGGTAAGGTTCCCCACCTAATAACGGCACACGGAGTTTCACTGCTTCTGCCGTGCATCAACAAGTTATGGACGATGTTGCTGAGGTTTTCTACCCCCATCAAGAACACCAGTGTGCCCACACCAGTGGCAATTTGCTCCCAGCGCACTGAACTCGTATTTTTCCCAGGCCGTTCGTGCCCTGTAATTATGGCGAAGGAAGAAGTCATGTCCCGGTGTGTCACTGGAATGCCCGCATAAGCAGGTACGGCCACGGCCGAAGTAATCCCCGGAACCACCTCGAACCTGACCCCGTTCTCTTTGAGATACAAGGCTTCCTCGCCACCCCGACCAAAGACAAACGGGTCTCCTCCTTTCAACCTCACTACCGTCTTACCCTCTTGGGCCTTTTCCACCAGCAGCCGGTTGATCTCTTGCTGGGGCAGGGTATGGTCGCTGGAAGCCTTGCCTACATAGATCAACTCTGCTCCATCCCGAGCATACTTAAGAATACCCGGGCTGACCAAACGATCGTACACCACAACATCTGCTTTCTCGAGACATTGCTTCCCTTTTATAGTAAAAAGCCCAGGGTCCCCAGGCCCTGCGCCTACCAGATACACTATCCCGATCCCTGACATGCCCCTAATCCCCCATACATCTTATTTGCTGAAGCAGAGTGCCTCCACCCATCGCAAGGATCCGCCCTGCCAATTCTCTTCCTATTCGGTCAGCTTGATCTGCCGGCCCAGATGTCCGGTCGCGGTACATGACTCCGCCATCCAAAGAGGCCACGAGGCCCTCTGCCTCCAGGTTTCCCTGTCGGTAAGAAGCGTGGCAACCGCAAGGAACCTGGCATCCGCCTTCTATGGCCTTCAAGAAGGCTCGTTCGGCCGTTATTTCTCGCCAGGTAGCTTCATGGTGCAAAGACTGAACCAACTCTGCCGCTGCCTCGTCATCCTTTCTAATCTCCACTGCTATTACACCTTGTCCAACGGCCGGAACCATCTGCTCCAAAGGCAAGATTTCCGTCACCAGGTTCAAAAACCCCATTCGCTTAACCCCGGCGTAGGCAAGTATGATCCCGTCCAGTCCTTCTTTTTCCATTTTATTGATTCGGGTCTCAACATTGCCGCGCAAGCTTACGGGTTCGACATCGGGGCGTATCCGTCTTAGCTGCGCTACTCTCCTCAAGCTGGATGTCCCGACGCGCGCACCGTGCGGCAGATCCGATATCTTATATCCCCTAGACGAAAGCAGCACGTCTTGAGGATTCTCCCTCTCTAAGACTGCGGCTAACCTGGTTTCCTCGGGGAGTAAGGTTGGCAGGTCTTTTAAGCTGTGTACTGCGATGTCGACCTCGCCCTTTAGCAGAGCAAGCTCTATTTCTTTGGTAAAAAGGCCCTTATCCCCTATCTTGGAAAGGGCCACATCCAGTATCTTATCTCCTTTGGTTTTGATCACCACGATCTCAAAATCATGTCGTGGAAAAGAACGGCTCAGGCGCTCCGCTACGTGGTTAGCCTGCCACAAAGCCAAACGGCTGCCCCTAGTCCCTATTCTTACCTTCATTGCCATAAGCCTGGTTCCCTTCATCCTCCAGTTCGAGTTGAAAAAGCTTTTTGGTGATTTCGGCGTAAAGGTGCCCTTGACTTGTTAGGCTTGCTTCTTTCAGGTTTATCACAGGAAAATGCAGCAACTGATTTACTATGGAACTTGCCAGAGCGTTGATGATTTTTTCCTGGCGGGGAGTCACTTTGCCCATCCGGTTGAGAGCCCTGGTGACCTCCGCCTTCTTTATGGCTTCTCCCCTTGCCTTTAGAGCCTTGACCACGGGAATCACGTACAGGCTGTCCAGCCAATCCCTAAACTCTTTCAATTCTTCCTCAAGCACCCTTTCCGCCTCACGCGCTGCTTTCTTACGCTCGAGGAGATTAGCATCGACCACTTTCTCCAGATCATCTATGTCATAGAGATAAACGCCTTCAATGGTGCCAACCCTTGGATCTATGTCGCGAGGAACAGCTATATCGATCATGAAAGTCTTCTTGCCGGCCTTCTTATTGAGAATACCGGCTACGGCCTCATATCTTATGACATAGTGGTTGGCAGCGGTACAGCTTATAACTATGTCAGCCTGGGGTAACCAGTCCGACAGCTCATCGAAGTGGACAGCTCGGCCATTCATCCTTTCTGCCAAACATACCGCCCGCTCATAGGATCGGTTGGACACTATCACTGTGGATACCCCGCTGTCCACAAGATAATTAGCCGTAAGTTCGCTCATCTCACCGGCTCCAATCAGAAGAACCGTTCTGCCCGCCAGTGACCCGAAGATATTCTTAGCCAACTCGACCGCGGCGTAGCTAACGGAAACTGCGTGTTTGTCGAGACCGGTCACAGTCCGGACCTTTTTTCCCGCATGGATGGCTTTCTGAAACAAGGTGTTAAGAATCCCATCGGAAGCCCCGATCTCGACCGCCCTGATATAAGAATCCTTCACCTGTCCCAATATTTGGGTCTCCCCTATGATCATAGAGTCTAAGCCGGCAGCCACCCGGAACAGGTGCCCGATAGCATCGTAACAGCTCGGCTGGTACAGATAAGGGCGAAGCTCCTCAACGGTCATATTCGCTTTTCCGGCCAGAAACTTCTCTAATAGCTCTGTTCCCCGGGCAATGTCTTTTACCGTAGCATATATTTCTGTACGGTTGCAGGTGGATATAACCACTACTCCGTGAAGTTCTTCATTGCGGGAAAGTTCTTCATAAACTTCTACCGGCACCGGTTGAGTGAAAGCCAGCCGTTCCCTAATCTCGACCGGAGCAGTCCGGTGGTTTAGCCCGGTAAGGAGAATATACACTGTTCCATCCGCTCCTTTGCTCTCTCTTTATCGCCTGACAGGAGCAATTCGAATGCATCCGAGTTAACTGCTCTTTCCAGCGCCTGCCGGCGCCGGGTGATATCATCAGGATAAATCTCTCTTACCAGTTGGCGAGCAGCGCCCAACATTTCCGCGAACTCGCCATATTCTTCGGTTATTACTGTCTCCAAGAACTCGCGAACCTTCCTCGCCCACAGGGGACTGGCACCTCCTGTAGATACCGCTACAGCTAATGGCCCTCTCCTCAGTACCGACGGCACAAAAAAGGTGCAGGCCTCCGGCTCATCGACAACATTCACTAAGATTGCCCGTTCTTTGCTTATCCTCGCAACCTCGGCATTAACATCATCCTTATCGGTGGCGGCAAACACCATAAAGACCCCGTCTAAATCCGTTTCTTCGAAACTTCTCTGGATAAGAGTAACACCGCCACGTTCTGCAAGATCCCGTATCTCCCAACATATATCGGGGGCCACCACCTTGACCCTGGCTCCACATTCCAGGAGACTATTGATTTTACGCAGGGCTACGGCTCCCCCGCCCACGACCAGACATTCCCGTTCCTGAAGGTCTAGAAATATGGGAAACAGCCGTTTCATAACAGCCACGTCCTCACAAAAAATGGATAAACTTCTTTTGATACCGTCTACTTCGCATCAGGCTTTTCCTGCAGCTGCTCTTCGAACTCTGCGTCCTTAGCCCTCCGGAAATTGCCGAGGGCTTTGCCCACTGCCTGTCCCACCTGAGGAAGTTTTCCTGGTCCAACTATTATCAGGACTATAACCAGGACTAATAATAGTTCCCACGGCCCGATATTCCCTATCAGTCCCAACTTGGTCAACCTCCTTTATCTGTACGTAAATGAGCTTCAAGAACCGTCCCCCGGCCCTAATTGAAATCAGTCTCGCGCCGCCCATAGCCCCTCTGCTCTGCCAGCAAATCCAGGTATATGGTCTTGATATTGGTAATAAAAAGGTCTGCCTGGGCTTGGCCCCTGCGCTCGTCATAGTTCTTAAGATAGCCTTTGCATTTCTCGCAGACAAAGACCTGGTTAGCGTCATCCCCGTCCACAACAAAGTATTTTATAGTCGAAGGCTCGCTGTTACCACAGTAGACGCAGGCCAGATACCGGTGTTCCCATTCTGTGAAACACTCTTCACAAAAGAGAAAGCGCCTGCCGTCATGGGCCCGGACCCGCGATATGCTGGGAACCGCCCCGCATACCGGGCAAATACCTTTGCCCCATGCCAAAGACTCGTCCTCGCGCAGCGATCTCTCGTAAGGCAGTGCAAACACCCTCAAAAATGGGCGGGCTGCATGCTGGCTGATGAGCATCATAATGTTGGCGGGGATACCGGTCTCCTTCTCCAATCTTGCAAAATAGCCTTTGTCATTACTGAAAGACCTGTTCAGTAATTCGCCGTAATCCAGTTCATCTTTCTTCTCTAGTATCCGGTCAACGAAAACTGCGGCCTTGTCCCTTTTTGACTTAACTAACTCGGCGAAGCTCAGAAAAGCCTCCTTGTATTCGGCCACATCAACTTCGAAATCAACCAATTCTATCAAAGGACGATCTTCGTTTCTGAGCAGGACAATAGCGTCTTGCGGTTCATACTGCTTCCTTTTCTTTAGGCGGATGAATAATTCATTCTGCCAGCTTTCCACGTCTTGATAGAACTCCACAAACCCTTCCGGCAATGAAACCGGAACTCCTTTACCCATAACGACACTCCCTTAGCGGTTTTCAACTGTATGTTATTATCCCAGAACCTTATGACTTTGTAAAGGAAGAAGGGGGGATGCCCCCCCTTCTTGATTGCAAGCCTTTTCTATCTGTAATTAATTGGCTTTAGCTTTGTCCCCGTAGGTTTCGTCGTACCAGATCTTGTGATGGTGCTCAGCCCAGTCGGCTCTGACCGTTCCCTTCCACATGCCCCAGAAGGACTCCCCGGATCCGGGGTGGAAAGAACCCAGGTAAGCGTGCATGCACACCATGAAGGCCGAGAATATCATGGCCAGGTCGTGAACCGGGTAGCATATGCTTACCAGCCAGGCCGGGAATATCTGCGGGAACCACATGATATACCCGCTTATCATCAGCAAGAGCACGCAGGTCGGGGTTATTATCGAGTTGCCCTTCTCCCCGCCGTTGAACCTGGTCTGCGGCGGCATCTTCACCTTGAACCCGAAGAACTCCAGCGGGAACAATACCAGGAATATAACGTCATTTACTCCGAACCTCAATAAGTCCATTATCCATTTGCCGAGTCCCCTGATGCCGACTACGGCTCCGTAGATTACGAATAGGGTCATGCCTACCGCTGCTATCCGGTGTATCAGACCTGCTCCCCGGTATCCACCGAATATGGCGGCCAACCAGTCCGCCCCGTCGACGAAGAGCACAAGACCGGTAAACAGGCATAACAGGTAGGTTACCGTGTGTCCCCAGTGAGTTATCCGCGCGGTCAGATTAAACCTCTCTACCCGCGGTACGTCTTCCCTGTACGGTACCAGCCACTGCATTACTCATGCCCCCCTTCTTCGGTTTTGCCCTCATTGGCCGCTATGAACCGGGTGGTGAAGAAGCTGACTACCGATGCTCCTAAGGCCAGGGGTATCAGCCAGCCTACGTACGGCTGCACTATCTTCTGCCAGAAGATGATCTGACCCGGCACCTTGGGCTCTGCCGGCAGTCCGTATGCTTCAGGCCGGTAGCCCAGTACATAGACTACGTTGGCATACCCCGCTCCGTAAAGGTTGGCTTCGGGATATCCGCTCTCCCGCAGCTGCCTTACCCTCTCGTGGGCATAACTGAGCATCTCGGATTCTTCTCCGAACCTAAGGGCCCCTGAAGGACAGGTCTTAACACACGCCGGTACATAGGTTCCCAGCTCGGCGGCCTGCCCTCCCTCCGGCCAGTCGGCAAGGGGATAGGACTTGAATTTGCCTGATTCCAGCCCTGCCTCAACCCGGTTGGCACACAGGGTACACTTGGTCACGATGTCTTCCCGTTTCAGATATTTCGGAACGCTCCAGGGACACGCATAGTGACAGTACTGGCACCCGATACACCGGGTGGCGTCGTGTACCGTGGCTCCCCACTCGTTCTTGGAATATGCTTGCCGCGGGCAGACTTCCATGCAAGCCGGCTCGTCGCAGTGCATGCACTGGTGCTTCCTGAACAGCCACTGTAGCCCTTTGCCGGAATCCACATACTCGTTGAACTTAACGACCGTAAAGGTCTCGGCATTGGTGTCCTTATGGCTCTGGTAACTGTTCGTAGGTTCGATAACCGCTGGATTCTGGTTCCAGTTCTTGCATGCAACCTGGCAGCCCCGGCAGGCGGTACATTTGGTAACGTCTATGATTTTTATCAGCTTCGCCATCCTTACGCCCTCCTTACATCGCACAGCCAGGCTTTGTATTCGGGAATCATAGAGTTCGGGTCTCCGACATGCGGGGTCAACCGGTTAGCAGGATCCCCTTTGGCATACCCCTTGAAGCCGTAGTGCCAAGTCATACCTATCTGATGAACTACTTTCCCGTCGACTATGAACGGCTTAAACCGCTTGGTGACGAAGGCCACGGCCTCGATGTCGCCCCTGGTAGTGGATACTATGACCTTATCCCCGTTCTTGATTCCCTTCAGCCTTGCCAGTTCTTCGCTCATCTCAACGAACATAGTGGGCATAAGTTCCGCCAGCCACGGCAGGTTCCGCGTCAAAGCCCCGGTCTGCCAGTGCTCAGTCACGCGGTAGGTTGTACCTACTATCGGGAACTTTTCCGCCAACCCTTGTTTGTCCGGTTCCCATATCTTGGCAACCGGGTTCACTTGGGCGCCGTTCAACAGGTTCTTGACCGGGCTTTCCCACGGCTCGTAGTGCTCGGGGAACGGGCCGTCCTTCATGCCGTTTGTCGAATACAAACAGGCTACCCCTTCGGGCCTCATCAGGTAAGGAATAGCGGCGCACGGTTCCGTCGTCGGAGCAAGATACTTGTTGAAGTCCGGTACATCGTCACCTACCCACATTCCCATGGTGCCAGGCTTCTTGGGATCACCGGGCGCATTAGGATCCCACTTGAACAAGGCCCTTGCTTCATCACCCGGCCATGGAGTGCCGTCCGGCCTGATGGAGCAGCGGTTGTACACGATCCTCCTGTTAAGCGGCCACGACCAGGACCACTTGGAGAACAGGCCCAGACCGGTCTTGGAATTGTCCTTGTTATCCCTCCACATGGCCTTGTAGTCTAAAGAACCGTCTTCCTTCGTCGTCATGCATCCGGAATAGATCCAGCACCCGCAGGCGGTGCTGCCGTCGTCTGCCAGCTTGGTAAAGTTCTCTACCGGCTTGCCATCGGCAACGGTGTACCCGTTCAGCTCAAGGCCAACCTTTATGGGTTCGGGCTCTTCGCCCTCTCCGTACGGACCCCATACCAGCTTGGTGATAGGCTCATCCTGAGGCTTGGTGCTGCCTTCGTACAGTTTCTTTATTCTCTTGGCCAACTCATTAATTATCCACAGATCGGGCTTGGAATCGCCCAGAGGCTCCGCTGCCTTCCAGCGGTACTGCATCCAGCGTCCGGTGTTGGAAGCGGTTCCTTCTTTCTCGTAGACACCGGCTGCGGGCAGGAAGAACACCTCGGTCTGGATGTCTTTCGGTGTAAGCTTCGGAACCTTCTCATTTTCAACCGGTCTTTCCCACGCTTTATAAGACCAGAATTCCGCCGTCTCGTGCAGCCACAGGTCCAAAACAACCAGCCACTTGAGTTTTGTCAGGGCTACTTGTTCCTTGTTGGCGTTCGGCCCTCCCACAACAGGATTGCCGCCGTTTATGAACAACCCGTCGAGTTCGCCGTTGTACATTGCTTCAAACATGCCCATATGGGAATAGTTCTTCTTGGCATCGCGTTTTGGCAGATAGTGATAAGCGAAGTCATTCTCCGGTGTAGCTGCATCTCCCCACCAGGCCTTGAGCATGCTCACTACCCACTTGGAGGTATTGATGCGGAATCCGGAGTTCGGGATCCCTGCTGCCACCGCAGCCCGGAACTCGTCGAGGTTGCTGGCCGCTACCTTGGCCGCTCCAGGAGTTTCCTTCTTCAAGAACGCCAGCAGGTCCTTGTGATCCGCGGTGTTGGTAGGACAAGTTATATAACCCGGAATATAGTGGTTCAAGAGCGCCATGTCGGTCGCGCCCTGCACGTTGTTCTCGCCGCGCATCGCATTGACACCGCCGCCGGGGCGTCCTACGTTCCCGAGCAATAGCTGCAAGATGGCATAAGAACGGCAGTTCTGGGATCCCACTGAGTGCTGGGTAGTTCCCATCGCATATAAGATGGTACCCACCTTATCAGGGGCTCCAGTGGCGCAGTAAGCTTTTAGAACTTCCAGATACTTGTCCTTGGGCGTACCCGTAATCCTGCAAACGGTGTCGATGTCATACCTGCTGTAGTGCTGCTTCAAAAGCTGGAACACGCAACGGGGATCGTTCAAAGTCGGATCCTTAACAGGCATGCCGTTTTCATCCCGTTTGTAGTCCCACTGTTTCAGGTCATACTGGCCTATCTTCTTTTCCTCATCAAAGGTGTATCCGGAAAATAGGCCGGTCTCCGGGTCAAAATTATAGGTGTCCGCGACTATGAAAGAAGCATTAGTGTAGTTCAAAACGTACTCCTTGTGGTACAACTCGTTGTCCAGAATATACTTTATCATGCCTCCGATAAAAGCTATATCGGTTCCCGAACGCAAAGGAGCATATATATCGGCGACAGCGGACGTACGGGTGAACCGGGGATCCACATGGATTATCTTGGCACCTCTCTCTTCCCGTGCTTTCAAGGCCCACTTCATGGCTATCGGGTGGTTCTCCGCCGTGTTGCCGCCAATAATGAGAATACAATCCGAATTCTTGATATCAACCACGTGGTTGGTCATGACGCCGCGTCCAAACGAAGGTGACAACCCTGCCACCGTGGACGAGTGTCAGATACGGGCCTGGGTCTCGAGATACACAACTCCGAGTGCGCGCATCAACTTTGACAAAAGATAGCACTCTTCGTTATCCAGGCCTGAACCTCCCATAGATCCGATCTTTTCGGTGCGGTTGACTATTATTTCAGTCCCGTCTTCCAGCTTTTCTTTGTGAATAAAACTGGCATCTCTTGTCTCTTTAACCCTTTTAGCTATTTCGTCCAATATCCAATCCCAATCTTTTTCTTCCCACTTTTCGCTTCCTGGGGCCCTGTATAAAGGCTTAGTTGCTCTCTTGGGGTTCGGTATCTGTTTACCTGTAGCTTCGTCATAGATTTCCCGTAGGTTGAAAAGAGCAGACCCCTTGGCACAGGCCCCTCCGCGGTTAATAGGATTGTCTGGATCCCCTTCGACGCTGAGGAGTTTCACGTAATTGCCTGAGGCATCCCTTTCCGCGTAGACCAGGAGTCCGCAGCCAGAAGCGCAATACGGGCAGACGGTCGGCATAGGGGTTACATCCTTGATACGGAATCCCTTTGCCTCGGCTGCCACAGCCTTCAGGTTGAATCCCAGATCTACTACGGCGAAGGTCGCTGCAGTTACTCCGGTTATCTTCAGGAACTGTCTCCGCGTAACCTTCACGCCTTAGTCTCTCCTTTCTTCAATTGTGAGTAGCCCCAATTAGGTCGGCCATCAGTTGCTGACACGTTGGGAACATGGCCTCCGTTTCTGTGGTGCGTGGTCTTCTTGTCAAAGAGATCACACCAAGTCTATCACAAAGCCCCTCTTCCCTTTTCCTCACCCCCCTAGAAAGAGGCTTCTTACCTTAAAATCGGTGTATACACTACACCCCGGCTTCGGAGACTTACGGGAACGCACATCTCCTCATTTATTCTACGTTCCGACAATAATTCCTTCTTTAGCGTTAAAGAATTAACTAGATTTTTTGCTGCTATATGGAGTGCCAGCCACCTATTTGCGCTGACCTCCTGTTCAATCACTGTTGACAAGAGTTTCTTTTGCTTTCGGCTGAGCCAGTTTTGCCACCCATATACTGACCTCGTACAGCAAATACACGGGCAAAGCCATCATGGTCTGTGAAATAGGATCTGGTCCTGGCGTCAAGGCAGCAGCAACCACAAAAATAGCAAGTAAAGCGTATTTACGGTTGCGTGCCAGAACATCGGGACCGATTATTCCTATTCTTGTAAGAAAAAAGACAACCACAGGCAGTTCAAAAACCAACCCGAAGGGGATAGTCAATGTCAAGACAAATGAAAGATACTTGTCAACGGTGATCATAGGTCTTAATTCCCCTGCAATATACACCATAAAAGCCAAAACCATCTTCAACAGCGTAAAATACGAAAACAAAACCCCGGCGGCGAATAAGATGAGGATAATGGGAAACAACGTGTAAACGTACCTTTTTTCGTGAGGATACAGTGCAGGAGCAATAAAGCTCCACAGCTCCCAAGCCACGACCGGAAAAGCAATTACCAGGCCGGCAAGGAGCGCCAACTTCATCTTAACAAAGAACCCCTCTGTCACCCCGATGTAAACTAGATCCAGGCCCATGCCCAAATCCTTGAGAGGTTTTTGAATTATGTCAAGTATCTGGTCGCTGTAGTAAAAAGAAGCTATTGCCGCTACCACCACCGCTATTATGGACACGAGCAGGGCCTTTCGCAGGTCTTCCAGATGGCGCATCAACGTCACTTTCTCATCTGGAGTCAATTTCTTGAACACCCACAAGCCTCCTTTAAAACTCCCGATTTACGACAAACTCAGCTATCCTGCCCAGAACACTCTTGGCTCGAACTTCCGGCAAAGATCCCAAAAGTGAACGCGCTTTCTCGGCGTACGATCTAGCTACCTCCAAAGCAAAATC
Organism: uncultured Syntrophothermus sp.; assembly: GCA_964405385.1. Taxonomy (GTDB): domain Bacteria; phylum Bacillota; class Syntrophomonadia; order Syntrophomonadales; family Syntrophothermaceae; genus Syntrophothermus. The sequence goes on from CAYONS010000010.1 coordinate 27,177, forward strand.
AACGCCGCCACTCGAAAGCACAATGTTTATAGCCGTCTGGGCTTCGTTCACGCACCTTTCAGGGGATGACAGTATCGACGCCAGAACCTCTCTTTCTTCACTCTCGCGCAAAGCGTAAAGAGCAGGGAGAGTAATTATTCCCTGTCTAATGTCACTCCCTACCGGTTTGCCCAAAACCTCCTCGCTGGCCACAAAGTCCAGTACATCGTCGGTTATCTGGAAAGCCATCCCTAAATAGTAACCGTATCTCCTTAATGCCGTTACCTTATCGGCCGGAGCCCCGCTCACCAAGGCACCGCTCTGACAGCTTAAGGCCATTAAAAGTGCGGTCTTGCGCTCAATCCTCCGCAGGTAATCTTTGTAGCCCTGTCCCACATCGTAGCAGCCCAGCATCTGGATGATCTCTCCTTCACAAACCTTCATACTGACCGTGGCCAAAATATCTATTATGTCAGGCCGATCGTATGAAGCAATGAGCGAGAGCGATCTTGCCAGGATGTAGTTGCCGGAATACAAGGATATCCGGTTTCCCCAGCACGCTTTTACCGTCTGTTGCCCGCGGCGTGTCAGCGAGTTATCTATCACATCATCATGCACCAGAGTAGCCATGTGCACCAGTTCCAGAGCAACCGCCAAAGGGATTAACCTTTCAAGCGAAGAACAATAAAAACTCCCAGAAAGAAGCACGAACGCCGGTCGGAGACGTTTCCCACCGGCCTTCACTAAATGCACGGACGCCTCTTTCAAAAGAGGTACGTCTGTTGTTATAGAATTCAGCAACTCCTGTTCCACAGCCTTGAGTTGCGGCTCGATATCCCGAAAGAGATCTAGGGAATTCATGCATTTGCTCCTTAGACCGACTTAATATTACACAGCCAGTCTAATTATATAGTTTTGAGACAAGTCCCTCAACCAAAACCTGTTCCAGGTCCCCCTTTTCACCAGGAGCAATTATCTACCTCAACTATTTTGCCCTCCCAGGTGCGCAGCACGGCTTTTTCCTGATCCAATTTCAAGAGGTATTGAGGCATAAGGGGTATTTTGCCTAAACCGCACGGGGCATTAACAATGTATGTGGGCACGGCCAAACCGGACGTATGACCTCTCAGAGCTTCCATTATCCCCAAACCCGTTTGTATGCTCACCCAGCGATGGCTCGTCCCGCGAACAGGTTTGGGGTGAAATATATAGTAAGGTCGCACCCGAATCTTCAGAAGCGCATGGTTGAGCTTTCTCATAACCGCCGGGCAATCATTAATTCCCCGAAGCAACACGGCCTGGTTGCCTAAAACCGCTCCGGCTTGTACCAGCATATCGCAGGCCCGCTTGGCCTCGGGGGTAACCTCTGCCGGGTGATTGAACTGAGTGTTAATGTATATAGGCGGATACTTTCTTATAACCTCGCACAGCTCCGGGGTCACTCTCTGCGGTAAGGTCACCGGGACCCTAGTGCCAATACGCTTGATCTCCACATGGGGAATCCTGTCCAACTCCATGAGTATCCATTCCAGGGTCTTGTTACTCAAGAGCAACGCATCGCCCCCGGTTATCAGCACGTCTCTTATTTCCGGATTAGCCTTCACGTACTGTAGGGCAGCCTTTATTTCTTCCCTGCTTGCATGCCGGTCAACTTCGCCGATATTCCTCCTCCTCTGGCAGTGGCGGCAAAACATGGCGCATTGATTTGTGACGTTGATGATGAGACGGTCTGGATAGCGACGAGTAATGCGAGGAGCTGGCGATGTCCCTTCTTCATCCATAGGGTCTAACCCTCCTTTCGGGAGCAACTCCCGGATATCAGGAACCGACTGCAAGTAAATCGGATCAGTGCGGTGGTCGTCCCCTATCAAACTCAGATAGTAAGGGGATACCGCCCAGCGATACGTCTTCCCGACGCTGGCAATCCGCCTTGTTTCCAGTCTCGATATACCGATCAGCTCTGCAAGAAGATCAGCATCCTTTATTCTGTTGGCCATCTGCCACTTCCAGTTGTTCCAATCGTCCTCGTTTCCACCCAACACCCGCAGTATAACTTCCTTTCTCGCTTCGACCCTCCTCTGAAATTCGGCATCCAGCCCACACGCAATGCGCTCACGCACCTCCAGATACTCCAGGGCATCGAGTTTCAACTCCTGAGCCCGGGTAACTGCCTTCGCTCTTCCGACCTCGTTTGCACTACGATTCTGCATCGTATCATCCCTCCTTTTCCCTTGAGCGTTACACCTTCTTGCCTTTTTTAGTTACAAATACCATTATGGGGACAACGGACTTGTTCGCTGTGCCCCGCAATTCATCAACAATCGCCATATGCCATATAAAGATTATGTAACTGCTCGCGTGCTGTCGCTGGAGGAAAACCAGATAGGACGGGAAAAATTAGAGGCTCAGAGTTAAAAAGCATTAGGACGAGAAGAAGTCTAACCCCTTTTGCAAAACAGCAAAGGCCAAGGTCTTTCCCGGCCTTTACTGCAAAAAGGCCAAAAGAGATCTTCTTCCTCGAGCCGCCTACAGCGTTGTCTCCCCTAATGACGCTTACGAGGTTAGCTGACGGATTCGGGCTCGGGGATAGCCCTACCCTGCTTAAGTCCAAGCGCTTTGGGCCACTGTTGAGAGTCCTGCGCCAGACTGTACCAGGGATTCACCCCAAACAAACTGGTTCCCCCGCTCTTCTTCTAACGAAGAAGACTCAGCGATCAGACAATCCGGTATTAGGTTTTGAATATCAATCAAAAGTCAGCGGACCAGGATTTTGTTCTTCACAGCCCCTGTCCAAGCTACAAATCCATTCCATCACTTCTAGCGGCTTTACTCCCGCTCATCCTCATGTTATCACGTCAATAACACCCGTGTCAAAATACCCGTATGTCTCGTACCCTTACGATACCTCACGGTGTTATGGGGTTCTGGTTAATCAGCCCGGCCTTCAGATGTGGTTGAATTTGGAACTGAAGTTATGATGTTGTGATATTGCGGCGCGTTCAGAACAAAAATTATGCCCTAAGTAAAGACCTGACCTGAGTGCCGGGTCTCTGGCTGGTGTTGAAGGAGGATTTAAGAGAACAAACGTGGAATTAATTTTATTTAAGCTCCACTTTTTCTCCTAACAGAAGCAACTAAACAACAACGAAAGGATGGCGAAAAATGGGCGATTCTCTAAGACTAAATCCAAAAAGGGACAAACCAACAGTAGACCCGTCCAGCTACATTGATCCTTCAGCGGTTCTCATCGGCCCCGTCACCATTGGCAAGAACTGTTATATAGGGCCGAATGTGGTCGTACGCGCTGACGAAGCCGACCCCGGTTCCGGTAAAGTCGCGCCGGTGCTTATAGGAGACGAGGTGAACCTTCAGGACGGGGTTATTATTCACGCTCTCGCTGGCACGACGGTATCCATTGGGTCTCATACGTCACTGGCCCACGGGTGTGTTATCCACGGGCCGTGCTCAATTGAGGAACACTGCTTCGTCGGCTTTCGGGCAGTGGTCTTCAAGAGCACGGTAGGTTCCGGCTCCATGATAAAACACGGCGCCATAGTGGAAGGAGTTGATATACCGTCAGGAAAAGTGGTGCCTACCGGAGCGGTGATAACTTCTGTAGATGACTTGCAAAAGCTTAAAGATATAGGTCATGCAGAACAGGAGTTTATGGAAGAAGTGGTTCATACTAATGTGCAATTGGCAGAAGGTTACGCGAAATTAAAGTAACCGCGAAAAAAAATCGTCAAGCCCAAAAGCTTGACGATTTTTTTTCTTCGGTTTCCCCAAGCATTATTCATAGAGAATTACAAACTTCAATTTATTTTTTATAGAATTGCCTCTTTCATTCTGGGCGGCTTAACCAAAAAGGTAAGACCCAAAGCAACAAGGCACATTATACCGGCGATAAGGAAAGCGGTTGTAAACGGCATTGCAGCTCCCAGCCGAGGCCCGGCAATTGCCGCAACACCATAAGCCATGAATACGATACCGTAATTGGTTCCCAGGTTCTTGGTTCCGTAGTAGTCGGCTGTGAGCGATGGGAACAACGCGAGAAACCCTCCGAAACAAAAGCCTATGATAGAACAAGCGCCCAGGAAGGTAACATAAGTCATAGATGCCTTGCTCATGTACAGCATAGCCCCGGCAGCCAAGACGTACATGGCCATCAAGGAGACTGTCCTTCCCAGCTTATCGGATAAAGTGCCCCATATTATTCTTCCTGCAGCATTGAACAACGATATTATTACCACTGCGTTGGCCGCTACTAACGGATCAAGTCCGACCAAAGTAGTACCGATGTCCTTGGCAAAGCCTATAACCATCAATCCCGCCATGGCGCCGAACAGATACATGAGCCAAATCATGTAAAATTGAGAAGTACCTAACATCTGTCCGGGAGTAAAGTCTGATCCCCCTGCCGTGACCCCTGTGGTGGCCGGAGGCGTCCATCCCGGAGGGCAGTAGCCAGGAGGCGGAACTTTGAGTAATTGGGCTCCCAACACAACAAATACCAAGTAAATAATGCCCAGATACATAAAAGTGGCACTTACTCCGAAGGAAGCAAGAAAAGAGTTGGCGATAGGTTTGAAAAGCATTCCTCCCATGCCAAACCCGGCTACTGCTATGCCGCTAATCAAGCCTCTCATATCCGGAAACCATTTTACGCAGGTCGCCAGCGGACAGACATATGCTGCTCCGATACCTGCTCCTCCGATGACGCCGTAAAACAGGTACAACTGCGTCAACGAAGTAGCCTTGCTGGCCAATACCATGCCTATTCCCAGCAACAGTCCTCCCGCCGTTGCCACCCAGCGGGGACCAATTTTGTCCTGAATCCTGCCTGCGATTATGGTAGAGAGGGCAAACACAAAGATTGTAATCGAGAAGGTCATTACGACCCCGGCTTTGTCCCATCCGTATTTGTCAATCAGAGGCTGGTTGAAAAGACTCCAAATATACACCGCACCTAGGCAGAGCTGGATCATCACCGCTCCGAGAACGACAATCCATCGATTTCCCACCTTACTGTCCAATTAAAGCTCCTCCCTCTCATAAGTCTTTTTCTTGATTTGTTCGCTGCAAATCATTTGCTACGTTTAAGCCTCTCCATATAACACCCCCCGCCTAATCACCGGATGTCCAAATAAAACAGACGCACATGTGCATTTTGGCACATGTGCGTCTTTAAATTCTACTCAGCCGGCAAAAAATCCTCTTTGCGAAAGCAATTTTGAACTACATATTTCTATTCACTCTTCCCCGGCGTCCGAAAACCGATAATTGAGCCTTGATTACTGCACGCCGTCATATCTATGTTGTCTTCATACACCGTTTATTCTGGAATAAACCCACCGGGACTCGAAAACACCTGTGATTTTCGGACCTTTATCCCGCCGTATCTGGAAAAAAGCTCGTGCTCAAGACCGATTACGTCGAAAACTTTGCCGACCACAAAATCTACTATTTCCCTGAGGCTCTGGGGTTTATGGTAAAATGCCGGCATGGCAGGAACCATACGCACCCCTAGCCGGGCCAACATTGACATGTTGTCAAGATGAATGGCGCTCAGGGGGGTTTCCCTCGGAACTAGGACCAGCGGCCGGCCCTCCTTCAAAGCCACATCAGCTGCTCTTTGAATCAGATTGGCTGCTAATCCGTGGGCTATCCCGGCCAAAGTAGACATAGAACAAGGCACGACTAACGTGCACCGCACCTGAAAAGAACCGCTGGCCGGGGCCGCCCATATTTCATGATTTTCATATACAAAAAGCTGGCCCCGGTCATGCCGCGTGATTCCTCGACAGCAGGCATCTTTCAGCCCGCCAGAAAAATCCCACCCCAGCTCATCCGCCAGTACCAGCTTTCCCGGCTCGCTTACTATGAGGTGAACTTCCATCCCTTGTTTCAAGAGCTCTTCAACTACCCTCACCCCATAGATGACCCCACTGGCCCCGGTTATTCCTACGACAAACCTTTTATCCATAATTCACCTCGGATCAAGGTCGATTTCGAGTTACAAACCGGACACTTGTCATTACCTCAGAATATCAATTAAAGCCATAAGAAAGACTATCAGGCCGACGTAGTGGTTTATTCTGAACGAAGCAAGATTCACCCGGGAGAGGTCCTGAGGACGTATTAAACTGTGCTCATAGATGAGAAGGACGAGGACAAAAAGGACTCCGGCGTAATACCAGGTCCCCAAGTTCAAAGCCAACCCGGTAAGAAAAAGAAAAACCACAGTAAGGCCATGAAAAATCTTGGCAAACCGCAAGGCGCCCTCGACTCCGAAACGAGCAGGTATGGAAAAAAGTCCCTCCCTGCGGTCAAACTCCATGTCCTGACAGGCGTACATAGTGTCGAAGCCGGCTATCCAAAACCCTACAGCCAACCACAGAAGAAAAGGCTGCCAATCCAAGCTCCCGGTGATGGCAATCCACCCTCCAACGGGACCCATGCCCACTGATAATCCGAGTATTAAATGGCACCACCACGTGAAACGCTTGGTATACGAATAAACCCAAAGTGCTGCGACCGCAAGGGGGGCAAGTTTAACACACAGCGGATTCAGTCGATACGCTGCCAAGAACAGCAATCCCAAAGAAACGAACACAGCAGCCCATACCATCGGTACCGGTAAGCCACCTCGGGCCATAACCCAGTTGGCAGTCCGAGGGTTGCGCCGGTCGATTTCGCGGTCTATGAGCCGGTTCAAACAGAGTGCTGCAGTTCTAGCCCCAACCATGGCAACCGTTATCCAGAATAGGTGGTAAAAACCAGGAACGCCGCCAACTGCCAAGAATGCGCCCAGATAAGCAAAAGGTAGGCCGAAGAGAGTGTGCTCAAAATCTATCATCCGCAGAAACAAGCGCGCCTTAGTCAAGACCATATTCCTTCCACCTACGGTCAACCAGATCTTTGATTTCCGGTGACATTTCGATATCATCCGGCCACTCTCTCGGATGCCCTTCGCTCACCCATTTCTTAGTAGCATCGATACCTACTTTGGCACCATATAAGGGGGTTGGGGACGAGTGGTCCAGAACATCTAAAGGCCCTTCGACTATTTCTATGTCCCGACGAGGGTCGACGTTGTTGAAAACCTTCCACGCAACCTCCGACGTGTTTTGGACGTCGACGTCTTCATCCACGACTACAATGAATTTGGCGAACATCATCTGTCCCATACCCCAAAGTGCATGCATGACCTTCTTGGCATGCCGGGGATAGCTCTTTTTTACGGAAACCAGCACGCAGTTATGAAAAACACCTTCTAAAGGCATGTTGATATCCACTATTTCCGGCAGCTGCAGCCTGAGCAGAGGTAGAAATATGCGCTCTGTCGCTTTTCCCATATAGCAATCTTCCATAGGCGGCTTCCCTACTATGGTTGTTGCGTAGATGGGATTCCTCCGGTGAGTAATGCAGGTCAGGTGAAAAACCGGAAACTCCTCGGGAAGCGAATAGTATCCCGTATGATCCCCAAACGGGCCTTCCACTCTGGTTTCTCCCGGTTCTACATACCCTTCCAGAACTATTTCAGCATGAGCAGGGACTTCTAAGTCTACGGTTACACATTTTACCACTTCGACCGGCTGTCTTCGGAGAAATCCGGCAAATATCAACTCGAATATATCTTTGGGAAGAGGAGCCGTTGCAGCATATATGGTAGCCGGATCAGCGCCGATGGCGACCGCTACCTCCATCTTCTTGCCAAGAGCGCAATATTTTCGGTAATTCTGTGCTCCATCGTGGTGCGCATGCCAGTGCATCCCCGTGGTCTTGTGATCATAAACCTGCATCCGGTACATACCCATGTTGGGTTTTCCGGTTTCCGGGTCTTTAGTAAACACCAACGGTAACGTGATGTACTTACCTCCATCCCCGGGCCAGCACTTGAGGATAGGAAGCATATCCAAAGAAGCGTTTTCGCGGATAACCACTTCCTGACAGGGCCCCGTCTTAACCCTTCTCGGCATATACTTTGACAGCTCCGCCAACTTCGGCAACATTCTCACTTTTCCCAGCAAAGTGTCGGGTATCTCATCCATCATCTTGAGCCATTCTTCGATCCTTGCCGTAATGTCGGAAAACTTGTTTGCGCCCAGCGCCAAGGCCATCCTCTCATAACTGCCGAACGCGTTGATAAGCACCGGGATATCGGAACCCTTTACCTTTTCGAAAAGCAAAGCAGGCCCGTAGGCCTTGCTGATACGGTCAGTTATCTCGGTTATCTCCAGTTCCGGATCTACCTCGGTTTTTACCCGCTTAAGCCATCCTCTTTCTTCTAAAGACCGTACAAAATCACGTAAGTCTCTGTAGGACACGAACTAAGCCTCCTCAAACTGCTTGTCGAAATTCGGATCACGACATGATCGCTGCCAGGACCTCTATAACGTCTGAATTAGCACGCTGTCGGTGGTTCCGAAAACTGAGACGCTGGTTTCCCTCCGCACCTGATCCAGCATTTCCTGCAAGAGTCGCGGGATCAAGAGCCGCCGATCCTGTGCAGAATCATTCGCAAACGTTAACAGATACCTGGCCTCTTCCAAATACCGCAGCGGGGAAATACCAGGTATTCTCTCTGATCTTACCCCTAAGGCCAAACCGATTTTGTTCCCGACTTCTCGATAAATCATCTGCTCCGCTGTGTGAAGACCCGCTTTCTTGGCGGCCGTCAAGAACGCATAGCTGTATAGGCAGGCCACTTCTTTGGTGATGATCTCCAAGTCGTTCCGGCAACCGCCTCTCATTTTCCGAATAACTCGTCCCTCGTTGATATCTATTATCATTTCCGCAAAAGTAGAAGCCAGAGACTGAGAACTGTTTTCACTCAGTAATTGTAACACTTTTCCAAAAAGGTAATCTCCTATAAGGATGTCAAACTGAAGCCGCCTGTCGTGCGCCTGTCCCTCTTCATCGTCCCGCACCGTATCGTGAATGTAATTGGCAAGATACGCCAGGCGAAAAATAGTGGTCATGTAAACTGTGCACCGGAAGCCTGCCTTGAGCCCCTGGTAGGCCAGAGCCGTCACCTGCGGCAGCATATGCCAGTGCATATCATCTTCAATATCGCGAAAAAAACCGCTTAGTTTGCCAGACCACTGGCTGAGATTCTTATCCATCAAGGCTTTGCTAGCCGCTAGCTCGTCCCTGACCTCAGCAACGACCGGCAGGTTCATCAAACCTAAAAAGCCCCCTTCTTCCCCCGAATAGTTGCTAACAACTGGAGTAACTTCCTGAGAATCAGCCTGCTTACGGGCTAAGTTACCTATTAGATTTTAAACCAACTGGACTCATATGAAAAGCAGTTACGAATCGGCAAGCGACGGGGAAAAAGAAAAGGCCGGTTGTAACGACAAGAAATCACGCAGGTCCCGGTGATGCTGACTGTCCTCCTTATGGAAGAAAATCCCCGGCGGGGCTGGCAAAGCGCTTGCGAACGCATTCGGTCATTACAGCATTTCGACCCGTACCTCGTCTAATTTTCTGTTCCATCTTCTGCAAAAACCCCTATTCTCCTCAAACGTTGATAACGCCCTTCGATTAGCTCCTCTTGGCTTTTTTCTAAAAGTTCATGCAAATGATAAGCTAGTCTGTCTTTCACTGTCTTGAACGTGTTTTCCCAATCGCGGTGGGCTCCTTCCAGAGGTTCGGCAACAATCTCGTCGATTATCCCCATTGCGGCGAGATCTGCTGCCGTCATCTTCAGGTGGTGTGCCATTTCCTCGGCTCGAGAAGCATCGTTCCAAAGAATCGATGCACATCCCTCAGGAGATATCACGGAAAAGACACTGTAAGACAGCATTAACACCCGGTCCGCTACTCCCAGAGCCAAAGCCCCACCACTACCGCCTTCACCGATGACAACGCTGACGCAAGGAACTCTCAAGCGAGCCATCCGCATTATAGTCTGAGAAATGGCCCAACCTTGGCCCCGTTCTTCAGCTCCGACGCCGGGATAGGCCCCTTGGGTATCTATAAAACATATTACCGGCCGACCAAACTTCTCGGCCTGATTCATCAGACGCTGAGCCTTGCGGTAACCCTCAGGGTGGGGACATCCGAAATTGCGCAGCAGATTCTCGTTGGTATCTTTTCCCCTCTGGTGACCGATGACAGTCACCGGCCGGCCGTCGAATAAGGCCAATCCCCCTACTATTGCAGGATCATCCGCATAGCAACGATCGCCGTGAAGTTCGATAAAATCAGAAAAAATGGCCTTTAAATAATCCAGGGTAGTCGGCCGGTTGGGATGTCTTGCTATCTGGTATTTTTGCCAGGGGGTTAGATTTCGGTAGCGTTCCTCCTTGAGTCGGGCCACCTTGCTCTCCAAGCTCGATATCTCTTCCGCCAGGTCTATCTTCTTTTGTTCGGCCATGGCCTTAAGCTCTTCCAATTTAGCCTTCAAATCCAAGTAATCCTTTTCGAAATCCAGAGGACGAAGATCCGACATCACATCGCCCCCTTTACATGTAGGGTCAACAGCAAAGCCAGTACCTGTTTCAGGTCTTTCCTATGCACAATCTTGTCGATAAACCCGTGTTTGAGCATTGATTCAGCTTTCTGAAAACCAGGGGGCAGTTTTTGCCTGATGGTCTGTTCAATCACCCTGGGACCGGCAAACCCGATCATGGTTCCCGGCTCGGTAAGGATTATATCAGCTAAAGTAGCAAAACTGGCGGTCACGCCACCGGTGGTCGGGTGAGTGAGAACCGATATGTATAGAAGTCCATTCTCCGAAAAACGCGCCACCGCAGCCGCGGTTTTTGCCATCTGCATCAGCGAAAGCATCCCCTCTTGCATCCTGGCTCCGCCCGAAGCAGTGAACATTATCAACGGCAATCTTTCTGCCAGTGCCCTTTCAAATGCCCTGGTCACCTTTTCTCCTACCGCTGACCCCATGCTCCCCATCATGAATCGGCTGTCCATGACACCTAGAAACACCGGGATGCCCTCAATGGCAGCCCGCCCTGTTACGACCGCTTCTGGCAATCCCGATAGTTCTCGGGCTGCCTCCAGTTTTTCGCGGTAACCTGGAAAAGCGATTGGATCAACCGAAGTTAATCCCCTGTCGATCTCTGTGAAACTACCCTCATCGGCGATCATCCATATCCGCTCACCTGCAGACAAGGGATAATGATAGTCGCACTGCGGGCATACTTTTAGGTTAGCATCCAGCTCTTCCTCCATGATTCGATTACCACAACCAGGGCACCGCTTTACCGCGGGTATTTGAACTGGCGGAAGATCCGGTGCGTGAACCGGAAGAGTCACGTATTTCTTCTTAGGCTTGCGTTCAAATACATCCTTCAACATCTCGATCAATCACGACCTCCTGGCTTCGATGGCAAACATAAATTCCCCGCTTGCCACCAGATCGCCGTCAACCGTGGCTTCCCCCTGAGCTTTGCCTATAAGGCCCTTCATCTTGGTCAGCTCCACCTTGAGCAACAACTGATCCCCAGGTACTACCATGCGTTTGAACCTCACTTTGTCGATGCCGGCAAGATAAGCCAGCCTGCCCCGGAACTGCTCCTGACAGAGCAGAGCACAGCCTCCCACTTGAGCCAGGGCCTCTAACACCAGCACCCCGGGCATCACCGGAGCGCCGGGAAAATGACCTTGAAAGAAAGGCTCGTTAACCGTCACATTCTTAAGACCAACTGCTCTCTTGCCCGGTTCAAGCTCTATGATCCGGTCAACCAGTAAAAACGGATAACGATGGGGAAGTATAGCTTGGATATCATTAGGATTAAGCATGATATCACCTTATCCTTCGAACTTACGAACTACCAGAACCGCGTTATGGCCCCCAAAGCCAAGCGAGTCAGAAACAGCTACCCGCACCGCTTGCTGACGGCACGTATTGGGCACATAGTCCAGATCACATTCAGGGTCAGGGGTGGTGTAGTTGATGGTTGGAGGAATCACATCATTCTTGCATGCCAGCACGGCAACGATGAACTCCACAGCTCCGGCAGCACCCAACATGTGCCCGGTCATGCTTTTCGTAGAACTTACAGCCAGTTTGTAGGCATGCTCACCAAAAGCCGTCTTAATGGCCTGGGTTTCCATGGGGTCATTCATGTCTGTACTCGTTCCGTGGGCATTGATATAATCCACATCCGTAGGTTCGATTCCCGCGTCTTGCAGGGCAAGGGTAAAAGCCCGCGCTGCCCCTTCTCCGTCTGGAGCCGGTTGCACGATGTGGTAAGCATCCGAGGTAGAAGCGTAGCCTATCACCTCGGCGTAGATCTTAGCCCCGCGCTTCAATGCCTGTTCCATTTCCTCCAATACGACGATGCCGGCCCCCTCTCCCATGACAAACCCGTCCCGGTCTGCATCGAAAGGCCTGCTGGCTTTCTGCGGCTCGTCATTCCTCGTCGACAAAGCTTTCATGGCGCAGAATCCCGCCATGCCCAAGGGAGTCACGGCCGCTTCCGCCCCACCCGCAATCATGACATCGGCATCCCCCCGCTGAATAATGCGAAAGGCATCGCCGATGCAGTTGGTTCCGGTAGCGCAGGCGGTGACGGTACAGCCGTTGGGCCCTTTAGCCCCAAATATTATGGATACCTGTCCTGATGCCATATTAGGGATGAGCATCGGAATAAAAAACGGGCTGACGCTGCCTACACCTTTGTTAAGCAAGTTGGCGTGCTGGACTTCGTATGTCTCCAGTCCACCTATTCCCGAACCGATCCATACGCCCGTCCGGTCCGCCAGCTTTGTGTCGATCCTAAGCTCCGCGTCTTCTAAAGCCATTCTTGTAGCCGCACAGGCGAATTGGACAAATCTGTCCATCCGCCGGGCTTCCTTGCGGCTAAGAAAATCTCCGGGATTAAAGTCTTTCACCTGGGCCGCGATCTTCGTGGGATAGGCAGAGACATCAAAACTCTCGATTAAGCCTACCCCGCTTTTGCCCTCGAGCAGGCTTTCCCAAAAGGAAGCCACGGTGCTTCCTACGGGACTAATTACGCCCAGCCCGGTAACTACTACCCGTCTCTGCTTCATCCTAGCTCACCCTTATTTCCCCTGGAGTCTTGCTTCCAAATACTCGACCACGTCTTTGACTGTCTTCATATTCTCAGCGACTTCTTCCGGGATTTCGATATCGTATTTTTCCTCCAGCAGCATCAGCATTTCCACAACGTCCAGGGAATCCGCACCTAAATCATCAACAAAGCTGGATTCCAAAGTGACTTCCTCCGGAGCGATGTCCAGGACCTCAACAATCACGTTCCTCAGAGTTTCAAAAACCGACACTTCTATCTCCTCCTCAAAAAATTAAGTTTTTATGTCATGCCCCCGTCGACGGGGATGACTTGCCCGTTAACGTAGGATGCCTCATCTGAAGCTAAAAAAGCCACAACCGCAGCCACTTCCTCGGGCGTGCCGGGGTGCCCCAGGGGAATTCTAGACACCAGCGACTGGCGCGCTTCCGGAGTAAAACCTGCTGTCATAGCCGTCTCTATGTACCCCGGAGCCACCGCATTCACCGTTATTCCCCTTGAACCGTATTCCTTGGCAACCGAGCGGGTAAATCCTATTACTCCCGCTTTTGAAGCGGCGTCGTGCGCCTGGCCGACGTTACCCGTCAAACCCACAACAGAAGCAACATTAATTATTCTTCCCTGCCTATTTCTCATCATAATACGTATTGCCTCTCTGGTACAGAGAAATGTTCCGGTAAGGTTTACCCGTAAAGTCTCATCCCATTCTTCATCCGAAATTCGTATCAGCAGGTTATCCCTTGCTATCCCGGCGTTGTTTACCAATACATGTACCGTCCCAAATGATCTGACCGCCTGTTTGAAGAGCTCCTTTACTTGATTGACGTCCGATATATCGGCCAAAACCCCAACCGCCTCGCGTCCGAGGCTTTTGATTTCTTCTGCTGTTTTGTTCAGCTCTTCCTGTGATCCTACATCGTTGATCACAAGGCTGAACCCATCTCGAGCCAAGCGAAAAGCTATGGCTTTGCCTATCCCGCGCGCACCCCCTGTAACCACGGCGATTTTGTTGTGGCTAACCTTTGAGCCCATCACAAACCTCCTTCCACTTAGCGAGAAACCTGTTCAACGATGACAAGTCCTCTACATTCCCCATTACCTGCTTTTTGGCCTGCTTCTTTATCAAAGCAGAAAGCACTTTACCCGGACCTACTTCCACGAAATAGTCTATCTTTTTGGCCATGTAAGCCACTGACTGCTCCCACAAAACCGGGCTGTACAACTGCCGGACCAAAACCTCTTTGATCTCGTCAGTTATTATCTCGCGTGCAGTTACGTTAGAGATAACAGGAAAAGCAGGCTGTTCGATGGTTATCAACTCCAGTTCCTTTTGCAACAGTTGAGCAGCTTCCTTCATCAATAGACAGTGTGAAGGTACGCTAACCGCTAGAGGAACCACCTTAGCCCCACTCTGACGCAACCGCTCCATGGCATCTTCCACAGCCTCTTTTTTCCCCGATATTGCGACCTGCCCCGGACAATTATAGTTGGCAATGCTGACCACGCCGCGCCTTGAGCTTTCCCGGC
>CAYONS010000011.1:0-30373 GCA_964405385.1 uncultured Syntrophothermus sp.
CTTCATTAGTGGCTGATTAGAGACGATTGACGGTAGAAGAAAAGTTTTTCCCTATTGACGGTACAAGCAAGCAAGTGTTAGTATTTAACATAACATTAGAAGAGAATACGTGTACTACGATGAATGGGAGAGTAGTCGGCAATCCTTCATCTCAGAGAGCCGGGTTGGGTGAGAGCCGGTATGAGGTTGCGGACGAAAGCCACCCAGGAGTGCCGGTGAAACCGGGTAAACGGTCAAGCCGGACGGTGACCCACCGTTACGGGGTTCGAGCGGGCTTGTATGCCAATCAGGGTGGTACCGCGGGAATAACTCTCGTCCCTTGTCCGGATGAGAGTTTTGTTTTTTATTAGGTATACAGTTTTGTCGAGGCCCATTGGTCAAGGAGGTAACGGATGATATGAGTGTTGAGCGTAACCGGGAGATCGAACGCAAGATTCTCAAACTCTACGAAAAGGACGCAACCGCAAGCTTTCAGCGCATCGCTACCATGTTGGGTGTATCGGAGGAATTGGTGAGGGATACTGTCGAGCGTCTAAAGAAAGAGAGAATTATTCTCGGATATAACGCGGTCATAAACTGGGAAAAATGGGGAGACAACGGGGTAACGGCGATGATAGACGTGAAGGTGACTCCCGAGCGTGGGGTCGGGTTCGATAACATCGCGGAAAGGATTTCGCGTTTCCCTGAAGTAAGGTGTGTTTATCTTATGAGCGGAACCTATGACTTATCGGTGGTGGTACACGGCGAGAGCCTGAAGGACATAGCTATGTTTATTTCCGACAAACTGGCTCCTTTGGAGCAGGTACAGAGTACGGTGACTCACTTCGTACTCAAGCGATATAAACAAGACGATTTTCTTCTGAATGATGAAGAGGAAGACCGGAGATTGGTGGTGAGCCCATGAAGAACATGAGAAAATACGTTGCTGACACTGTCAAGTCGATTCCCCCTTCGGGCATCAGGCGGTTCTTCGATTTGGTCTCCCAGTCACAGGGGGTTATCTCCCTGGGAGTGGGCGAACCTGACTTTGTTACGCCCTGGCACATCCGCGAGGCCTGTTGTTACTCTTTGGAAAAAGGCTATACCATGTACACGTCAAACCAGGGATTGCCTGAGTTGCGCGAAGAGATAGCAGCTTACATGTACCGGACTATAGGCGTTAGCTACGATCCTGAGCAAGAGATCCTGGTAACGGTAGGTGTCAGTGAGGCGGTAGACCTGGCGTTGAGGGCGTTAGTTAACCCCGGGGATGAAGTCTTGATTCCGGAGCCTTCGTATGTGTGCTACGGGCCGATAACATCCTTGGTTCACGGAAGGCCAGTGATGATAAGAACCACCGCTGAAAATGAGTTCAGGCTTACTCGGGAACAGCTGATGTCGTCTTTGACCCCGCGCAGCAAAGTTTTGGTGCTCCCCTATCCGAACAACCCTACCGGCGGGATTATGGGGTGGCAGGACTTGGCTGACCTTGTGGACGTCATAGTTGACAACGATCTCATCGTAATTTCGGACGAGATTTACAGCGAACTGACTTATAACGGCCGTCATGTTTCCATAGCTTCCTTACCGGGCATGAGGGACAGGACAATAGTGTTGAATGGGTTCTCCAAGGCTTTCGCTATGACTGGTTGGAGGATAGGGTATGCTTGCGGGCACAGCGAGCTAATCGCTGCCATGACTAGAATTCACCAGTACAGCATGCTGTGCGCGCCCATCATGTCACAGATGGCTGCTATCGAGGCCCTTCGCCATGGCGAACAGCAGATGAGGGAAATGGTTCAGGAGTACGACTACCGGCGCCGGGTGATAGTGAAAGGCATGAACGACATCGGCTTGGAATGTTTCGAGCCGCGGGGTGCTTTTTATATTTTCCCGTCAATTCGAGTAACCGGCATGACCAGCGAAGAATTTGCCGAAAGGCTGCTGTTGGAAGAGAAGGTGGCCGTGGTTCCGGGCAATGCATTTGGTGAGTCAGGCGAAGGCTTCATTCGTTGTTGTTACGCTGCGAGTCTGAACAATATCGAGGAGGCCATCGAAAGGATGGGCAGATTCGTGGAGAGGAATAGGGTCAGAACCGCTGGTTCCGCACGAGGGTAACGTAAAGGCCGGTTGTTAGGCATAGACAACCTTTAGTTAACGTCGAATCCTGCAAGATTAATGCGATTTTGCACAGGAGGATTCTGGGCTTGCGAGGTAGAACCTCCCCTAGTGTAAGCGACAAGGGGGGTTCTTTTTATGTTTTTGGAAATGACCAGCCAGGAGGTAGCTCTTCTTTCAAAGTACAATCTCCTTCACCCTCAGACCCGGCAGGAGGTTCAAAATTATATGAATTACATCCTGTTCCGGCAATACCAACAGGAACTTTACCATGCCCTGCTCACTAATTCTGCCATCGGGAACGGCCTAAACCAGATCATTCGCTTGTGCGAGCGAGGGGAGGTTGATTCCCAAGAATTATAGAGCAGGTTGAATCAGGTAAAGTTTCACTTCTATCACACCTATGAGAAGGTAAAGACCAAGTACGAAGGGGTTCTGGCTGCGGTACATGCTGAAGACAGTCTCTTAGATTTAGGGCGGCTCGGTTTTGAGAATATCCTGCAAGCTATATATTCTGACAACAAGGAACTGGTCAGAAGAGAGATTGAAGAGTTTGTTGGTATGTTTAGAAAACTGGTTCATCCCCGAAATAAAAAGAGGATAGCGGCAGTGTGATGTTGAAAAGATTACTGACACTGCAAAAGGAGAGAAGTGGATGAAGCTGAGATTCTTGGGAGCAGCGCGAACGGTGACAGGTTCGTTCTTCGTTATGGAGGCCAATGGCCTGAGGTTTGGCGTGGATTGCGGCATGTTTCAAGGAGGAAAAGATGTTAGAGAGAGGAATTACCAAAACTTTGTTGTTAATCCCAGGGAACTAGATTTCTTGATATTGACTCACGCTCACATTGACCATTCCGGGCTCATCCCTAAACTTTGCAACTTCGGGTTCAAGGGACCTATTTACTGCACATACGCTACCGCTGAACTTGCGACCATCATGTTGCCGGATTCCGGCCATATTCAGGAAATGGAAGTTGAACGCAAGAACCGGAGCCTGGTAAGAGCCGGCAAACCGCCTCTGCGCCCGATCTACACCGTAGAGGAAGCAGAGAAGTGTTTGTCGCAGTTCCGGCCTGTTAACTACGACGAGATGATTTCTCCAGCCAAAGACATCCAGTTTCGATTGCGAGATGCGGGCCACATTCTAGGGTCGGCAGTAGTGGAGCTGTGGGTAACGGAGCCGCAAGGAACCATTAAATTGGTTTTCACCGGGGATATTGGTAGGAGCAATCAGCCTTTTGTCAAGGATCCTACGCCTATTGAGAGTGCCGACTATCTAATTATGGAATCGACATACGGAAACCGCCTGCACCAGGAGAATTTTAACCGGCAGGAAATGCTGAGAGAGGTCATACAGTATACCATGACCAAAGGAGGAAACCTTATCATTCCTTCCTTCGCAGTGGAAAGAACTCAGGATTTGCTCTTTGACCTGAGCGCTCTTTATGAGAAAGGCGAGCTTTCACCTGATATTCCCATTTACCTGGATAGTCCTTTGGCGATTTCGGCTACCGATGTTTTTAGGAGGATGGTAACGAGCTGGGACGACGAAACAAGGCGTATGCATTATCAGGGCAGGAATCCTTTAGACTTGCCCAACCTTAAGTTTTCGCGTACGGTTCAGGAATCGATGAGGTTAAACGATATATCAGGTGGCGCCATAATCATATCCGCCAGCGGAATGTGCGATGCCGGAAGGATAAAGTACCATTTGAAGCAGAATCTCTGGCGTCCGGAAGCCACGATTCTGTTTGTGGGTTATCAGGCCCAGGGAACCCTGGGACGTCGGATTCTCGATGGAGAGAAACTGGTTAGGATCCACGGTGAGGAAATAGTAGTAAAAGCCGATATCAGGGTGATAGAAGGCTATTCCGCCCATGCCGACAGGGCGGGGCTTCTTTCCTGGCTGAAAAACTTCAAAGTCTCCCCGATGAGCGTGTTTTTGGTTCACGGGGAGGAGGAAGCGCTTTCGTCTCTCGCTGATGCAATCAAAAGGGAATTTCGACTTCGGGTAGCCATTCCCAACTGGCTCGATGAGATAGAGCTCGCGCATCGAGTGGAGACGGAAATGGAAGCACCGGTAGGATTCGAAGAAAGGCGGGAACGCCTTGCCGAAGCTTTGCAGGCCGAGGAAATGTACCTTAAGGTCAGACTTAAGCTTAACGAATTGTTCCAGGAGCACTGGGAAAAGGGAGATTATCAGAGGATTATCGAGTACCTGAACAAAATCGACAACACTTTTGCCTCCTAACCCGGCATAAGAGGGCCTACGGCTGCCCTGACGCGGATCGCAAAACCTGAATTATAAAGTTTGCGAGCAATGAATCTGGGGTGAACCTTTAATGGCACTGCCAGATTAGGTACCAACCTTAAGGTCGAATCTTGTCTGTTTTTGTATCTATTCTTCGGTTGTTGGGGTATATTTGCTGTGCTATAATTCAGCTACCTGGTAGTTGGGCAGGAGGGTATAGAGGCACATAAGGTATATTATGATTCCTTTCTTCGGGAGGATGGATTATGGGCGCTGTTGACGCCACAATGGAGTTGATGCGGTGGGGGTTCGTGGAAATACCTGCCGCACTTTATTATTATGCCGGAGAATTAGAGCTGGAACCTGAAGACATAGGTATTTTAGGGGCTTTTTTGTATACTTATTTCTATCGGTCCAAGCCTCTCTGGCAGCGTGGGCTTGAAATCGGTCAGGTTATGCAAACCTATCCTTCTTTAAGTAAGAGCAAGCTGGCTTGGCGTCTGTCCAAGTGGGTAAGATTGGGACTAGTAGAGATTGATGAATCCACGTTGGGTGGTGAGTTTAGAACCAGACGGGTGTATCTTGAGCCGCTTTGGCAGAAACTCGAATATATTGTGGCCAGGGACCACCCTGAGCTCGACGGCCGTACGAGAACGGAAAACCCAGTCGCCTCGGAGGCAAAGACTGGGCCGCAGCCGTCAGAAAGAAGGAGCGCAGGCCCGGATCAGCCTTCACTCAGCAATGGTCTAAAAATGGTGGTTGATTTTATTGAGCAGAAGACCGGCAACCTGATTAGTCCGGAGATGTTCAAAGAAGTTAACTACTGGTTGGACGAGCTGAGGTGCCGCCCGGAATACATAATAATGATGTTGGAATTGTGCTTTGAGAGAAGAATATTCAATCCTCGTGAGATAACAGCCATCGCCAAAGGGTTAAGGGATGCTTGTGTTTCTAACTTGGGAGGGATGGAAGAGTACTTCCGTCGGGTGGTTGACAAACCGGGTTATTCGCGTTCGCGTTGGTCCGATTTTGCGGCCGACATCGCAGAGTTGGGGAGCTTTACCGGTATCGACATGCAGGCTGAGGCCAGAAAGAGGATGTATGAAAAATGGAGGGTACAGTGGGGATTCACGCACGAGGTAATTATGAAAGCAGGCGAAATCATGTGCCAGCGCACGAAAAGCGGCGGGCTCGAATACATGGATAGAGTATTGGCGAACTGGAGAGAAAAGGGGATTACTACGGCAGAAGAGGCCGAGAAAGAAACCAGCGAATTCAAGAACAGGAAACAGAAACGTGACGGGCGGGGCAGCCTCCCAAGAAGTTCGGGGATGGCTAAAGAAAAAGAAGAGGTGGAAATCTTCGTGGTTCCTCAGGTTTTGGAGGAGCTAAAAAGCAAGGTTCCGGGATAGCATGACCTGGGGTGGAACGCTGGCAAAGGATAATAATGGTTTACAGAGAGTCCCGCTGGGCGGGACCTTTTTATCACGGCGTTCCTGGACCGGTATTTACAATTGTTGAAGTTTGTGGACTGCAGAAGGGGAAATAGGGATGGCGGTAAGACGGGTTATACCGGAGGAAAGGCTTTCTGATTTAGAGAGCGAGCGCAGGGTTCTTTCGTCTATGCTTCACTCCGAAGAAGCCTGCATCGAGGCCTACGATGCGCTCAAAATACAGGACTTCTATTATCCTAAGCACCAGGTGTTGTTTGAACTGATATGCAGCCTCTATGAACAGGATATCAGGCCTACCTACGTTGAATTGCTCAAAGAGGCCCATAAGCTGAATCTTTTCCGTGATCCCCGGGATATCGAAGAACTGAAGTACATAGTTGAACACTTTATTGATGAAGAAAATGTGCGTTACTGGATAAAGCGGGTCAAGGATAAATCCCGACTTCGCAAGTTTGAGGCCTTCCTGCGGCGTAACTACCAGCGGCTCATGGACAGGGAAGTTGACGACGTGGAGCAGCTACTGATGGAAGCTGAAGAAGAATTAACCAATATTACGGCTTTAGAAGTAGACGATAAGGTAGACACTCCTTATGACCTGGCTAAGCTCGGATACCAAGAGGTAGAGAGGCGTTTTGTGCGGTACAAAGAAATCCAAGAAAAGCACCGCGGCGTAATACCGCTGGACGGTCTCACTACGGGCTTTGATACTTTGAATCATATCACCTTGGGGTACAAGCCTGGGGACTTGATCATAGTCGGAGCGCAAACCGGTCACGGGAAGACCGCATTTGCCCTGCATACTGCGCTGGCCGTGGCAGTCAGGCAGCGTCATAATATTCTGTACTTGAATACTGAGATGAGCAGGATCCAGATTGCTCTGCGGTGGGGATCTATCCTTTCCAACATTGAACAGGACCTTATCCGGCGCGGTGAGCTGACGGAAAGTCAGTTGTCCAGAGTTTTACAGGGATACTCGCTCCTCAGGGAGAGCGGGTTTTATTCGTATCCGTGCCCTAATCTTACTCCGGAGAAAACCATATCTATAACCCGAAAATTCAAGGTGCAACACGACATAAAGCTGATGATCCTCGACTATGTAGGCAGGATGGACAAGATAACCAATAACCTGGCGGAGTGGCAGGTACTGGAACAGATAGTTAAAGCGCAGAAGATGCTGGCGCAGAATCTCAATATTGCTGTCATGTGTCTGGTTCAGCTGAACGAAGACGGCACCCTGCAGGGAGCACGGAGGATGAAGAACGAGTGCGACCTCATGCTGAAGTTGCTTCCCATTTCCCGAGAGGAAATGGAGGAGAATGAAGAGTTAAGAAAATATAAGCGTGCCAACTACTACCTGTACATAGACAAGAACAGAGACGGGATCGGCGGGGTATACATCCCTATCTACTTTGACAAGGCCAAGCAAACCATGCACGACGCAGAGAGGGTTTCCTTGTGACATGGAGGTTGAAGAATCGGAGGAAACAAATACAGGCGGAATTGGCGACTTTGATCTACGAGTGCCATATACAGGGGCGAATTTCGCCGGAGGAGATGCTCGCGTTATTGGATATCCTGTCCATTGTTTTAGAGCAGCGGGACAAGGAGCTTTCGCATTTGTTGCTGCGATGGGTAAGAATGGGCATCGAGGGTGGGGATGTAGCCGAGATAAACGAGATAATCAGGACGACTTTGGTACATACTGATTGGAAAAAGGCAACGAATCGAGAGAAGGCAATTCATTTGATAGAGGACCTTGTAACAGAACTGGAGAAAAAAATAGAAAACTCGAGGAAGGGGGATGTGACCTGAGCGAGGCTGAATTCCATCCCCCTTTCTTTCTTGGGTGAGGGTTGCTGAAATTACTGTATTTCCAGCTTTTTAGTTCGACTGCGGTATTCTTTGGTTTTAGGAATTCTTACTTCAAGAACCCCGTTGCGGTATGAGGCAGTGCTGGCTTCGGTGCTAATGTAATGGGGTAAGCGACATGTTCACACCTCCTTGCAGGTTGTTCGGTCGTGATTAGTTTTACTGGCGAAGAACCAAAATATTCGCTAAAATCGGAGATGAGCTGCTGAATTGACGATCCGCACCAACATCCAACGGTGAAAGAGGTGGTACGATGGAGGTTTGGTTGAGAGAAGGGCATACCAAGGGATACGAAGTAGGTTGGCGCCTTCGCGGTGTGCTTCACGAAGAGACGACACCGTTCCAGGAACTGGCCATTGTCGATACCTATGAATGGGGCAAGGCTTTAGTGCTCGATGGTTGCGTTCAGACTACTGAAGGAGACGAGTTTATTTACCACGAGATGATGGCTCATGTGGTGATGATGGCTCACCCAGCACCAAAGAAGGTGCTTATCATAGGCGGGGGGGACGGCGGAGTGCTGAGGGAGGTGCTCAAGTACGAATCGGTTACCGATGCCGACCTGGTTGAGATAGACAAAAGAGTCATCGAGAACTGTCAGAAATACCTTCCCGAGATTGCCTGCGGCTTTTCAGATCCCCGGACCAACATTATCATTCAAGACGGGCTGCAATTTGTGAAAAACCCGGATAAGAAGTACGACGTGGTTATCATAGACTCATCAGACCCTATAGGTCCGGCGGTGGATCTGTTCGGAGCTGAGTTTTACAGGGATGTGTATGCTCTTCTAGAAGATGACGGCATCATGGTGGCTCAGGCCGAGTCCCCGCTGTTTTTCAGGGAAACTTTTGTACAGGTGTTTTCTAACTTATGCCAGGTGTTTCCTGTGGCCCGAGTCTATTTGGCGTGTGTGCCCACGTATGTCAGCGGCTACTGGGCTTTTGGTGTCGGGTCAAAAAAATACCGGCCGGAAGAAATCGCCGAGGGGCGCTTGCCTGTTGATGGATTAAAGTTTTACACGCCGAATCTGCACCGGGCGGCTTTTGTTCTGCCACGGTTTGTCGAAGAGATTCTCAACAGGAAAAGGGAGTGATTATAGGAACTGATAAGTGATGCAAATCGGTTTAGACCCATCAATTAAACTCGAGAGTAGGGGGAGCAGGATGAAGAGGTTGATGATCGGCAACGAAGCTATCGCCAGGGGAGCTTATGAAGCCGGGGCTACAGTTGCCACCGCCTATCCGGGTACACCCAGTACCGAGATATTGGAGTTTTTCAGCAAGTTTGACGGGGTTTACGCTGAATGGTCTCCCAATGAGAAAGTCGCTTTGGAAGTAGGTTGCGGAGCTTCTATGGCCGGGGCGCGAACACTAGTAGCGATGAAGCATGTTGGTGTCAATGTAGCTGCAGATCCTCTTTTTACTTTTGCCTACACAGGAGTTAACGGCGGCTTGGTGTTGATATCTGCGGATGACCCGGGTATGCATTCTTCGCAGAACGAGCAGGATAACAGGGGGTATGGAAGATTTGCCAAACTCCCGGTCCTGGAGCCATCAGACAGCCAGGAAGCTAAAGATTTTGTGATATCGGCATTCGAGATTAGTGAACAGTTCGACACGCCGGTTATGGTCAGGGTAACTACGCGCTTGGCTCATTCACAGG
This sequence comes from uncultured Syntrophothermus sp., assembly GCA_964405385.1. GTDB lineage: Bacteria > Bacillota > Syntrophomonadia > Syntrophomonadales > Syntrophothermaceae > Syntrophothermus. The sequence continues at coordinate 9,334 of CAYONS010000011.1, forward strand.
GCATCGTGGAAGAGGGAGAGCGTCAGCAAGTCGAGTTGAAGCCATACGTCAAAGATGCCCCTAAATACGTAATGCTTCCCGGGCATGCCCGTTTACGCCACCTGGAAGTTGAAAAGAGGATGAGGGCCTTGCGCCAATATGTGGAAAACAGTCCTCTGAACCGTATAGAATGGGGCAGCCGTGACCTAGGTATCGTTACCAGCGGGGTGGCTTACCAGTATGTGAAAGAGGTTTTACCCGAGGCCTCTATACTGAAGTTAGGCACGGTAAACCCTCTGCCTGAGCAGCTCATCCGCGGGTTTGCCGCCGGCGTGAAACGCTTGGTCGTGGTCGAAGAACTGGAACCGGTAATTGAGGAACAGTTGAAAGCGTGGGGCTTACCGGCGGAAGGAAAGAATCTCTTCCCCCGCACCGGCGAATACAGCCCGGAGCTCATTGAAGAGAAATTATTAGGAAAAACAAATGATCCTGCCTATAAAGTAGAGGCTGCAGTCCCTGCCAGACCGCCCTTGTTTTGCCCGGGATGCCCGCACAGAGGAGTTTTCTACACCTTGAGCCGCATGAAGCTTACGGTTTGCGGGGACATAGGCTGTTATACATTGGGAGCGCTGAAACCTTTGGCTGCTATGGATACTACCATCTGTATGGGTGCAAGTATAGGAACTGCCCTGGGGATGGAAAAAGCCCGCGGACATGAGTTCGCTCAAAAGACGGTAGCAGTCATAGGCGATTCTACCTTTGTGCACTCAGGTATTACCGGGCTCATCGATGTCGTCTACAATCGGGGAATGTCCACGGTGTTGATTCTAGATAATGGGACTACAGCCATGACAGGCCACCAGCACCATCCGGCAACGGGACGAACTATAGACGGGAGTCAGTCGGCAAGACTGGATCTGGAGGCAGTCTGCCGGGCAGTTGGGGTAGAAAGAGTAAGAACCGTAGATCCCCTTGATCTCGCCCAGCTGGAAGCTGCCTTGAAGGAAGAACTTGCCTGCGGACAGCCTTCAGTTATCATTGCCAGGCGGCCTTGTGCTCTTTTGCCCGATGCCGGTCTGGGCAAAAAGATGTACCATGTGGACGAAGAGGCGTGCAAAGGATGCCGGCTGTGCATTAAGATAGGTTGTACCGGTATCTACTGGATAGAAGAAGAGCGGCTGGCGAGAATTAATCCCAACTTGTGCGTCGGATGCGGTCTCTGCGCTCAGATATGCAAGCTGGACGCCATCCTGGAAGGGAGTGGTAATTAATGGCAGAAAAAACAGTTACCAGCGTAATGATTGTTGGAGTCGGCGGGCAGGGGACCCTCTTGACCAGCAGGGTTTTGGCTCGAGTTGCAGTAAAGTTGGGGCATGATGTCAAGGTTTCAGAGGTTCACGGAATGGCGCAGCGCGGGGGGAGCGTTGTTACCCAGGTCCGGTTCGGACCGAAAGTCTATTCTCCCATCATCAAGCGTGGTGATGCTGATATCTTGTTGGCTTTTGAGAAGCTGGAAGCAGCTCGTTGGCTGGATTATCTTAGACGTGGAGGGCTATTGGTAGTCAATGACGAAAGGGTGGACCCTTTGCCGGTCATGAGCGGGGAAGCCAAGTACCCAGATGACATAGCGGAGAAGCTGTGTAAAGCTGTTCCGAACAGCGTTTTGGTTGATGCCACGGAGATTGCCGTCCGGTGTGGAAATGCCAAAGCAGCGAATATGGTGATGGTGGGGCTCTTAAGCTCGGTCATGGGACTGGCTTTTGAGTTAGTGGAGGAGTCCATTCGGGAGCTGGTAGTGCCTTCCGTATTGGAGCTGAACCTGCGGGCGTTCCACGAAGGAAGGGCTTTTTGGGGTCAAAGATCATCAAATACTGTTACAGCCTGAAAGGGAGATGAGAGGATGGCAGGATTTGTTGAGAGAATAGCGCGCAGTGAGATTTTTTCTTTGAAGCCATACGTTCCCGGCAAGCCTATAGAAGAAGTGGAAAGAGAGCTTGGACTGGCCGGTGTTATAAAAATGGCTTCCAATGAAAATCCGCTAGGGCCGTCGCCTCGAGCTCAGGAAGCCTATATAAACGCGGTTAAGGACCTGAACCTTTATCCTGACGGAAACTGCTTTTACCTGAAACAGAAATTAACCGAGAAATTTGGCCGTTTGCCTGAGAATTTTATGATAGGAAACGGGTCCGACGAGTTGTTGCGTCTGATAACCGAGGCTTTTGTGCATCCGGGCGACGAGGTCATCTACGGGGATCCTTCTTTCTCTGAATATGAGTTCATGACCTGCATAATGGGAGGCACAGTTAGACCTATTCCTCTGAAAGATTTTACTTACGACTTGTCGGCTATGAAAGCGGCCGTCACTGACAGAACGAAGATAATTTACGTGTGTAATCCTAATAATCCTACCGGGACTATTGTTACCCGCGGGCAACTCGAGGCGTTTATGGAGGGTCTTGACGAAGATATTCTGGTGGTTTTCGACGAAGCTTACTACGAATACGTTGATGATCCGGATTACCAGAGCGGGCTCGAGTATCTGGACAGGGGGCGCAATGTTATCGTTTTGCGCACGTTTTCTAAGATACACGGGTTGGCTGGTTTAAGAATAGGCTACGGCATATCGACCCCGGAAATCGTGGGCGCCGTTAACCGGGTGCGGGAGCCGTTTAACGTTAATCTGGCAGCGCAGCGCTGTGCTACTGCAGCATTAGATGACGAGGATCATCTAACCAAGAGCCGGGAAGTAAACAGGCAGGGGAAGGAATATCTGTATCAGGAATTTCAGTCGATGGGGCTGTTTTACGTGCCCACCCAAGCTAACTTCATTTTTGTGGACGTAGGACAGGACTGCCGCCGTGTGTTCCAGGAATTATTAAAGCTTGGGGTAATAGTCAGGACCGGTGATATCTTCGGTTACCCCACTTATATTCGGGTTACGGTCGGGACCAAGGAGCAGAACGAGAGGTTCGTCTCTAGTCTGAAAAAGGTGCTGGAGGGCCAGAATACATGACCGTGGTCTTCAAGAAGAAATACTCTGAACCGGAAGCGGTATCGGAGTTGGCGAAGGCCTTGAGCATCTGTCTTCCTGGAGAGGGCGAAGTTGTTTTCATATGTATAGGTACCGACAAGAATATCTTAGACTGTCTCGGCCCAATGGCGGGGACTATGATTAAAGAAAATGCCCCGGAACTCACGGTGTATGGTACTTTGGAAGATCCCATACATGCCCTTAACATTACCCGAGCCTTGCATGGCATCCGTAGCCGTCACCCTGGGGCACTGGAGGTGGCTATTGACGCTTCAGCGGGGAAGGCCGAGGAGGTAGGGGTGATTCAGGTTAAGATGGGAAGTTTGGATCCTGGCAAAGCCGTAAGAAAGCGTTTGCCGCCGGTCGGCGACTTGTCGGTAACCGGTGTAGTAGCCGCGGATGATGGCGAGACTAGACATCTGAACACGGCGCGAGGAAGCATTTGTCCTGTGTACCACATAGCCCGCACCATAGCAAGGTCGGTCTGTATGGCAGTAGAATCGGGCTGGAAAACCGGGCACAGATGAACACAGGGCCACAGATGCACACAGACACAGGTGAAGAAGGCTGACGGGGGTTCGTCAGCCTTCGACCTATGTTGTGTGTTGGCAGTTGCTAGACCATGATTTGAGAACGCAGTTGTTGAATATCCTGCATACTGGCAGGCTGGGCCGGGGTGTAAAACCCTTTCTGTTCGGCAGCTTTGTACAGCCGGTACTGAAAATCCTCGTCAGAGTTGCGGATCTGTTGGATGGTTTGTCTCAATTGAGGGTTGGATGTTTCAGATATCACTCGCTCGTAGTTTAGTAAGCTGCTTTTTACCATGGACAGAATATCGTTCACCATGTCTTTGTCTTGCATCATTTCATCTCCTTTACTGCAGGAATGAAGCTAGTTTTTGTTTGGTATTGCGAGCTGATTGGGCCGACTGCTGAAACATCTGCTTGAACTCGGGGTCGGTACACTGCTGGGCGTAGGTTTCGAGTTTCTTCATTGCAGTGTCATGGGCGCTAATTAGCTCCCGAAGATTCTGCAATTCCATCTGGTTGAGCTGATGGGCCATTGAAGCATATTCCTCCTTTCGTTTTGTAACCATCAGTAGTGTTTTCTGATGGGCTGAAAAATATTCACGTCTCGAATGGGGTGCTGATTCATAAGGAAGGCGAGGGAAAGAGGGGAATCGATTTGGGAAGGATCCATGAGGAAATACCTTTGTGTGAACTGAGATATCCGATTCATTCGGTGTCTTTGAGTCCGGACCGCAGGAAAATAGCTTTTGCTCTGGTGGGGGAAACGCACGACGCCGTTGCTCTTAATAGCATGGAGATCAGGGTGAGCGGCAAAGTTCTGCCCGGAAGTCTCACTTTTAGCCCTGACGGTCAGAGGATAGCTTTTGTAGTAGCAAAGGGAGATATCCAGGCGGTAGTGTTGGATGGGAAAGAAAAGAAGGCCTACCAGGGAATTTTAGAAAAGAGCCTCGTTTTCAGTCCTGACAGCCGGAGACTGGCTTTTGCTGCCCAGTCTGCCGAAGGGCAGTTCGTAGTCGTAGACGGTAAAACGAAAAAGACATACGATGGAATTCTTCAGGGCAGCCTGCTGTTCAGTCCTAACAGCAGGAGAATTGCATATGCAGCGACTATCGACGAGGAGTGGCGTTTGATAGTGGACGGCCGGGAGAGAATGACTTGTGACGCGGTGGCCGTTAACACGGTTCTCTTCAGTCCTGACAGCAGCCGCGTTGCCTGCGCTGCTCAGGTAGGTACCAGGTGGGCGGTATGGCTTGATGGCAGGTTGGGACCTTTATACAATGCCATCGGAAGCGGTTCGCTGGTTTTTAGCCCGGACAGCCAGCGTATGGCCTACGCGGCTTTGATAGGCGAGAAAAAGGTCATGCTAGATGGTAGGTATGCGCCCTGGCCTGGCAACAAGCAGGTGGTTGTTGTTGACGGAATGGAGCAGAATTACTACGATGCCGTAGCCGGGGACAGCTTGACTTTCAGCCCTGACAGCCGACACCTTGCCTATGCTGCACAGGATGGCTTGGATATAGTCGCTGTTGTCGATGGCCAGGAGGCGGGGAGATACGAAGGCATGGGGGGAGGGACTTTGCTTTTTAGTCCCGATAGCATGCGCTTGGCCTACGCGGCGAGGAAAGACGGCAGGTGGCGTGTGGTCGTAGACGGTGAGGAGGGCCCCGCCTATGAAGGCATACTGCGAGGGAGCCTAGTCTTCAGTCCTGACGGTCAACACCTCGCATATGCGGCTCAAAAGGGATCGAAGATTGTCATAGTGGTTGACAGCGAAGAGATGGCTGATTACGACGCAGTCACCGGGGACAGCCTGATTTTCAGCCCTGACAGCCGTCATTTGGCTTGGTCGGCTCAGGACGGCGCAAGGCAGTTTGTGGCTGTAGACGGGAAGGCCGGTCCGGAGTATTCTGTGGGGTTTACTACCCGAGGACGTGGCATTATATTCGATTCGCCCACACATCTCCACTATATAGCAATAAAAGACAAGACCCAAGTATGCCTGGTTGAAGAAACGCTGGAACAAGATAACTGGTAGCCGGCAGACAATCCCGCGTAACCCTTAATGCTTTCCAGTTCTAAAAGGGCCAGTTGCCGATATTTTTGGTTCCCTCGATTTCTGATGCGTCCATCAACCGCAACATGGATTGGGGAATAAGGAAACTGCGAGCCCGGTTCTTGATGAAAACTAAGAATATCGGGTCATCAGGAGTATAGTTGCCTCTTCTGCCTACTATTTTCCCGCTCAGGCCATTAAATGGGTGACCTGATTTATTGACGACGACGAGATCCCCCAAGTCCATAAAGGATTCCCCTTTCCTTTGCCCAGCCCGTTCGCAGCTGACGTATCTCCTGACGACTGGCTGACCGGCACTCGCGGTCGCTGTTGAGACAGGCTTCAAGGTGCGGCGGGCGTTTGCTGCTTTCGTTTATTATACCATAGTATCAGCCGTTTGTTGGCAAGAAATATAAACCGAGAATGCTGATTGAGGGGGAAAAACATGCGCGGACTTAATCACTTGTTCCAGCAGGGTTGGATCGGTGGACTAACCGTTGCTAATCGTGTTTTTTTTCCTGCGATGATCACGGGCCTTGCCAGTTTTTCGGGAGAAGTGACTTGCAAGATGCTTGCCTATTACAAGGCGAGGGCCAGTGCGCGCCCCGGGGTCGTGGTGGTGGAGATCGCCTGTGTCGATGCTCCCTCAGGAAAAGCCGCTTTACACCAGCTTCATATTGACCACCCCCGGTTTCTTCCCGGTTTAAAAGCCCTGGCAGACGTAATAAAGAGCTGGGGGAGCCGGGCTTTTATCCAGCTTCATCATGCGGGACGGCAGACGACTTTGCTGGCAACAGAGGGACAAACCCCTGTCGCACCGTCTGTAGTTCCAGAACAGCGGTCCAGGTGCAATTACAGGGAAATGGATCTCGATGAGATCGAGGCTCTGAAAGCCCGGTTCGTGAATGCAGCCGGGTTGGCCTTGCAGGCCGGATTTGAGGGCGTGGAGATACACGCGGGGCACGGCTACCTTTTGGGGCAGTTTCTTTCACCGAACACTAACCGCCGCCGGGATAAATATGGCGGAGACGCTTTTGGCAGGGCCCGGCTTGTTTGCGAGATAGTGGAGAAGATAAGAACTGCCTACAGAGGGCTGGTGGTCGGGGTCCGCTTCAACGTTTGTGACTTTGTTCCCGGCGGCCTGGAACCGGAAGAAGGATTGAAAATAGCGCTGTTTTTAGAGGAAGCGGGCGTGCATTACCTTTCGGTGACAGGGGGAACGCACGAATCGGGCCTGACTACGGTTGAACCGGCTTCGTTTCCAGAAGGGTGGCGCATCCATTTGGCGGCCAAAGTGAAGAAAGCGGTTTCAGTTCCGGTGGTGGGCGGCGGGGTTATTCGCCATCCTGAATACGCAGAGGAGGTCTTACGGCAGGGACTAGTTGATTTTGTTTTTGTTGGAAGGGGCCAGCTGGCTGACGGAGAGTGGCTGGACAAGGCAAGGCAGGGGCAGACTGAGCGAATTAGACCCTGTCTTTCCTGCAACAACTGCATTGCTCAGTCCTTTTATAATCTCCCTATTGCTTGCACGGTGAATCCTTACGTAGGGCGCGAGACCTGGTTGGCAAAGCCCTTTATAGTTTCGCGCCACAAGAAGATCATGGTGGTCGGAGCCGGACCTGCGGGTATGACCGCTGCCGTCATTCTGGCTCGCAGGGGGCACCGTGTTACTCTTGTGGAGGCCAAATCGGAGGTAGGAGGCATGCTGATACCGGCTTCGCGGGTTCCCCACAAGAAACGGTTGGGCGAGTTCAAAAAGTACCTGGAAGAGGAACTGCGATCCGCCAAAGTCGATGTCCGGGTGGGGCAGGAGGTTACCTGGGAACTGTTAGGCGAACTCCAGCCTGAAGCAGCTGTTGTGGCTACCGGCTCAGTCCCTAAGTGCGGTCCTCCAGTAACTGCCTCGAAAAACATGGTGCAGGCATTAGACGTCTTGACCACAGGTGGAAATATCAAGGGAAAACGAGTGGTTGTAATCGGCGGAGGAGCTGTGGGATGCGAGACTGCTCTGTTTCTAGCAATTAAGGGCAATCGGGTTATAGTCTTGGAAAGAGGCGAAAGTCTGGCTCGAACCCTAAACCCTATGAGCCGGAGGGACCTACTTGACGGACTCAAGGCCGCCGGAGTAGAGACTGTAACCGGCTCTGTTTCCATAGAAGTGAATGAAGGCCGGGTTGCGTACAGGGATACACAGGATAGAGCGTTTGACCTGGAAGCCGACCTGGTAGTTTGTGCGGTGGGATTCGAGCCTTACGACCCTGTGAGCTCAATGCTCAAGACCTTGGTGCCTGAGGTTTACGTGGTAGGGGATGCAGCCAAACCGCGCAACATAGGCGCTGCCGTTTTGGAAGCAGCCACCTTGGCTCGCAGGCTGTAGGAGAGAGGACCAGGAATTTGACCGGGGCGGTCCACAGGGAAAACCAAAAGGGGCCCGGACACTCTTGTGAGCGAATCCCTTTGGTCTATATCCAACGATTGCGCCGGAAGATAAATAGCATGAAACCGGCCAGGACCCCCATGCCCCCGAGGATATACCAGAAGTAGAAGGGGTTATCTTGAAGCGGGATCTCCACGTTCATTCCGTACAGCCCGGTGATGAAAGTAAGCGGGATCATTATCGTTGATACGATGGTCAGTACTCGCATTATTTCGTTAGTCCGGACATTGATGATTGAGTAGTAGATTTCCATCGAGTTCGTGACCAAGTCGCGGAACGCGTCAACTGAATCCAATATTCGGTCTAAATGGTCCACTACATCTAGGTAGTAGGGCTTGTTTTCTTCGCGAATCAAAAACGGATAGCGTCCGTGCATGTTGGCAAACAGCCTTCTCTGCGGCAGAAGAACCTTGCGCATAAGAAGAATGGTGCGGCGTAGGGCCAACATTTCTTCGTTTATTTCGTAGTGAGCACTGGTGAATATGTCGTCTTCCAATTCGTCGATCCGGTCAGCCAGGCGTTCGATGATGGGGAAGTAGTCATCTACGATATTGTCGATTATGCTGTACAAAAGGTAATCCGGACCCCGGTTCATGAACTCGGCACTGTACCGGGAGACGCGCGCTACCTTCCCTACAGCCCACAAGGCGACCGGATGTATAGTCACGATATAGTTAGGGCCTAAAAATACATCGAGCTCTATGCTGGCTATCTCTTCTTCGTCTTCACCGGCGTCTTCATAATAGCGAAGGGCATGAAAAACGAAGAAGCTGTAATCATCGTAGCGGTCGATTTTGGCTCGTGGATTTTCCTGCAGGCAGTCTTCGATGGCCAGCGGGTGAAAATCAAAGATCTGACCAATGTATCTGAGTTCTTCTTCAGTACAATCATATACGTCTATCCAAAGCAGGTTATGAGGTGAACTGAGCAGGCTATCTTTTTGCTCCAGGTCGACATCGTGGTACATCGCGTTCTCGGCATGGTTGTAGAAGTAGGTTTTGATCAATAGACACCCTCCTTTCTATAGGAGGGTCTCCCCCTTGAGGTGGCAAAATGCGACCCTCCTGGTTAGCAATTGACGAACGGCATAAACCGCGGTCAGTCTTGAACAGGGTATGGGTATGGGGTCCATCTTACCACCGTCCTTTCTGTAAAGGCATAGGCTTAAGCCCATAACCAATATACGGCGACCGCGTAGCCTTGTCAATACGGCTTTTCCCGGCAAATTCCGTACGGATAGAGTTGCTTCTGCCTGGGAAAATTAGGCATGAGGTGAATTGGCGTGCGGAGAATGGCGTTGTGTATTGCTATTACTGCGCTGATTATGGCTGTGGGAGCATCAGCCGGTTTTGCTTGGAGAATACCCGAACTTAACGTTCCTCAGATGTCAACGATTTATGACATTAACGGGCGTGAAGTAAAAGGGATCTACCAGGAAAACCGCATCAGCGTGGGGCTAGACCAGGTTTCCCCTTATATCATAGACGCCTTTATCGCTGTGGAAGACAAGAACTTTTACCGACACCGCGGAATCGACCTGGGCGGGGTTCTGCGGGCCTTGCTGGTCAATCTGCGAGAAATGCGAGTGGTCGAGGGGGGAAGCACCATTACCCAGCAGACGGCGAAAAACCTTTTTCTGACACAGGAACGTACCTTAACCCGCAAGATCAAAGAGCTCTACTTTACATTTCTTCTCGAGAAACATTATACGAAGGATGAGATACTTCAAATGTACCTTAATACCATTTATTTCGGCAATGGAGCATATGGGGTGGAGGCGGCTGCCCGTACCTATTTTGCCAAATCAGCTTCCGATCTTGATTTGGCTGAAAGTGCTCTTTTAGCGGGAATTCCGGCACGTCCGAGCCGGTTCAACCCTTTTGCCAATCCTGAAGCTGCCAAGTCTCGTCAGGCAGTGGTTCTCGAACGAATGGTCAAGGAAGGGAAAATATCAAGCGAAGAAGCTCGTCGGGCTTTTGATGAGAAGCTCCAGTATAAAAGGGCCCGGTTCATCAAGGGAGACGCTCCGTATTTTGCTGATATGGTTATAGATTATCTGGTGAAGAAATATGGGGCCCGTATGGTGTACCAAGGCGGACTCAAGATATATACGGGGCTTGATTTGGATATGCAGGAAGCGGCTGAAGAAGCCTACGATGAGACCCTGAAAAACAAAGACAGGGATCTGCAGGCGGCTTTGGTAGCGGTTGATGCAAAAAATGGCTATATCAAGGCTATGATAGGCGGCAGGGACTTTGCACAAAGTGAGTTCAATCGGGCCATCAACGCTTACCGGCAGCCCGGGTCGGCATTCAAACCCTTTTTGTATTCGTTGGCTTTAGAAGAGGGTTATACCGCTGCGTCGACTTTCAGCTGTGATTGGGTTGAATTTCCTCAACCAGACGGCACTATATACCGTCCAACCGACTACGGCACCGAGCCCTACCATTATCGGAGTTTTACCCTCAAAGAAGCCATAATGGTCTCAGATAACGTGGTATCGGTAAAGCTCAACAACAGCATAGGGCCTGCGAAGTTCGCTGCGTGGGCGCAAAGATTCGGTTTTAAAGGCAGGATCAGGCCAGTGCTGTCGTTGGCGCTCGGGACGTCTGAAGTTACTCCCTTGGAGATGGCTTCGGCCTTAACTGCCTTTGCCAACGGGGGGGTGAAATCCGAACCCATTGCCATCATCAAGGTGGTGGATGGAAGCGGAAACGTCCTAGAGGAACACCCGCCCCAGCATTCAAGGCTGCTTTCGCGCGAGAACGCCTACATCGTAACGGATATGCTGACCGGAGTATTAGAACCGGGTGGCACGGCTTCCCATCTTAAAAGCCTGGTGGGCCGACCGGCTGCGGGGAAAACCGGAACCACTCAAGAATACCGAGATGCCTGGTTTGTCGGTTATACACCGCAGCTGTCGTGCGCGGTATGGGTCGGCTACGATACTCCGAACAGAACGGTTAACATGCCCGGTGGGCAAGTTGCCGGACCCATATGGGCTAACTTCATTCGTAAAGCATCGGAGAAGCTACCTGTCGAGTACTTTAGTGTTCCTGACAACATCATCGAGGTTAGGGTTTGTGCGGATACGGGATTGGCGGCCAGCGAATCATGCCCGAGGACTATAAAGGCGGCGTTCGTTAAAGGGACAGAGCCAGGCGAGATATGTTATGCTCACCAGTACTGGTGGGGAGACTTGTTTGCGGGTTTCTATTGATTTTGCGCTTCAAAAAGGGGAAAATAGTTACAGTTTAGCGCAAAACCGGAGACCTGTCCGGGCGATATGGAGGGATGCGCGTGCGGGTAAAGGTGACTATACTGGTAGAAAACACGACTCCCGATCCAAGACTGGTTGGGGAATACGGATTTGCGGCTCTAGTGGAGGTTGAAAGTTATCGGTTTTTGTTCGATACGGGTTCGAAAGGTGCCTTGTTCGTTAATGCCAAGACCCTGGGGATTGATCTCGATTCAATCCAAGACGTGGTGATAAGTCACGGGCATTTCGATCACACTGGGGGTCTGGAGGCCTTGCTCCTGGCAAGGCAAGGGCGCCGGGTTTTTATTCATCCCCACGCGTGGCTGCCGAAATTCGTTCAAGGTATGTGGGGCTCAGAAGAACCCCGCTTTATTGGTATGAAGCTTACCCGGGAAAGGGTGGCAGAGCTGGGCAGCACTGCTGTAGAAGCCACATCGTTGTCCGAATTGTGGCCAGGTGTGTTGTTGTCAGGAGCCATACCACGTGCTAATTCCTACGAAGACACAGGAGGAAGGTTTCTATACCGCCGAAACGAAACCGGTGCCTATGAAACGGATCTCCTGCCCGACGACCAGGCGGTGTTCATAGACCACCCGGAAGGACTCATCGTCATCAGTGGGTGTGCTCACTCCGGACTGATCAATACCCTGGATTACGCTCGGAAGGTTACAAACCGCCGCAGGATCCTGGCTTTCATAGGCGGAACCCATCTAATGACTGCCGGACAGGAAAGACTTGAAAAGACTTTTCGGGCATTGGAATCATACGATGTAGAGAAACTGATTGTTTCCCACTGTACCGGGTTTTACGCAGCGGCTCAGCTGTATGCCCGATTCGGCACCAAAGTGCTCAAAGGGGAGACAGGGTTCTGTTTTCAAATATGAGTTGTGAAATAGGGAGTTTTGAGGAGGGTGGCACTTCTGGGAAAGCTAAGACCTAACCAACTGAGGAAGTTATGCGACGTCAAGCAGTTCAAATTTGCAACTACAGCGGATGTTGCGCCTCTCGAAGGCATTATTGGACAAGAACGGGCAGTTAAATCGGTACGCTTCGGTCTTGATGTAAAGAACGAAGGTTACAATATATTTCTTGCGGGGATCAGCGGAACCGGTAAGGTCACGCTGGCCAAGAATCTGGTGGAAAAGAGGGCTCAACAAGACCCTCCTCCGTTTGACTGGTGCTACGTTTTTAATTTCCGTAGTCCCGACCGTCCCCGGCTCTTGCGCCTCCCGGCAGGCAGGGGCAGGCGGTTTGCCCGGGATATGGAACGGTTGATCGAAAACCTCCGGAAAATGATTCCTAAGGCCTTCGAAAGCCAGCATTTCGAGTTACACAAGAACAGAATACTCGGAAGTTTTATGGAAAGCACTAATATGATGTACCAGAAACTGGAGAAAATGGCCCAGTCGGAAGGGTTTACCATATCCCGCACCCAGCACGGCATCAGCACCATTCCCGTGCGGGACGGCAAGCCGCTGGATCCGGAAGAGTTCGCATCTCTGGATGAAGACACAAAACAGCAGTTGCTGCAGCGCAGCAAGGCTCTCCAGGAAAAAATTAGCGAGGCTATGCGCGAATACAAGGAACTCGAACGGACGGTTCGAGAAAAGATGCGGGTTCTGGAGTTGGAGACTGCCAGGACCGTGATGGTTCCATGCTTTGCTGCTCTTTACGAGAGTTATCGGGGATATGCCAAGGTGGTCTCGTATTTAGAAGAAGTTCACAACGACGTGCTGGAGAACCTGGAGCTGTTTACGGAACAGCAAGAAGAGATGCAGTTGCCGGCGGCTCTTTTCCGGCGCATAGACAAGAGGGCTACTTTCAAGAGGTACAAAGTAAATGTTCTCGTAGACAACGAGGGACGAGACCACGCTCCGGTTATTTACGAAACCAATCCCACGTATGCCAACCTCTTTGGCACTATTGAGTACGAAAGTGAGTTCGGCATACTGTCTACGGATTTCACTCGAGTGAGAGCAGGAGCCGTACACCGTGCCAACGGAGGCTACCTTATTCTGCAAGTGACTGATATCTTAAAAAACTTTTTCGTGTGGGATACATTGAAGAGGGTTCTCAAAAACAGGGAAATCACTATCGAAAGCGTGTTGAAGACTTTCAGTGTGACCAGTTCAGAGGTTCTAGAACCGGAACCTATGCCGGTAGAAGTAAAAGTGGTGCTTGTAGGCGAGCCTCTGATGTACTATTTGCTTTACACCTATGACGAGGAATTCCGGCAGCTTTTTAAGATAAGGGCTGACTTTGAGGTGGAAATGCCCCGAACCAAGGGGCACATTGCTCAATATGCTCAGTTTGTTAGCTGTGTGGTTAGGAAACACGGGCTGCGCCATTTCACACGAGAAGCAGTGGCAGCCCTGGTCGACTACGGGACCTGGCTGGCCGAAGACCAGGAAAAGCTTACTACCCTGTTTGATCGGATAAACGATATCATCTTTGAGGCCAATGTGTGGGCATCATATGAAAAATGCGACCTGGTTGAGAGACGGCACGTGCAAAAGGCGATAGAAGAAAGACGGTTTAGATCTGATCTTTTGGAAGCCAAGATCCTTGAGCTTATCCGCGAAGGAACCATCATCATAGATGTTCACGGCGAAGCAGTGGGGCAGATCAACGGATTAGCGGTATATTCGTTGGGGGACTATTGGTTTGGCAAGCCATGCCGGATAACGGCTCGGACCTTCATGGGAGAAAAAGGCGTCATCAACATAGAGCGGGAAGTGCGGATGAGTGGGAGTATTCACGCCAAAGGGGTATTGACTCTGGCGGGGTACCTGGGAGCCCAGTATGCTCAGGATAAACCGCTTTCCCTATCATGCAGCCTGACTTTCGAGCAGACTTACGAAGGAATAGAAGGCGACAGCGCCTCGGCCGCTGAGTTATTCGCCATACTTTCCAGTCTTTCCGGAGTTCCCATCCGGCAGGGTATAGCGGTTACTGGGTCTATCAATCAAAACGGCGAGATCCAGCCTATCGGGGGAGTAAACCAGAAAATAGAGGGATTCTTCAAGGTATGCAAAATGAAGGGCTTTGACGGGCGTCAAGGGGTAATAATCCCTAAACAGAACGTAAAGAATCTTATGCTTCCTGATGAGATTGTCGAAGCGGTTCGAAAAGGGCAGTTCTCTATCTGGGCAATAGGCCACGTAAACGAGGGAATTGAAATACTCATGGGGAAGCCTGCCGGGACGAAAGAGGCGAATGGCGAATTCACTAAGGACAGTGTTCACTATCTGGTGAACCGGCAGTTGGCCGAATGGGCCGAGCGAAGGGCAAGAGAAGGGGGCCGGGGGACCGGCTACGAGAGTCTACCCCGGGCGACGAGGACGAGGTCGAGGAGGAAGGCCAGATGAGCAGGCGGTGGGGCTGGGTATTTGTCGCCTTGATACTGCTGGCGGTCGGGATAGTGGTCGGGTTCAGCATGGACTGGGCACAAATTACCGGGATAAAGCAGGTGGATAAAGAGGGGCAACTGCTGAAGGTGGAAATCCACTTCAGCGACGGGTCGATGTTGATCGGGTATGTAAAGGAGCTTGGCGTTTCTAAAGAGGGGACGGTTTATATAGGTGGACCGTCCAGGGACTATCTCTACGACGCGGAAGGTCATATCGTCGGCGTTTATAACTACGACCACGTATCCTACATGAAAGTCATTAAGTAAAACGACAATGTGACTTGTTTCACTATTTTAAAGACAATTTTGCGAGAGCAAGAAGGAAAAACAAGGTGGATGTCGAAAGGACTCGATTAACGGATCGAGGGGGCCCGAAAGCTGTGTCCTTTTTTTGTGAGCGACACTGCGAGCTGGAGGCGGTTCGCAAGTGCCTGATGTGCGGGGTTCTGATGTGCGAAGAATGTATGAGGTTCGGGATGCAGTTCGGTCTGATTATGTGTGAGGATTGCGTTTCACGGCTGCTGGTTCTTTTGTGGAGCTGAAGAGCATCGGACAGAGAGAAAGGAAGACTTTAATGCAGGGAACCTGTTCGGGATGGAATAGCTTGAGAGACGGGGACTACAAGAAGGCGCTTCGCGAATTTCACATCCGCATAGATGAGCAAGGGGGAGACTTTTCCGATTTTTGGGGATTAGGGAAAGTTTCCTTTTTTATTCCTGAGGAACGCGGGAAGACCGAGACTTATCTTAGGAAAGCTCTGTCCTTGGCTTTGCAGGAGTGGAAAGAAGGGGGGATTCCTTATGATATAGTCGAAGCCATCGAAAAGGACTTGGACCGGACCGATAGCAACGTGGGTGCCAGGGTGTTGCGCCGGGGACGAGATTACTTATTTGCGCTGCTCCGCTTGACCGGAGCCATGCCTCTTGCTGAGGCAGTGGCAGGAGTAGAGAAGCTAGCCAATCTTAGGCTTACGCCATGGTGGGACCGGCTAGTGGAAGAGTTGGAAAAGGACGAAAGGCTAGTCGTGCGGGGACAAGAGATCGTTCACCTGCCCGAGGTTAAAGACCCGGATGCTGTTTTGGAGACCAGGGAGAAATACCAAGTTGCTCTATCGTTCAGCATGGATGATTTAGGGCGTGCTTTGCACCTGGATCTTTGTAGTGAAATACGGGAAGCTTTAGAACCTATACTGGACAGTTTCAGCAGGGGCAATCTAAGAAGCAATGAGGTCATACGGGTGGCCTTGAACAGCCGAACTTTTAGCGAGTTTCTCCAAGAGATGGAGCTTGCTACCAGGATGTATGACCTGAGGTACGTTTTGAGCAATTGGTACCGGGTCCTTTACAACCTGTGGGTTCAGATGCCGAGGTGGGAGTTCGGGTTTAAGTCGCTGGGAGAGTTGGATGCGGAGGATATAATGCTGGGCGACCTGAAAGTGAGTGATGTGGCGCGAGTTTTAGGGTTGGTTGCTGATGAGAAGGGAAACCTTTTCTGCCCGCACTGCGGGGAGAAAGTGGCTCTTGCCGAAGCACATCGTCATCATCTGTAGACTGTTCGATAACACCGACGTATGTATTTACAGGCTTGCCACAAGCGAAAGACACTCGTGAAAGGAGATGGGGAGAATGAGGCTCAACGTAGGAACCAGGCTAATGGTGGTTTTCACCCTTGTGATCATTTTGGTCACAGGTTCCATAGCCTATTACGCGTCCACAGCGTTCAAAAATGAGATCATCAAAGCAGCTGAAGAGAAACTCGATTCTGACCTGAATATGGGGCTGGCGCTGATTGAAGAAAAGTACCCAGGAGCTTGGTCCATAGGGCCTGATGGCAAACTGTACAAAGGCAATGTCTTGATGGAAGACAACTTTGAACTGGTCGATTTGGTAGGAGAAAGGACAGGAGATACCTGCACCATCTTTAAGGGAGACACCAGGGTAGCGACCAACGTTAAAGTTGACGGAGTCCGCAAGGTGGGGACCCAGTGTGCTCCCGAGGTGGCGCAAACGGTACTAAAGGAAGGCAAGAAATTTGTCGGGGAGGCTGATGTCGCCGGTACCCGGAATCTTACTACATATGTGCCTGTAAAAGACACCAATGGGGAAATTATAGGAATGTTTTACGTAGGGGTGCCTGCTACTCCTTATGATGCGATGGCGGGGCGTTTGGCGCGTAACATGTTGTGGGGCACTCTGGTAGGCATTGTCCTTGCTGGCATAGCAGCCTATCTGTTATCGCGAACGGTTGCTAATCCCCTACAGGTGATTGAGGAAAGCATCAAGCGGGCTGCTGAGGGAGATCTCACCCGTAAGGTCGAGATGGAAGCCAAAGATGAGATAGGAAGAGTGGGCGCTTCTTTGAACATCATGATCGACAAGATATCGGCCGTAGTGGGTCAGGCGCAAAAGCTGGCCCGCAATGTCGGCGGCGTGTCTGCCGAACTGAAAAAGAGGACCAATGCCAGCGCGCGCTTGATGGAGCGCATGACCGGTAGTTGCCAGGACATGGCCGACAATGCTGAGGTGCAGCTGGACATGGCCCGCCAGACTCGTGAAATCATCAAAGAGATGTCGGCCGGTATCCAGCAGGTAGCCATGGGGGCCCAGGAATCGTCCAACGCCTCGGTAAGGGCGAATGCCACTGCAGAAGAAGGCGGCGTTCAGGTAGAACAGGTTGTCCGGCAGATGGAAATCATCAGCGACACCGTCAATTCTACGGCGGGAATAGTACAAGGATTGGGCGAGAAATCACAGAAGATCGGAGAGATAGTTGACGTTATAACTGGCATCGCGGAACAGACGAACCTGCTTGCTCTCAACGCCGCTATTGAAGCGGCCCGGGCCGGCGAACAGGGGCGCGGGTTTGCTGTGGTTGCGGAAGAGGTCCGCAAGCTGGCCGAAGAATCAGCAGAGGCGGCCAAGAAGATAGCAGTGTTGATAAGCGAGATTCAGCAAGAGGCGGGAAGGGCGGTTCAGGCAATGGATGCTGGTACCCGCGAGGTTGCCAACGGCATCCAGGTTGTGGCCAAGTCGGGCATGGCCTTCCAGGCGATAATCGATGCCATAAAGAAGATATCCGAACACGCCCAGGAAGTGTCTGCGGCCAGCGAAGAAATGGCGGCAGGAACCGACACCGCTCTGGAGGCGGTCAACAAGACGGCAGAGGCTGCTCAGAAGACTGCGGAAGCGGCAAAGACCATAGATGCTCTGGCTGGAGAACAGATGGCGGGCTTGCAGGCAGTCAACGCCTCCATAGAAGAACTAAACCAGGCTATCGGGGAACTGGAAAAAGCTATAGAACTGTTCAAGGTAAACAATTAAAGGATTACCGTGTTGGGGTAAGGCACCTTACCGGAATGCCGGCAGGTGCCTTTTTCCTTGAGAATCGGCGGCGTTGCGTCAGTATCAACATCATCTTTTTTGTGTTCGGTTCATAACCCTGTCGATTACAATTAAATGGGAGAGGATTTGTGAAAGGGGGAGCGTTTATGCCGGTAGTCACTCGTTGCGCCTTGTGCGGGAAAAAATATGAGATAGGTGAGGATAACCCGGACTACCCGAAGCTGATTGCCAAACCTTCAACCACTTACATCTGCGACATGTGCAAGAATAAGGTGAGATTCGAGTCCGAAGACCAGCAGAAGCCAAAGAAGCCGATGTGAGAGGTGGTAAGGTTGAGCTGGGAAAAGGTTTTCGTTCCTGTGACCAGCGGTAATAAGCTGGCGGCTCTTGTTTTCAAACCCGATTCCGGTGTGCGGTGCTCGATAGTAGTCGCCCACGGTTTTCGCGGAAGCAAAGAAAATGCAGGCAGGATTTACGGCTTCGGAGAAAAGGTAGCAGAAAAAGGAGGGTGTCTGGTAGCCTTTGATTTTGCCGGGAGTGGAGAAAGCGAAGGTGATTTTTCCCGTGTTACCCTGTCCGGACAGGCTCAGGACCTGAGGGATGTGATCGATTGGGTGTGTTCTCGGGTTGAGGCTCCTTGTGTGGTCGTCGGCCGGAGTTTCGGAGGCAGTACCGCTCTGGTTGAAGCCAGCGGGGATGATAGGGTCAAGGGACTGGTCTTGTGGTCAACCCCCGTTTTTGTAGTGGAAACTTTTTCTGCGATGATGCCCGAGGCATTTGAAGCCATGAAAAGAGGCGTCAAGGTTTCGGTGACCGACGATTGGGGCGAGTTTTCGCTGGAACCTGATTTTGCTGCTGATTTATGCAACCATAATATGGTAGAATATGTACAAAAGGTGAGAAACCGCCCCGTACTCGTTGTGCACGGGTTGAAGGACGAAGTAGTGAGTCCCGAAAACGCAAGGTTTTTGGGCGAGGTTTTGGGAGAAAATGCGGAAGTTCACTTGGTTGAGGGAAGCGACCACAGGTTTACCACAAGCCATGAAGTCAGGGAAAACCTGACCATGGGATGGTTAGAGCGGCATTTCCTGTCGTGATAATGACCCGAGATAGCAACAGACCCTCTTGACGTTGCAAGGTGTCGGAACGGGTTGTGAGCATTGCGCGCAGTCGTCGGCAGGGATGGATCGAGCGGCCTGCCCGGGCTGGTTTGTGGCGGCATCCTCCGGGCAGGCCATGATAACCGCTGTTTTCCGGACGCATGTCGGAGGAGTGTGGCAGAGCCAGTGATGGAAAGTTTAAGCGTGTCTGAGGCCACAAAGTACATTAGCAGCTATCATGGCCTGGGGCCGTTAGTGGCTTTCGGGCTTTTTTTTATTCAGGCGGTTTTCCCCGTATTCCCGTACTTTATTTTGGCTGGGGCAGCAGGAATGCTTTTCGGTTTTTTGGAAGGTTTTCTTCTAGCGTGGCTGGGAGCCTTAAGCGGTGCATGTGCTGCTTTCGTCGTAGCCCGCTATCTGGGATATGATTACTTCAGCCGCAAGGTGTCGCAGCGGTACCAAGTGGAGTTGAGACACATAAACCCTCACTACGGCTTCTGGGGTATTATCTTGGCCCGTATAATTCCCATAGTTCCTACTCCGCTTATCAACGTGGCTGCGGGGGTAGGGGGCGTGTCCTTTCGTGTGTTTACATTGGCTTCTGCTATCGGTAAATTGCCCACAGCTTTAATCTACACGGGATTAGGCTACCACTTTTGTCGCAAGGGCGACTTGGCGACTGCCATGTTGTGGTTGTTAGCTGTAACCGTTGTTCTGTATCTGGCAGCGGTTTGGTTGAGGCAGGCACGCGGGTAATTGCGTTGAGACCGCATCGTGAAGAGTCTTTCCTTGTAAGATGTGTGCTCTGGACTATGTATGCCCCGCCTGTTGGTATGTGTTGGAGATATGTGGTATGGTTGGAGTAGGCGAAGATGGTAAGGAAATACAAAGGGAAGAAGGGGGTATATCAGGTGGACATCGAGAGGGTGTTGAAACAGCCGGCCAAGGACCGGGACTGGGCGCTAAAGACAGTCATCGGGGGGATATTGCTGTTTATCCCCATTGTCAGTTTCGTTGCTTACGGTTACCTGGTAGAGACGGCGAAAAAAGGAATAGAAGCCAAAGACGAACTTCCGGCGTGGGAGAACTGGCTGGACCTCTTTGTGAGAGGATTTGTTGTCTCGGTTATATCACTGGTATATTTGCTGATACCGCTGGCAGTAATGGTTCTAGGGTGGGGGATAGGCGCTGTATCGGCTCTGGGTGGAGGATATCAGACGTGGCATGTTGTCGGTTTTGGAGCAGGTTGGCTTGTAGGACTGATTTTGGCTTTGCTCTTTGGTTTCTTTATTCCTATGGTTTGGGTGCACTACGCGGCGTGCGACAGATTCGGTGCAGCCTTTGAATTCGGGGATATATGGGGCAAAATAAGGGCAGTCATCAAGGAATACTTTATCACATACCTCGTATACGCAGTTCTCCTGATCTTGGTGGCGATGGGATTATCGCTTGTACCTGTCATCGGCATCGTTGCTGCTTCAGTCGTAAACTTCTATATTTCGCTCGCCTTTATGCATGAATTCGGGAGAATTTATGGGCAGACGGGCTGATCGACCGAAGGTTGCGGTGGTGCACAAGTGACTGAAGGAGTTCTTCGAATTGTGGGGGAGATTAGCCGTATCCTGAAGGGTAAGGCAGATGCCTGGATGGTTGGAGGCTGTGTTAGAGACCTGATGTTGGGTAGGGATCCTGTGGATGTAGATCTGGTCATCAGTGGTCCTGAGGATCTCGTGCCCTTGTTGGCATCTCAATTGAAGGCTACCCTTGTGGAGCTGTCGCGACGGTTCGGCATGTACCGGTTAGTTCTGCCTGGGGGAAACGGCAATTTCTGTGTCGATATTGAAATCCTGAAAGAAGGAGACATAACAGCGAATCTGGGGCGCCGGGATTTTACGGTAGAT
>CAYONS010000011.1:30473-37028 GCA_964405385.1 uncultured Syntrophothermus sp.
AGCGCAGGGTAGGTTCGGAAGGGTAGGGGAGCTTCTTGCAGCTGCCGTCAGCGGGTTGACTAAGGACTGGAAGCCTGCGCTTAAGTTAGGGGTACTTCTCTGCGATTTACCTCAACCTTTGCCCGCCGTTATGGAGGAAGAAGGGGCAGGACCTTCCGGCCAGGAAAAAACCGGCCTCGATATTGCCCGAGCCGTCTTCGAAAGGTGGAACCTGGCTGTGTGGGAGCGCAGGATTGTCGAGTCAGTGGTGGACGGGTATATGCGCCCCTATTACCTGTTCTTGAATAACGGCGAATCGGCTTGCGCTAAAAGGCGGTTTGTCAATAAGTACGGGGACCGGGCTGCTTTCATACTTGTATCCTCGCTGGCGTACGTCACGGCCGTTAAGATGGCCTGTGGTGACGTAGAACAACAACCGTATGAGGAGTTCGTTTGTGATTTCTTGCATTTTCTAATAACGGAGGGAAACAGGTGGTACAGGCTGCCGAGGTATATAGACGGCGAGAAAGTAATGATGATACTGGGTATCGGGCCTTCGCCCGAGGTCGGAAAAGTGTTGAAGGTGGTAGCTGAAAAGGAGATCGAAGGAGAAATAGAGAGCGAGGAAGAAGCAGAGGCGTTTGTTAGATCCAGTTGCGGGATAGACGTCTGCGGTTGACCGGCGCCAGGAAACGATAGGCAGAATGGGCATATTTCGAACGCATCACAGTTCGCGCGAACGGAGGGACACCCAGTTATGGAATTACTGTATCTCTGCATCGGGTTCGTGTTAGGGGGGCTGGCGGTATGGCTGGACGGGCGGTCCCGGGTCAGGATTGCTGAAAGCCGCGCCGCTGAGTCCAAAGACCGCTTAGTTCGAGCAGAAGAGGAGCTGAGACTCAGCCGGCAACGACTGGACGAAGAGATAAAGGCAAGAACAAAAGCGGAAACCCTGCTGGAGCAGAGCGAAAGAAAGCTTGAGGAAGAGCGGCTGATCCTCGACCAAGCTGTGCAGAAGCTCACTGATGCCTTCCGGAGCTTGGCGGCCGAGGCTCTGAGGCAGAACAACCAGACGTTTTTGGATCTCGCCCGCGAGCGCATGGAATCAGTTCTGATCAAGGCTCAAGGAGACCTGGGCCAGGGGAGACAGGCTATCGAGTCGCTTGTGGTTTCTTTGAAGCAGACTTTGGAGAATTACGACAGAGAACTCAGAGAGATAGAGAAGGCTCGTCGGGAGGCTTACGGAAGCATTACCAGACACTTGGAGGAACTGAGTCAGGCCCAACAGACGCTTCAGACGGAGACGAGAAAACTGGTCCAGGCGTTGAGAAGTCCTCAAATTAGGGGACGCTGGGGAGAGATGACTCTACAGAGGGTTGTAGAGATGTCCGGTATGTCTCCGTACTGCGATTTCACCGCTCAGTTCAGCATGAACGGCGAAGAGGGCCGTGTTCGTCCTGACATGGTGGTCCATCTTCCCAATGGCCGGTTAATAGTTATCGATGCCAAGACACCTCTAGAAGCCTATCTGGAAGCCGCAGAAGCGGAAGACTACGAAAC
Source organism: uncultured Syntrophothermus sp. (assembly GCA_964405385.1). Taxonomy (GTDB): domain Bacteria; phylum Bacillota; class Syntrophomonadia; order Syntrophomonadales; family Syntrophothermaceae; genus Syntrophothermus. The sequence continues at coordinate 32,013 of CAYONS010000011.1, forward strand.
CAAGAACGCAGCCCTCAAACGGCATGCCCGGGCAGTGAGAAATCATATGCAGGTGTTGGGATCAAAAGAGTACCAGAGCCGCCTGGGTTTGAGCCTTGATTTTGTTGTCATGTTCCTGCCGGGCGAACCGTATTTTGGCGCGGCGGTCGAGCAGGATCCTGCCTTGATTGAGGATGCCTTTTCCCGGAGAGTGCTTTTGGCAACACCTGTCACTTTAGTCGCCCTGCTCAAGGCCGTGGCGTATGGGTGGCAGCAGAAACAGGCGAGTGAGAGCGCGGAAAAAGTAGTAGAGGCCGGGCGTCAGTTGTTCGAGAGGGCGTGCGTTTTCTCCGAGCACTTGACCGGTATGCGGCGGGGTCTTCACAGTGCTGTTGAGGCGTTCAACCAGGCCGTCGGTTCATGGCAGACGCGACTCCTCCCTGCTGCCCGCCGTTTGCAGGAACTTGGAGCGACGAAGAACAACAGGGTACTTTTGGATGTAGAGTTCTTGGATGAGCTGCCTCGAGAGCCGCAGAAAGTGCAAACTGTGGGGGAGCAGTGAGAAAAAAGCGGCAAGAGTGGCCTAAAATAGGCGATGTTCAGTGTATCTAGAATACATAGCATGTATACTCACAAAATACCTTTACGGGGAAAACGATTAACTTTATAATCATAAAGGCGGTCACGAGAAGGCCGCCACGAGCACAACATGGGCGAGAATGCCCGGTTAATGGAGGGTGATCACGTGCCCAAAAGGACGGATATTAACAAGATCCTTATCATCGGGTCAGGCCCGATAATTATCGGACAGGCGTGTGAGTTTGACTATTCGGGGACTCAGGCTTGTAAGGCCTTAAAGAAGCTGGGGTACGAGATAGTGTTGGTAAACTCGAACCCGGCAACCATAATGACGGATCCCGGAATTGCGGACATCACCTACATCGAGCCGCTTACAGTCAAGTCTTTGACTGCCATCATTGCCAAGGAGCGCCCGGATGCAGTGCTTCCCAACTTGGGAGGACAGTCAGGACTTAACCTGGTGTCCGCTTTGTACAAGGAAGGGGTTTTGGACAAATACGGGGTCAAGGTTATCGGCGTTGAAGTTGATGCGATAGAGAAGGGCGAGGATCGCACCGTATTTAAGGAAACCATGGAACGCCTGGGGATCGAAATGCCCCGGAGCCGGGCGGCGTACAGCGTGGAGGAAGCAGAGGAGATAGCAAGAGAACTGGGGTACCCGGTGGTTATAAGGCCGGCTTATACTTTGGGAGGTACCGGAGGCGGCTTGGTCTATAACCTGGAAGAACTCAGGACAGTAGTCAGCCGCGGATTGGCAGCAAGTCTCGTGGGACAGGTTTTGGTTGAGGAATCGGTTTTGGGATGGGAAGAACTTGAGCTGGAAGTTGTACGGGATGCCAAGAATCAAAAAATAACCGTTTGTTTCATAGAAAATGTGGATGCGATGGGGGTGCATACGGGAGATTCTTTCTGTGTGGCCCCCATGCTTACGATAAGCCCCGAGCTCCAGGCGAGGCTTCAGGATTATGCCTACCGGGTGGTGGAAGCCATTGGAGTTGTCGGCGGTACGAACATTCAGTTCGCACATGACCCTAAGACGGGAAGGGTCGTCATCATCGAAATCAATCCTCGTACTTCACGATCTTCGGCCTTGGCCTCAAAGGCCACGGGGTTCCCCATCGCGTTTATTTCCTGTCTGTTGGCAGCAGGACTCACTCTGGATGAGATTCCCTACTGGAGGGAGGGAACCCTGGACAAGTATACCCCGTCCGGTGACTACGTGGTGGTTAAGTTCGCCCGCTGGGCCTTCGAAAAATTCCCCGGGGCTGTAGACAAGCTCGGCACCCAGATGAAGGCCGTGGGTGAAGTCATGAGCATAGGAAAAACCTATAAAGAGGCACTACAGAAGGCTATCCGGTCCCTGGAGATAAACCGGTACGGGCTTGGTTTTGCTAAGGATTTTCACGAAAAACCTCTGGAGGACCTTTTAGCAATGCTGGCCGAACCTACGAGCGAGCGCCACTTCATAATGTACGAAGCTCTTCGTAAGGGGGCCGATGTCGAGGAACTCTACAGGCTGACTCACATCAAGCCCTGGTTCATCCAGCAGATGAAGGAATTGGTAGAGTTAGAAGAAGAACTGCTGCAGTACAAAGGCAAACACCTGCCCGACGAGCTCTTAGTAAGGGCTAAGAAGGACGGGTTTGCCGACAAGTACCTAGCGATGCTCTTGGGATTAAGCGAGATCGAAATCCGGGATCGCCGTCTGGCTCTAGGGCTTTCGCAGGCGTGGGAAGCCATACCCGTAAGCGGGGTCGAGAACGCAGCCTATTACTTTTCTACCTACAACGCTCCTGACCGCACTACGGTTTCCGATCGGCCCAAGGTAATGATCCTAGGAGGAGGGCCCAACCGCATCGGACAGGGGATCGAGTTTGATTACTGCTGCGTGCATTCAGTGTTCGCTCTGAAGGATCTGGGGTACGAGACGGTGATGGTCAACTGCAATCCTGAAACCGTTTCTACCGATTATGACACCTCTGATAAGCTGTATTTTGAACCGGTGACGGTGGAAGATGTACTGAGCATTTACGAAAAAGAAAAGCCCATCGGTGTCATCGTGCAGTTTGGAGGGCAGACACCTCTGAACATTGCCCAGGAGCTGGCTTCTGCAGGGGTTAGGATATTGGGGACTACCCCTGACACCATCGACCTCGCCGAAGACCGGGACCGCTTCCGGAAGATGATGGACAGTTTGGGGATTCCGATGCCGGAGTCGGGAATGGCATCAAATTTAGAAGAAGCGCTCGAGGTTGCGCAACGCATCGGCTATCCATTGATGGTGCGGCCATCGTATGTACTTGGTGGCCGGGGGATGGAGATAGTCTACGATGAGGAGATGCTGCGCCAGTACGTGAAGGCCGCCGTAGGCGTGACTCCCGAAAGGCCAATTCTCATCGATAAGTTTTTGGCCAACGCCATAGAAGCCGAGGCTGACGCGATTGCCAACGGTAGGGATGCTTTTGTGCCGGCTGTCATGGAACACATCGAGTTAGCGGGAATTCACTCCGGGGATTCGGCGTGCGTAATCCCCCCGGTGACCATTCCGGAACGCCATCTATCCACTATTGAAGATTACACCAGGAAAATAGCCCGCGAACTCGGCGTTGTCGGTTTGATGAACATTCAGTACGCAATAGCAGAAGACAAGGTCTATGTCTTGGAGGCGAACCCAAGGGCCTCAAGAACCGTTCCGCTGGTCTCGAAGGTGTGCAACATTCCCATGGCCAAGATTGCCACCGAGGTGATGATGGCCCATGCCATGGGTGAAGAATACAGGATAGAGGACCTGAAGCGAAATCCTTTGAACTACTACGGGGTAAAAGAAGCGGTCTTTCCTTTCAATATGTTCCCGGAGGTGGATCCGATTCTAGGTCCGGAGATGAGATCTACCGGCGAAGTGTTGGGGCTAGCCGATTCTTTTGAACTGGCTTATTTCAAAGCCCAGGAAGCGACCCTATCCCCTCTGCCCACGGAGGGAAGCGTCTTCATCAGCGTGAACGACCAAGACAAGCCGCAGGCCTTGGAAGTCGCCAGGGAATTCGTGAGGCTCGGGTTTAGGATCAGGGCTACTGCCGGAACTTACCGGTACCTGCAGGAACACGGCGTGCCGTGCGAGTATATCAAAAAGCTAGCGGAAGGCAGACCCAACGTGCTCGATGCCATTACCAACAAAGAGATACAATTGGTCATCAACACCCCGGCGACGAGGAGGAGTAAGCAGGATGATTCATACATCCGCAAGGCAGCGATCAGAAACAAGGTGACCTACATTACAAACATGGCGGCTGCTTTGGCAGGGGTCAAAGGAATAGCCGCATACCTGGCAAGTCAGGGGATGGTGAAACCTCCGAAGTCGTTACAGGAGTACCACAGGTTCGAGTAATAAACACATAGACACACGGGGGGTTCCGATGTGTCAATCTCGAGGTTGACACATCGGAACCCCCTGTGTGCGTTAACCTAAGCCTATTTGCTGCCGTTATGCTTAAAAATCAAAACGATACCAATGTTACAAGCTCGTTGCAGAAAGAGATAACGGCAGTTGTAAGCTGCAGTTTCGAGATAAAGTGAACGGTTCTAATCTACGAACTCGTATAATTAATAAAAAAGGGATTGTGATGGGATTTGGCAGTGACCCGAACAGACAGAGACCAACCTACAAACGTTTATCACCTTACCTACTCGCCCGGTTACGGGATAGCCTGCCTTTATTTCTGGGGCTGCAATCTGCGTTGCCGGGCTTGTTTGCTTAAAAAGGAGATATACGATTGCCATCTTGCCGAGACGAGGGAGCGTATTTTTGACCCGAATGTGAAGGCTGAAGGCGAGCCGAAAGAATTTCTGAACCTGGAACAACTGAAAACGCTTCTTTTGGGGCTCGAGGTCGAACAGGTCATTTTAATGGGTGCAGAGCCGAGCATTGATCCAGCCTTGCCCAGTATTGTAGAATGGTTGCATGTGGAGCTGGGCACCCGGAACACACTTCTTACAAACGGCTTGAGACTGCCGCCCGTTGAGCACATAGACACTGTGGTTTTCAGCATAAAAGCCCACAGCGAATCTCTTCATACTTTCTACGCCGGAAAGAGCAATCGGCGGATACTAGAGAACTTTGTTTCGTTATATCGATTGAAAAAGAAACTGTACGTGGAAAGCGTGCTCATCCCTGGGCTTGTTGATGTGGATGAGATTGAACGTATTGCCAGGCTTGTCGCCGACATCGACCGTACGCTGCCGTACCGTATAGACGCTTACCTTCCCGTCGGGAACAATCCTTGGCCTCGCCCGAGCGAAGAGCACGTGAAGGAAGCGGTAAAACTGGCTCAAAAATACTTGGAGAACGTTACCTGCATTACCGGATCTGAAGATTTGGCCTACGATGTCATAAGGGTGTTTTAGAAATGCCGGTGTATATTATCAAGCGGCTCCCGGAATTATTGCCGGGGAAGGCGCAGA